>JBOHFJ010000401.1:0-4192 GCA_050699655.1 Pseudonocardiaceae bacterium
GGGATGCACCCCGGCGGCGATCGACGCGTGCCTGCGGGTCGCCGACGACACCGGCGTGCAGGTGGCGATCCACACCGACACCCTCAACGAGGCGGGTTACGTCGCCGACACGCTGGCCGCGATCGGTGGGCGAACCATCCACGCCTACCACACCGAAGGAGCTGGCGGCGGCCACGCGCCGGACATCATCACCGTCGCCGCGCAGCCGCATGTGCTGCCCAGCTCGACCAACCCGACCCGGCCGCACACGGTGCACACCGTCGAGGAGCACCTCGACATGCTCATGGTCTGTCACCACCTCAACCCCGCGGTGCCAGAGGACCTCGCGTTCGCGGAGAGCCGGATCCGGCCGTCCACCATCGCGGCCGAGGACCTGCTGCACGACCTCGGGGCCATCTCGATGATCGGGTCGGACTCGCAGGCCATGGGTCGGGTCGGCGAGGTAATCCTGCGGACCTGGCAGAGCGCGCACGTGATGAAGCGCCGAGTCGGGTCGCTGCCCGGGGACCCCCCGACGTCGGACAACCTGCGGGCCCGGCGATATGTGGCCAAATACACGATCTGCCCGGCGATCGCGCATGGGCTCGACGGTGAGGTCGGCTCGGTCGAGGTGGGCAAGCTCGCCGATCTGGTGTTGTGGCAGCCTGCGTTCTTCGGGGTGCGGCCGAGCGTCGTGCTCAAGGGCGGCATGATCGCCTGGGCGGCGATGGGGGATGCCAACGCCTCCATCCCGACCCCGCAGCCGGTGCTGCCCCGGCCGATGTTCGGGGCCGCCGCCGCGTGCGCCGCCGCTACCTCAGTGCATTTCGTGGCTCCCTTGGCCATCCAGGGTGGTCTCGCCGACCGGCTGGCGGTGCGGCGCCGGCTGGTGGCGGTGCGCGACACCCGGGCGCTGGGCAAGGCCGATATGCCGCTGAATGATGCGCTGCCGCGCATTGAGGTGGATCCTGAGACGTTCACCGTCCGGATCGACGGCGAGGTGGTCGAGCCGCACCCCGTGGCGGAGCTCCCGATGGCCCAACGCTATTTCCTGTTCTGATGACTGTGCTGGCGTCGCTGTTGCTGGCCGATTCACGGTTGCCCACCGGCGGGCATGCGCACTCCGGTGGGGTGGAGGCGGCCGTCGAGCGTGGCCTGCTGCGGGACGAGACCGACCTCGCGCTGTTCCTGGCCGCCCGGTTGCGGGGTGCTGGCCCGGTACTCGCCGCGGTCGCCGCCACGGGCGCCCTGCTGGCAGCCGGCACCGCGCCGGTGGACTGGAGCCGGTGGGACGCGGCGGTGAGTGCCCGCATCCCGTCGGCCGCCGCCCGGGAGGCGTCCCGGGCACAGGGCGCGGCGTTGGCGCGCACCGCACGGC
The DNA here is from genome assembly GCA_050699655.1 of Pseudonocardiaceae bacterium. GTDB lineage: Bacteria > Actinomycetota > Actinomycetes > Mycobacteriales > Pseudonocardiaceae. Next base: position 1,358 of record JBOHFJ010000401.1, read on the forward strand.
GCGTCTGGCCCTCGGCCGCTCTGGAAGCTTTGTTCCTAGCTGGGCGTCGCCCGCACCACCCGCTGGTGCTCGGCGCCGCGGTCGCCGCGACCGGCGACGGTGCCGACGCCGCCGCGTTGCTCACGCTGCACCACCTGCTCGGCGGGGCGTGTGCCGCCGCGGTACGGCTGCTGGGGCTGGACCCGATCACGGTCGCCGCAGTGCAGGCCCGCGCGAGCCAGTCTGCTGCGCGGGCCGCGCTGACCGCAACCCGGGTGGCCCGCGAGGCCGTCGCCCAGCGGGACACCCGCTTACTGCCCAGCACCAGCACTCCGCTGCCGGAGGTGCTGGCCGAACTGCACGCCCGTACGGAGGTGACCCTCTTTGCCTCGTGAGTTGCCTCGTGAGTTACCTCGTGAGTTACCTCGTGAGGATCGAGCGCTGCGGATCGGCGTCGGAGGGCCGGTCGGCAGCGGCAAGACCGCCTTGGTCGCGGCGATCTGCCGGACGCTGCGCGATGAGCTGTCGCTGGTGGTGGTGACCAACGACATTTACACCACTGAAGACGCCGATTTCCTGCGCACCCACGCGGTGTTGCCCGATGCGCGGATCCGGGCGGTGCGCACCGGCTGCTGCCCGCACACCGCGATCCGCGACGACATCACCGCCAACCTCGACGCCGTCGAGGAACTCACCGCGCGCCACGATCCCGACCTAGTGCTGGTGGAAAGCGGTGGGGACAATCTCACCGCCACCTTCAGCTACGGCCTGATCGACGCGCAGATCTTTGTCCTTGATGTGGCCGGCGGCGACAAGGTGCCCCGCAAGGGCGGCCCCGGGGTCACCCGCTCCGACCTGCTAGTGATCAACAAAATCGATCTCGCCCCGCTGGTCGGCGCGGACCTGGACGTGATGCGCCGGGATGCCCTGGCGGCCCGCGGCGACCTACCCACCGTGCTGATCTCGCTGCGGGAGCAGCCAGACGCCGAGCCGATCATCGACTGGGTGCGCGCTCAGCTGTCACCTGGCGGGTGAGTGCCGTGCGGGCTCGGGCCGAAGTCACTGTCGAGCTCGTCGCTGATGCCCCCCGTCTTCGGTGGCGCAGCGCAGCGCCGGTGGTGCTGCGCCCCACCGGCGGGCACCGGGTGCACGTGGTGCAGGCCGGCGGCGGTCCGCTAGGCGGCGACGACCTGGCGTTGGACGTCCGTCTCGGCGCCGGTGCATCCCTACAGCTGCGCTCGACGGCGGCGATGGTGGTGCAAGCGGGTCGCCCTCCGGCAGCGGCGCGATGGACCGTTACCGCCGACCTCGCTGACGGAGCGATGTTGGACTGGCGCCCGGAGCCCACTGTCGTGTGCGACGCCGCCGATCTGTACAGCAGCACGACGGTGGCACTGCACCGCGGGGCTCGGGCCATCCTGCGCGAGGTGGTAGTGCTTGGCCGTGCCGGTCAGCGTGGTGGGCGCTTCGACGGTGCGCTCACCGTCGAGTGCGATGGTGTCCCGCTACTGGCGCACACCCTGCTGCTCGATGGCGCGGACCCGGTGCTCGCCGGACCAGCCGGCACCGGCGGGGCACGCGTTGTCGGGATGTTGACGGTCGTGGGAGCGGGAATCGATCGCTCACCGCAGGACGCTGGCGAAAAGCTGGGACTGCGCTGGGCGTGCTCAGCGCTACACGGTCCAGGTTGGCTCCTGCTCGCCCTCGGCGACCGAGTCCTCGACGTCACCCGGCTTCTCGACCAGGTCGCGCGGGATCTCGGCACGCATGCATAGCCCCTCCCTGCTACGGACGCGATCACCCGAGTGGACAGGCCTGGATTCTGCGGCACGATCGGCTCGATGGCCCACTGCACGCGAGTGCGACACGCCCAGGGGTGACCGAGTTTCGACATTCATGCATGATCGGCCCGCCCGAGGTAATTAGAACGGCGGTGGCTCGTCAGGATCGGGTGCTGGGCGGGCGGTGAGTGGCTCCGGGTCGGTCAGCGGTGGCGGTGGGGAGTGGTAGACATGTCCGCTGGGGGTGACCCAGGTGGTGCAACCGTCGGGGTGTTGGGTGACTGACCAGCCGGGGGCCTGTTTCACTTGGTGGTGACGCCTGCATTTGGGGCCGAGGTTGGTCTCGCTGGTCGGGCCGGTGCCCTGGGCTGGGTCGTGGGGGATGGTGTGGTCGAGGTCGCAGCGGTGGGCGGGTACTCGGCAGCCGGGGAATTGGCAGGTCTGGTCGCGGGTGGTGACCAGACCTGCGAGGTGGGCTGGTGGGCGGTAGCGGGTGGTGCCGTAGTCCAGCGGGCGGCCGGAGGCGGGGTCGGTGAGGATGCGCCGCCAGGTGCCCCCGGCGGCGAGGTCCCGGGCCACCGCGGCGGGGATGGGCCCGTAGCCGGCGAGCTCACCGGGCTGGTCCTCGGCACCCAGTAGTGCGGTGTAGGGGATTGTGACTCGGATGTCCGCGCCCCCGCCACGGCGGGGGTGGCGGCATTCACAGTGGCGGCCCGCTGGGCTGGTCGCGTCCGGGGCCGGGTTGGTGGCGTCCGGTGCTGGGCTGGGCGCGTCCGGGGCTGGGCGGGTGGCGGCCGGTGCCGGAGCATCATCGCGGGCGCTCCCTGAGTAGCCGTCAGGCTCCTCGGTGGCCTGTTCCCGGTCGGTGTTGATGCCCTGGCTGCGGGAGCCGGTGGGGGTCAGCACGAGGTCGACCAAGGCGTCGGCGCGGCGGGCCTCCATACCGCGCTCGTCGCCGGGGGACCCGGCGTGGCGGGCGTACTCGTCGAGTACGGCGAACACGCCCGTGGCCTCGGCGGCGGGCAGATAAGCCGACAGGGTGGCCATCCCGTCGGGCTCGGGCCACATCCGCACC
>JBOHFJ010000402.1:0-4172 GCA_050699655.1 Pseudonocardiaceae bacterium
CGGCGGAAGTTGATGCCGTGCTGGTTGCGGTGAATCCCGGTGGTCCCGAGCCGGTAGGACCGGAAGGTCCCCCAATGGAAGCAGTCGTGCGTGTAGTTGCGGATCAGGTCGAGTCCGGCGACGCCGGAAGAGCTGGGCAGGTCGTCGTGCAGGTCGCCGTAGCGGGCGATGACCGCTGTGTCTTGGACAGTGTGAGCGTGTGGTCGGGTTGCTGGCGGAAGCGGGTCAGCCGCTCATAGATCTCCCGCTTCTGGTGCGGTGTGCCCGTGAGCTTTTCGTTGGGCGTGAGCACGGTCAACGTCGTCCCCCTTGAACCAGTAGCGATGGCGCTCGATCAGATCCCGGTGCTGCGGCAGCAGGCCGTCCGGTAACTCATCGATGTCGAAGAAGCTGGCGTCCAGAACCTCCTTGGGATCAGGCCGGTAGGAGCCGCCGACGAATTCGGCGAGATAGGCGACCTCGGCGCGCAGCTTGAAGCCGGTGACCAGGCGGACCGGGTTGGGCTCGACTTTCACCTCGAAGCCGGTCTCCTCGCGCGCCTCCCGGACGACGGTGTCCGCCCAGTGCTCGCCGGATTCGGCGTAGCCGGTGACCAGGCCCCACGGTCGGCTCGGCTTCCACATGCGGCCCTTAATGAGCAGCACGTGGCCAGCGTTGTTCCGCACGAGCCCGGAGACGCCGACGATGTACTTGGTGTGGGCACACCACAGGATGCGCCACTGCGTGCCGCCCGCGTGGCGTCCGATGAACGTCCAGATCTTCTCTCGCATGGCCGTCAGCCTCGCAGCCGTCACCGGGTCGCGGTGGGAGAACTCGCCGCGTAGGAGGGGGTTGGTGTCGAGGTCATGAGCCCCACTGTGATCCTGGCGGGACAAGCGGCTCCACGTTTTTCCAGGAGCTTCTACGCGAGTTTCAGCCCAGGGCGTCCACGGCCGAGGTGATCAGCGTCCTGACACCTGACCCGTATACGGCGAATGCTGCGTAGTCCGCGAACGCCTGTTCATACAGGGCGATCTCGCGTGGTTCCTTGATGGTCAGGTACGCGCCGGTCAGCTCCACCGAGGCCTGCGCCGTGTCGTGGATCCAGAAGCTTTCGCTAGGTGATCGCTTGCGGCGCGCGGTCCGGGGGATGATCCCGAGGCTGACGTTCGGCCGGGTCGTCATGATCGTCAGTAGGTGGCCGAGTTGGCCAGCCATCGTCTCCTCGTCGGCTACCCGTGTCCAGAGCACCTGCTCCTCCAGGACGAATGCGAAGGTCTTGCCGCGAGTGTCCAGCAACCGCTGCCGGTCCATGCGTACCGCGACCGCCGCCTCGACGTCATCGACAAGTCCCCGATGGCCTTGGATGTTCCGCAGGACCGCTGTCGTGTAGGCGCGAGTCTGGATCATTCCAGGCAGGACCGAGCTGCTGTATGCCCTGAACCGGCGCGTGCGCTCGTAGCGCGGCAACACCGACTCCTGTGCGGCGCGCAGCCCCGCCCGCTCCATGCGTCGCCACTCGACGTACGCGCCTTCGGCCAACCGAAGGGAAGCGATCAGTCCGGGGATCTCCCGCTCGGCGTCGCAGGCCATGCACCATGCCCTGATGTCTTCCTCGGACGGTGGTGTGATGGCGTTGACGATCCGGCTGACTTTGGACTCGTACCAGCCGAGCCTGCGAGCCAGCTCGCGGGAGTTGATGGCCGCGTCCTTCCGGATCTCCGCCAGACGGGCGGCAAGTCGCTCGCGCGCCTTCTGGACGGGCAAGTACGGGGACGCGGGCAACGGCGGCCTACGCCGGGGTGTAGTGGTCGTGCGGGATCGCGCGGGACCAGGCGGCCTCGAAGCACTCGGCGGCCAGCTTGACGATCTCCGGCTCGGTGCGCAGCTCGTGACCGGTCGATTCGCCGTCGCCGGAGAAGTGCCCGAACAGCACCGAGTCTGAGTCGAAGACCCAGAAGTCGACGGGCACCACGGCCAGATCCACACACGTGGAGCGGGGCAGCCATCGGACCTGCTCACCGGCAGCGCTGTTTGCCGACGTCATCGCGTGCTCCCAGCGGATGTAGTCGCTCAAGGGCTCGGACACGATCCGCAGCCGCCGGAACTCCACACCGCGCGCTACCGCTTCGCGCACCGTGGAAGTCCACCCGCTCCAAAACTCTCCGTCAACGTCAGCGTCGGGTGCCTGGCCCGCCATGAACGCCTCGAAGGAGGCTCGGTACTTCGCGCTGTCGAGTGCCCAGCCGTCGCGTTGTTCGAGGTGGTACGCGGTCCGCTTCGCCTTCGCCAGGTTCTCGTGGAACGGTGTGCTCACGCCAGCGACGCCTTCAGCGCGGGGATGAGCGACGCCGGGACGCGCACGATCGCCTCGTTGTCGGGGATGCTTGCGGCGTTGTGGTGGTGACCCGGGGTGGATCCGGCGCGTTCCGCCCCCAGGTAGTCCTCCTCGGTGGCCTTGTAGCCTTGCACGATCAGGTCACCGTTCTCGTCGAGCCAGAGGGTCGGCGAGTTGTTCTCTGGGGTGTTCGGGATCTGAGTCAGGAACGTGAACGCCACGAGTTTGCCCCTTCGGCCGGTCGGCGTGTCGTCTGTTCCTGCGAGCTTGCAGCCGAAGCGCCCACGAGTGAAGAGTGCTTCTCTCGATTTCTACGCCACATGGCATCCCCGCGTGTGATGCGATGACCAAGCGGGCCACCGCTGGGTGATCACTGTGACGGGGGTGCGCGCTAGTGTGGCCCCGTTATGCATCGAGGGAGGCGGTGGTTGTGGTGGGTGTGGGAGATGGGTCTGCATGGTATGAGGAGCCGCAGGCGCGGGTGGTGTTGGGTGCTCGTGATGTGGCTGGGGTGTTTCGGTTGTTGAAGCGGTTGGGGGTGAGTCAGCGGGAGATCGGCCGGCGGACGGGGCAGTCCCAGTCGGAGGTGTCGGACATTATGCGGGGCCGCCAGGTGCTCAACGTGACCGTGCTGGAGCGGGTTTGTGACGGGTTGGAGGTGCCTCGGGGGTATATGCGGCTGGCGGGTGGTACCGAGGGTGGTGTGGGCGCCTACGGTGGTGGGGGTACCGCTGTGCCGAGGGAGGTGGCTGAGGCTATGCGCCGCCGGGTGCTGCTGGTCTACGGGCTCAATGTGGTCGCTGGCGAGGTGCCCAGTCTGGAAAGGCGGCCGACGCTGCCCGGCCCGGTGCCGCTGCCGTCCCGGGTGGATGGGATCCATGTGGCGCAGGTGCGCAACCTGACCCGGCGGCTCGGCGAGGCGGGCAATCCCACGATCACTGACCCGGAGGTGCTCAGTGCCACCGCCGAGTGGGCCAGCCGGCTGCTGGGCGTGCCGGGTACCGATCCGGTCAAGCGCGCGCTGACGGTGGCGGTCGCCGAGTTGCACATTGAGGCTGGGTGTGCCGGGCTCACAGCCTGGCGCTACGACCGGATGATGTACCACTTCACGACCGCGCTTGTGCTGGCCGCCCAAGCTGGGGATATTTACCTGCAGGCCACTGCCATGAACTACGCCGGGTCGGCCATCAGGGAGTTCGGCCGTCCCAATGACGGGTTGAAGATGCTCCAGCTCGGGTCGCTCAGGGCGCGGCACATCTCCGGGGACGAGCAGCGCGCGGTGGTAGTCGGGCGGATCGGAGGGGCGGCCGTGGAGTCGATGGCGTTGGAAGAGGCCGCACAGGCCCTGGCTGATATGGAGGACTTGGACGGCGCCGAGGTGCAGATGGCGCAGGCACGGGAGCTGTGGTTGCCCACCCGTGCTGACCGCTACGGTGACCTGGATCGTCCCGCCGCGCGGCTGGCGCTGCGCCAAGGGCGGCTGGACGCCGCCGAGCCGCTCGCGGCGGCGTCGCTGCGCCGCTGGGAGGGCATCAGCCCGGTCAGCGGCGCCCACTCCAGCATTGTGCTGGCCACGGTGCATGTCCGGGCCGGGGAGTCTGGTGGTCTCTCGTTGGCTCATGGCGCGATCACCGCGGTGAGTAAGCTCAGCTCAGTCCGCGCCCGCAGGCGGTTGCAACCGCTGGCCGCCGCGCTGGAATCCCGGCCGGGCCGCGACGCGCGGGACCTCGCCCGGATGGCCCGGCAGACCGTCACGGCACGGGCGTGACGGTCCGCCGGGCCGCAAGCTACGGCCCGCTCGGTGACCACCTCACCCAGTCGGATGGTCGTTGCCTATTTCTGTGTCTGTCCCGCG
>JBOHFJ010000403.1:0-4164 GCA_050699655.1 Pseudonocardiaceae bacterium
AGCGTAAAGTGCGGGGACTGGTCGGTCTGGAGAACTATGACGACACCCTCCTGGCCGGTCGGGACGGTCGCCGGGTGGTGGACACCGCTGAGGGCTCGGACGCGGTCATCCCGGGCAGCGAGCGCGCCGAGCACCCGGCGGTACCGGGTTCGGGGCTGGAACTCACCCTGGATTCCGACCTGCAGTTCACGGTGGCGCAGATGCTCCGCGACTATTCGCGGAAATATCGCGCCAAGGGAGCCAGCGCGGTGGTGCTCGACGCGCGCACCGCCGAGGTGTATGCGATGGCCAATGACGTCACCTTCGACCCGAACAACCTCGCGGCGGCGACTCCGGAGTCGCTGGGAAACCCGGCGGTCTCGGCTCCCTTCGAGCCCGGCTCGGTGAACAAGGTGATCACCGCCGCCGCGGCTGTCGAGAGTGGTGTCGTCATGCCGGACACCGTGCTGCAAGTCCCCGGCGAGCTGCGGATCGCGGACCGGACGATTCGCGACGCGTGGTCGCACGGCACCGTCAACCTCACGTTCACGGGGGTGCTGGCCCGCTCGTCCAACATCGGCACGCTGCTCGCCGCGCAGCGCGTCGGAGAAGACCGCTTTGTGGACATGCTCACCCGCATGGGCCTGGGTCAGCGCACCGATGTGGGGTTGCCGGGGGAGAGCGCGGGCCAGGTGCCACCCCGGGACCGCTGGTCGGGCAGCACGTTCGCCAACCTGCCCATTGGCCAAGGCCTATCCGTGACCGTGCTGCAGCTCGCCGGCATTTATCAGGCGATCGCCAATGACGGGGTGCGTATCCCGCCGCGCATCGTCGCAGCCGAGATCGCCCCGGACGGCACCCGGACCGCCACCGCGGCGCCAGCTGGTGTCCGGGTGGTCAGCCCGCGGACCGCTACCGCGGTGCGCGACATGCTGCGAGCGGTGGTGCAGAACGAACCGGGCCAGCGCGGCACCGGCCCGGAAGCCGCGCTTGACGGGTACCAGATCTCCGCCAAGACCGGCACCGCGCAGCAGGTCAACCCCGCCTGTGGCTGCTACAGCAACTCCAGCTACTGGATCACCTTCGCCGGCATCCTGCCCGCTGACGCCCCGCGTTTCGTGGTGGCGATCATGCTCGACAACCCGGCTGTCGGCAGCGCCGCGCCGTTGTTCCACGACATCGCCTCCTACCTGGCGGGGCGCTACCAGATCCCGCTGTCCCCGGGGCCCAGTCCAGTCGCCACCCTCACCCTGCCCTGATGCCACTTCTCACGCTGGGTCCGCTCCCGATCACGCAGCGCCGCGCCGGTAGCCTTCGTCCCCGCTGGGCTTGCGCCCCACCCGACCCGACCTCAGATCGTGACTGCCCCTGTGACTCCCTCCTTGGTCGAGACCCCGCTGCGGCCCTCGCGCCCCGGGTCAACTCCGGTGACCGCACTCGCCGCGCTGGCGGGCGCGACGCTCTCGGCACCCTCGGATCGGACCCCGGTGGACCGGACCCTCGTCACGGGCATCGCGTTGCGGGCCCAACAGGTGCTTGCCGGTGACCTGTTCGCGGCGCTGCCCAGCCTGAGCACCGGTCGCCGGCATGGTGCCGATTTCGCGGCTACGGCGTTGCGCGCCGGCGCGGTCGCGGTGCTCACCGACCCCGACGGCGCGCGCCGTCCCGCGTTGGCCGGTGGCGCCATCCCGGTGCTGGTGCACCCGGATCCCCGATCGGTGCTGGGCGCCCTGTCCGCCCGCATCTTCGGTGCACCCGCTACCCGGCTGGCGGTGCTCGGGATCACCGGTACCGCGGGTAAGACCACCACCGCGTACCTTCTGGAGGCGGGCTTGCGCGCGGCGGGTGCGCGCACCGGCCTGCTCGGCACCGTGGCGGCCCGGATCGGTGAGACGCTGGTGCCTAGCACCTGCACTACGCCGGAGGCCCCGGACCTGCAGGCGCTGCTGGCGTTGATGGCCGAACGTGGCGTCACGCACGTGCCCATTGAGGTCTCCAGCCATGCGCTGGCGCTGGGCCGGGTGAGCGCCACCGCCTTCGCGGTCGGCGCGTTCACCAACCTGTCTCAGGATCATTTGGACTTTCACGCGGACCTTGAGGACTACTTCGCCGCCAAGGCGATGCTGTTCGACGGGCGGGCCCGCGCCGAGGTGGTGTGCATCGACGATGCCTGGGGCCGGCGGCTGGTCACCGGCGCGACGACGACCGTCTCGAGCGGCGGCGAGGCCACCTGGCACGCTAGGGACATCACCGCCCAAATCTCCGGCAGCCAGACGTTCCGCGTCCTGGGTCCAGACGGGTTCGACCGACCCGTGGTGACGCGGTTGCCCGGGGCGTTCAATGTGGCCAATGTGCTGCTCGCGTTGGCCGTCGGCCACCTCGCGGGGGCCGATCCAGTGCTGCTGGCTCGGGGCATCGCCACCGCCGAGGTGCCCGGCCGGATGCAGCGGGTGGACCGCGGCCAGAGTTTTCTCGCTCTGGTCGACTACGCGCACAAGCCCGCCGCGGTGGCCGCGCTGCTCGACACGGTGCGAACCCAGGTTCTTGGACGGATATTGGTGGTCCTGGGCTGCGGTGGGGACCGGGACACGGCCAAGCGCCCGCTGATGGGTGCCGAGGCGGCTCGCCGGGCCGACCTGCTGGTGGTCACCGACGACAACCCGCGCACCGAGGACCCGGCGGCGATCCGAGCGGCCATCCTCGCCGGGGCGCGGGGAGTGGCTGGATCCTCGGTCGTGGAGATCGGTGACCGGGCGGAAGCGATCGCCTACGCCCTCGCCCGGGCCCGCCCGGGGGATGCCGTGGTCGTCGCCGGCAAGGGCCACGAGACCGCGCAAGAAGTGCGCGGTGTCAAACACCCGTTCGTGGACGCGGACGTGCTCGCCGACCTGCTCGAGCGGCTGCCGGGTTCGGGGCACTCCGGGTGAGCACCATCCTGGTCGCCGCCGGAGTCGCGCTGCTCGCCTCCATCCTCTTCACGCCGTACCTCATCCGGCTGTTCACCCGGCAGGGCTTCGGCCAGGAGATCCGGCAGGAAGGGCCGCAGACTCACCACTGCAAGCGGGGCACCCCCATCATGGGGGGAGTGGCCATCCTGCTGGCGACGTGGAGCGGTTACCTGGTCGCGCATCTCATCGCGACCCGGCATGCCATCACCGCGTCGGCTCTGCTGGTCCTGATGCTCATGACGGTGCTGGGGGTGGTCGGCTTCCTGGACGACCTGATCAAGGTTCGCTGGCAGCGCAACCTGGGCCTGAACAAGACCGCCAAGCTGGTCGGGCAGCTGGTCGCCGCCGTGTTGTTTGGGATCCTGGCGATGGGTTTCCGGGACTCCGATGGCATCTCCCCGGCCTCGACGCACCTGTCCTTCGTGCGGGATGTCACCGTGGTGTCCTTCGGTGTCGTCGGGTTCGTGGTCTTCAGCTACCTGCTGGTGTCGGCCTGGTCGAACGCGGTGAACCTGGCTGATGGCTTGGACGGGCTGGCCGCGGGGGCGTCGGCGATGGTGCTGGTGACCTACGTGATCGTCTCGTTCTGGCAGTACACCCAGGACTGCACCATCCAGGCCGTGCCCGGCTGCTACACCGTGCGCGACCCGCTCGACGTGGCCGTGGTGGCCGCCGCCGCGGTGGGTGGGTGCATCGGGTTTCTGTGGTGGAACGCCCCCCCGGCGAAGATCTTTATGGGCGACACCGGATCGTTGGCTATCGGGGGGTTGCTGGCCGGGCTGTCCGTGGTCACTCGAACCGAGTTGCTGCTCGTCGTGATCGGTGGGCTGTTCGTCGTCGAGGCCCTGTCGGTGGTCATCCAGGTGGTGGTGTTTCGGACCACCCGGCGCCGGCCATTCCGGATGGCGCCGTTTCACCACCACTTCGAGCTCGCCGGATGGCCCGAGACCACGGTCATCATCCGGTTCTGGCTGCTCGCCGCCATCTGCTGCGCGCTGGGCGCCGGTGTGTTCTACGGCGAGTGGCTGACCGCGGCCGGGGGGTGACGTGGATCCTGAGTCTTTTCTTGGGGGGCTCGCCGGGGCCCGGGTGCTGGTCGCCGGGGCCCGGGTCACCGGAGTCTCAGCGGCCCGGGTGCTGACCGAGCTGGGTGCTCAGGTCACCATCACCGACTCCTCGCCCGCCCAGCTGGCGGCCAGCCGCACCGCCCTGGCGGCCACCCCGCTCACCAGGGCGG
>JBOHFJ010000404.1:0-4158 GCA_050699655.1 Pseudonocardiaceae bacterium
TGCTCGACCAGCTGGCCCGGCAGCAGATCCAGGAAACGGCCGCTGGCCTTGCCTGCGCCATAGGAGACAGTCAGCGGAGACAGCGCGACTAGGTACTGGCCGGCATCCAGGTCTCGCGTGGATTTTGCGACGACCTCCGCGAAGATCTCGAGCGAGGCGGGGGCGGTGGAGCGGTCTCCGGCGGGTGCCAGCTCGTCGAGCAACGCATCCGTCAGCTCGAACTCGCGCCGACCCTGGAGCAATGCCGCCAGGGCTCGCTCGACCAGTACGGCGCCGCCGGTGTCGCTCTCACGGGCAGCAGCGGGAAGCCACCCTCGCTCGCCACCTGGATACCCGTAGGGCTCAGGCGGGCCCAGGCCGGTGTCATCGCTGATGAGCTCCAGCACCGACACGGCGCGCCCCACCCCGTAGCGCTCAAGGAAGGCCGCATGGTAGGTGCGCAGATGTGGCAGCCCCGTGCTGGCCGGGGACAGCCGCCATAAGCACTCAGCAGCTCGTGCTACCTCTTCTCCGACGGAAGGAGGAAGCGTCACCCGAGCTCGGGGGAACGCCAGGTCAACCTTCAGAAGTTGATCCGACCGCCGCAGGGCTGACGCCCGCTGACGGATCGACGCAAGATGGGGAATGCGCTGCCCGGGGGTCCGCTCGTCGTAGGTGTCCACAGAGTCGCGCAGGTCGACCAGAGCGCGCCATTCATCCGCCGCGGCCGGCACGCCCTCCAGCACCGCGATGACGTGGTCGAGCGGTCGCGGCTCCGAGGACACCGGCACAAGTTCCGTCAGGAGGAACTCGTTCTCGACCAGGTCCGCTATGAGCCTGCGGATGCGCTGCTCGCCGGCCTGAGGGGTGTCAGCGAGCAACGCGGCGGCGAGTTCCGCGACAGTGAGCCCACCGCCCGCCAGTTCCAGCGCCCGCAGCACGGGAGGAGTCGCTCGGATCGACACATTGCTCCGCGCGAACTCCGCCGTGTCAGGCGTGGTCCAGGCCGAGGTGAACGGGAGGACAAGTCGTGGGCCGACCCGGAGAGCCATGCTCGTCGGCACCACCCGAAGGTGATCGAGAACGCCGGGCCGGCGCTCGAAGGTCTTGACAAGGTGGAGCAGCCAGCCCATGTCCGGACGGCTCCGCGTCCGCCAGGTGGTGACGGGGCCCAGACAAGTCTCCGCGTAGGTTCCGAACGTGCCCACGGCGACCCCGGCGAAGAGCCCGAAGGGCGTCGCGCGACTGGCCATCCTGCTCGCATAACGCAGTGTCGTACGCGCGGCTCGTTCCCTTCGGCGCTCGTCGCTAGGGGCGCCCTGTCTGACACGTCTCTGGGTGTCCGCGAAAGCGGGGCTTGCGATCGTGACGGCCTCCTGCACGAACGAACTCCACGGTTGGTCTCGCGGGAATTCCTCCGGCGTCGCAAGGATGGAAAATGCGGTCAACGGCAGCGCTGGTGCGCGAGCCAGAAAGTGCGCTAGCGGACGAAAGAGCGGCGTCACACAACCGGATCGGGCGGTGTCAACCACCAACGGATGGTCGCTCACAGGCCGCAACAGAAACTGTTTCCGGACCCGGTATGACCACAGCCGGGAGTGCACAAGAACGCGCTAGTGATCATTGGTTTAGCGGGGCTCTTCACATCGTCGAAGCGGGTTTCGAGGTCATAGTCGTCCCAGTGGTCGACGTTCCCCTGTGCGCGGTTCAATGCCTGCTGCCCGTGTTCCAACGATGAGATACCGTGCTTCTTCGCCAGCGCGGAATCACCAGTCGCGAGATAGAACGCCGCCTGGCGATGGTGGTGGGCCGCCGAGTCGTGCTGGCCGGCTGCTTCGTGGTGGCAGCGCGCCAGCTCATGCTTTGCGTCGACGTCGCTTTTTCCAGCCATCGGAACCCTCTCCCTAGGTTAGCGGTCGCGCCCGTGCGGTGAATTTGCTTCTCGTAGGCCGCACGTGGACCGACGACTCCACTATGCCTGCTCGGTATCATCAGTTCTTGACTGTACCTGCACGCTTCTTGCCCGGGCGTGCACGAAGCTGGCGGTGGCAGATAGGCGTTCGGGAAGAGACCAGTTGAGGTGGCCCGGGGTATGCCGCCCGTCGAGTGCCGTTCGGAAGGCCTACCCACCTGTGACGTTGTCGTGACGAACACGTTGTTGCGACGAACAACAATACCTCCCGCTCATACTTTGTTGTCGTGACGAACACGGACGTCTCGCACTCACACTTTCGAGTGACCATACGCGACCAACGGGCGATGCTAGATTCACGTACCGAGGAGCTGGGGAGCGGAATCGTCCGAATAATCCTTTGCCCCACCTCACTCACCAGCAGAAACAGCGTCCTTGTCGACGATTCGGGGAGGAGTCGAGAAGGTGTCCTCGCCACACCAGTCGGACATGATCGAGGATCGCGCATGACGTATTTAGCAGGCGTCGCTTATCCTCCTTTCCTGGGAGAGCGGGACACACCGGGGGTTACCCGGTCCACGGGCTTGATAGTCGGAAAAGTTGGCGTACTCGGAGTACCAGCGGTGGCAGTCGTCAGCGAGTTGCTCGTAGCCCAGGAGAAGAACATGGAGGAGATCTCGCTGGATACCGCCAACTATCCTCACGGTGACCAGATAGATTCCTGGCACCAGATACTCACTGAGTACCTGGTGCCGTTTTGCGTCCAGCCCGTACCAGAGATCCCGTTTCGGGGTCAGCTACACCGGCGCCATTTTGGTCCGGTGACCGTGGTGGCCACCGCCAACACGCCGAGTGTCAACCACCGCCCTCGGCGGTTGAGCGCCCAAGCCGGTGACATGCGCCTGGCTCTGTCGCTGGTGTTGGCAGGTGGTGACTGGGTGGTCAGCGAGGACCGGTCCCAGCGACGGCTGTTCCCGGGCGATCTCGTGCTGTGGGACCTGGCCCGACCGATGACGCTGACCTCTATCACGCCCGTGAGTGGACTCAGTTTTCTGGTGCCCCCGCGGATCCTAGGCCCGCACACCGACAGGTTACTCACCTCGGCCGTAACCGTGCTGCCCACCGATGGTGGGCTCGGGGCGCTGGTCAAAGCCTACTTGCGCCAGATCACCGAGCTCCCCGGCGACCTGCGCCCGGACATCGCCACCCAGCTGGGTTCGACCACCGTGGATTTGATCGCCACGTATCTCGCTGACCTGGTCGGCGCGGCGACGGGCATCGACGATGCCGAAGGGCGAACCTTGTTTTACCAGGTCAAGGCCCACATCGAGGCCCACCTGGGTGAGCCCGACCTGAGCCCAGCCATGATCGCTGCCGCGCACCACCTCTCGGTACGTTCGCTGTATAATCTGTTCGCCACCGAAGGCGATACCGTGGCCGGCTGGATCCGCCAACGTCGGCTGGAGCGCACCCGCCACGACCTGACCCACCCCGCGCAGGCGAGCACATCGATCACCAAGGTCGCCCTTCGATGGGGATTCATCGACTCCGCGCACTTCAGCCGGGCATTCAAGACCGCCTACGGCAGCAGTCCCCGCGACTACCGCCGGGCCAACACCCCACCTGCCGCCGGGCCGTAAAAGGCTCATTCTCGAGGAGCCAGGGGTGCTGTCCATTCGTGGGCGAGTAGGGAGTAGAGGATGGAGTCGCGCCACGCGCCGTTGGTGAATACGTGATCGCGTAGTCGGCCTTCCTCGCTGAAACCGAGCCGGGTAACGATGACGATGGACGCGGCGTTGTCGGGCCCGATGGCCGCGGAGATTCGGTGCAGCCTGAGCGTGGTGAAACCGAAGTCGATGATGGTGCGCGCGGCGTCGAGAGCGTACCCATGGCCCCAGTGCGGCGCGGCGATGGCGAAACCGAGTTTGGCGGCCCGCACGCCGGACAGGCCCAGTCGCGCGAACCCGATCAGTTGCTCATCGGTATGTGTGGTGACGGCGAGGTAGTACTTGGTGCGGGGGATGTGCTTGGCGCGCTCAATGGCACCGGCAAGCACCTGGGTTTGCTGCTCGCGGGTTCGTGAGTCGAAGGACAGCCACCAGGCACGGCCGTTTCAAGATCATTAATTGGGAGGGTTGTGCGGGGACGGACCGCTGTCGCCGGGTGCGGGCAGGCCGGGTCGGTATTTTTCCTGGTCGATTGCGCTCGCGGTGGGCGGTATCGGAGCTTGATCGCCGGAAGTGAGCCGTGACCGTGCGGAAGTGAAC
>JBOHFJ010000405.1:0-4157 GCA_050699655.1 Pseudonocardiaceae bacterium
CCCTTCACCCCCTCAACTACCCTCGCCGCCCTCTCCCGGCTGCCCCTGCCCGATATGGAGACATATCGGGCCTATTGAGGGTCCGCTGACCCCGACATGTCTCCATGTCGGGGTCAGCCGTTCCACGATGATCGTCCATAGCTGATCTTCACCGTCTCGACGGCAGACGCGGCGGTTGGCCGGGTTGATACCCAAGCTCACGAAGGCTGGAACCTCGAAGCTCCAACCAGGCCGGACCCTTGCGGCCTACCAGCTCAGCTACCTGCGACCAATGCCGGGCGAGGACCATCATGAAGTCCCACGACGTAGCGTCCTTGACAGCGGGTCTGAGGCAGACGCACAGGAGGCCTGTGTCCCTGGCTTGGTCAGCTTCGCCTGGGCGCGTGCGAATGTGTCGATCGTTGGTGATCACCACCCATCCTCGGGCGGCAACAATGGGAATCCAGTCAGGGTCGTCCTTCGGCACGACGTCGATCGCCGGAGCACGACGCCCACGATGACATCACGGCGAAGCCGCATGAGCGCGATCCCGAGCCCACTGAGATCCTCATCGACGAAGAACCGCGCCTCAACCCGACCGCCCACTCGGTCACGAGTGCGGACGACCCAACCGGAGAAGGCCACGAAGCCAGGTGATCACGAGCCGACGCTAGCCGAGTCCGTCACGATCTGCGGTCACCGTGCACACTCGGTCGCAGGTTTGCGCCGGGAACCATTTGACATGCGCTGATGCTGATTTCGTCGCGCTGTCCTCAGATACGCCTTGCGCAAGCGTGAGCTGTCCATTTCACAGGTTGAGCTGTGATGTCGCACTGTTGCGATGTGGAAGCCAGGCCGCACCCGGGCTATGAAAAGTCGAGCTGCTCGTTGCGGGTTCGCTTGAGTTCGAAGAAGTGGGGGTAGGTGGCGAGCAGCAGGGCGCCGTCGAAAATCTTCCCGGCCTGCTCGCCGCGCGGGATGCGGGTCAGCACCGGCCCGAAGAAGCCGACCCCGTTCACGTGGATGACCGGAGTCCCGACGTCCTGTCCCACTGGGTCCATGCCGGCGGCGTGGCTGGCGCGCAGCTCCTCGTCGTACTCGGTGCTGTGCGCCGCCGCCGCCAGCTCGACGGGCAGCCCCAGCTCGGCCAGCGCGGCCGCGATCACCTCATCGAGATCCGCATTGCCCTCGTTGTGGATTCGTCGGCCCAGCGCGGTGTAGAGCGGATCGAGCACCTTGTCCCCGTGGTCGCGGGCCGCGGCGATGCACACCCGGACCGGTCCCCAGCCCCGGTCCATCAGGTTCCGGTATCGCTCCTCGAGCCCGTCGCGGCCCTCGTTGAGCACCGACAGGCTCATCACCCGGAAGTGCACGTCGATGTCCCGGACCGCCGCGGCCTCGAGGATCCACCGCGAGGTGATCCAGGCATACGGGCACAGCGGGTCGAAGTAGACTTCGACCCGCGCGGCTCGGGTTTCAGTGCTGTGGCCGGCGGTGACCGTCATCACAACCCTCCGTTTCCTCGTCAAGTTGTGCAACCCATCCGGGTGGTCACGTCTTCCCCGGGCCTTACCCACCCAGGGACTCGTGATTGGATCTCAAGGAATCCCGATCCGACACCCGAGGTGATCCGTGGCCGTCCCAAACCTCACCCAGGAGCAGGCGCTGCAGCGCGCCGCCCTGCTCGACGTCGACTCCTACACGGTCGACCTTAACCTCACCAATGGCTGCGGCGAACCAGGCGAAGCCACGTTCCGCGCCACCACCACAGTCCGCTTCACCTGCCGCACCCCAGGTGCGGACAGCTGGATCGACTTGGTGGCCGCGCACGTGCGCGCCGCGACCCTCAACGGTGCCGCGCTGGACGTCGCCGGCTACGACGAGGCGAACGGGATCACGCTGCCCGCCCTGGCCGCCGACAACGAGGTCGTCATCGAGGCGGACGGCCGCTACATGAACACCGGCGAGGGGCTGCACCGCTTCGTGGACCCCGTCGACGGCGGGGTGTATCTCTACAGCCAGTTCGAGACCGCCGACGCGAAGCGGATGTATGCCTGCTTCGACCAGCCTGACCTCAAGGCGGTGCACCGCATCCGGGTCGTCGCACCCGCCGGCTGGGTGGTGGTCTCGAACACGCCTTGCCAGCGCACCGAGGCCCTCGCCTGCGGGGCGACGCGCCACATCTTCGCTGACAGCGAACGGATCAGCCCCTACATCGTGGCGCTGGTCGCCGGTCCCTACGCGCGGTGGACCGAGGAGTACACCGACGATGAGGGCACGATCCCGCTGGGCATCTACTGCCGCGCGTCGCTGGCCGAGCACATGGACGCCGAGCGCCTGTTCACCGAGACCAAACAGGGTTTCGGCTTCTACCACCACGCCTTCGGGGTGCGCTACCCGTTCGAGAAGTACGACCAGTGCTTCGTGCCCGAGTTCAACGCCGGAGCGATGGAGAACGCCAGCTGCGTGACCTTCCTGGAGGACTATGTCTTCCGCAGCCGGGTCACCCGCTTCCTCTACGAGCGGCGTTGCGAGACGGTGCTGCACGAGATGGCGCACATGTGGTTCGGCGACCTGGTGACCATGCGCTGGTGGGATGACCTGTGGCTCAACGAGTCCTTCGCCACCTGGGCCTCGGTGCTGTGCCAGGCGGGGGCCACCGAGTACACCGGCGCGTGGACCACCTTCGCCACCGTGGAGAAGGCCTGGGCCTACCGGCAGGACCAGCTGCCCTCCACCCACCCGATCGCCTGCGACATTCCCGACTTGCAGGCCGTCGAGGTCAACTTCGACGGCATTACCTACGCCAAGGGCGCCAGCGTGCTGCGCCAGCTGGTGGCCTACGTCGGCCTGGAGGAGTTCCTCGCCGGCCTGCGGATCTACTTCACCCGGCACGCCTGGGGCAACGCCACCCTCGCCGACCTGCTGGCCGCGCTGGAGCAAGCCTCCGGTCGCGATCTGTCCGGCTGGAGCGCGCAGTGGCTGGAGACCACCGGGCTCAACACCTTGCGACCGGAGTTCACCGTCGATGATGACGGCGCGTTCGCGTCGTTCGCGGTGCTCCAGGCCGGCGCCCACCCCGGTGCCGGGGAGCGACGCACGCACCGCCTCGCGGTCGGCGTCTACGATTCCGCTGAAAACGCTGGTCCGCTGGTGCGCACCCACCGGGTGGAGCTCGACGTCAGCGGGGAGCGCACCGAGGTCCCCGAGCTGATCGGGGTGCCCGCGGGTCAGCTCGTGCTGGTCAACGACGATGACCTGACCTATTGCGCATTGCGACTCGACGAGAGGTCACTGGCGACGCTGGTCGAGCGGATCGGCGACATCGCTGAGTCGCTACCCCGCTCGCTGTGCTGGTCGGCGGCGTGGGAGATGACCCGCGAGGCTGAGTTCCGGGCCCGGGACTTCGTCGCGGTGGTGCTGAGCGGATTGCCCGCCGAGACCGAGGTGGGCGTGGTGCAACGACTGCTGGCGCAGGCGCAGGTCGCGCTGTCCGCTTACGCCGACCCGGCCTGGGCCAGCGAGGAAGGCTGGCCCCAGTTCACCAGCACGCTGATGAGCCTCGTCAACTCGGCCGAGCCCGGCTCTGATCACCAGCTCGCCCTGGTGAACGCGCTGACCGGGGCACTGCTGGCCAAGCCGGAACTGGACGCGATGGCCGGCTGGCTGGCCGGCGATGGCGCGCCCGAAGCACTCGTGGTGGACACCGACCTGCGCTGGCGGTTGCTGCAGGCGCTCACCGCGCACGGTGTGACGGGCGAGGAGGAGATCGCCGCCGAACAGGGTCGCGACGCCACCGCGACCGGGCGCCGGCAAGCCGAGCGGACCCGCGCTCTGCTGCCCACCCCGGCCGCCAAGGAGCAAGCCTGGCGCCGCGCGATGCGCGACGACGAGCTGCCCAACGCGCTGAGCGAGGCGATCATCGGCGGCTTCAGCCACCCCGCGCAGAAGCAGCTGCTGGCCCCCTACCTGGACCGGTACTTCGCTGAGATCGCCGAGGTGTGGGAGCGCCGGACCTCCGAGCGCGCCCAGTCCTCCGTGACCGGGCTGTTCCCCTACTGGGTCGTCGAAGCGCGCTGCGTAGACGCCGCGAGCGCGTGGCTTGAGAGCAGTGACCATCCACCCGCGCTGCGCAGACTGGTTTCTGAAGGCCGGGCTGGTGTGGTGCGGGCGTTGGT
>JBOHFJ010000406.1:0-4136 GCA_050699655.1 Pseudonocardiaceae bacterium
CCTACTCGCGTGAAGCCCTCAAGCGGCTCAGCCAGCGCATTTACTTCGACACGGCCGACTGGTACTGGAAGGACGAGGGCTCCGGCCTCCTGCCCGCGGCGCGCTATGCCCTGCTCACCGGTACGGTGCTCAAGCTCACGATGCGGGTGAAGGGGGAGGAGAAGCCAACCGTCACCATCGTCAAGCCCTACGGAATCGTGTGGAAGGCTGGTGAGTGGCACCTGGTCGCCGCGCCGATCGACGAGCCGCCCACGCGCTACCGGCTCAACCTGGTTGATCACTTGGCGCTGACCGACCTGCGCTTCTCCTACCCGACCGAAGGGTTTCACTTGCGGTCCTGGTGGACGACCGCACTTGAGGAACATGGCACCGGCGATACCCGCGTCGTGCTGCACGCCCACCCTGCCGCGCGGGGCGAGTTGCTGCGCCTGACGCTGAAGCCAAACTCGGAAGTCGAACACACTGCGGACGGCGGCCTCGTGATCCGGCTCTACGTAGACCGCTGGGAATGGCTCATCCCGCTCGTCACCAGCTACGGTGGCGACGTGCTGATCGAGGAACCGGCTGAGCTGCGCGATGCCATCGTGGTGCATCTTCGTCGGGCGCTTGGTGCCTACGACAACGCCGCACAGGCTGACGTAGAGACGGTTCCCGCCGGATTCCGCAACGACGACTCGCGCTTGCGTTCAACCCGCGGCCGCACCGTGGAGCCAGACGTTGATGCCTGACCACCGCATCCTTACCCACGTGGACACGCTTCGGCTGCCGGTCAGTCAGCCGTTCAACTTCCGGTACACGCTCTGGAAGCCGTCGCACTTCGCCACTGGTCTGGAACAGCACAGCCCCGAGCGGAGCTGGCGGACGTTCCGCGTCGGCGAGCTGGTGTGCGGCGTGATGCTGGTGATGGAAGATAGCGGCACCGTAC
Source organism: Pseudonocardiaceae bacterium (assembly GCA_050699655.1). Classification (GTDB taxonomy): domain Bacteria; phylum Actinomycetota; class Actinomycetes; order Mycobacteriales; family Pseudonocardiaceae. Next base: position 926 of record JBOHFJ010000406.1, read on the forward strand.
GAGCCGAGGTTCACAGCGATGGGCCGTGGCGGGAAGCTGATCGTGACCTGTTGACCGCGCGGTTGGTCCACTCCTATGGGCTCGATGAAGACATCTCACCGTTCGTGGCTTTGGCCGAGCGGGTGCCACCGATGCGCCGAGCCCTGAGGGCGCTGGCCGGTATGCGCCAAAGCTGCCCGGAGAACCTCTTCGAGATCGCTGTCATTTCGCTGCTGCTGCAGAACGCCACGGTAGGCCGCACCACACAGATGATGACGAACCTGCTCGACCACTACGGCCTGGTGACTGAGTTTGACGGTGTGACGCTCAAGGCGTTCTTCACGCCCGAAGAGATCGCCGAGGTGGACGAGGCTGTTTTCCGGGAACGCGACCGGCTCGGCTATCGCGCCAAGTACATCGGCCGCTTCGCCGAGTTCTTCGTTACGAACAAGCCCGACGGTAGAGACCACGCCAGCAAGGCCGATCTGATGGCCGAGTTCCAGATGATCAAGGGCGTGGGGCCCTACACGGCGGCGATCATCGCCGGCCATGCGGTACGGGATCCCTCAGCACTGGGGCTGGATGTGTGGAACCGCAAGCTGCTCGCCGAGCGGTTTCTCGACGTGGACGACGCCGCGGCCGAGGTTGTCATGGCCGAGATGCAGCGACTGTTCCCGGGGTATGCGGGGCTGGCGGGGTTATACGTCATCGAGGATGCGTACCGGGAGCGAGCAGTGGTGAAACTCGGGTAGCGGCGACGCGAAACGCCTTTCCGGGTTTGTTGATCGGGTCAGGCCGCGACGTTGGTGCTGATGCGGTGGGCGAGGTCGGTCTCGCCGCAGCGGTACTGGTTGGTGGCCAGCATGATGCGTCCCCAGAGCATGGCGCGGGCGCGGCCGGGGTCACGCAGGGTCAGTGCCTCGGTCATATTCGTGACGGCGAGTTCGGCGAAGCGCGGGTCGTGGACGGCGAGCCGGGAGTACGCGCCCGCGCGGCCGGCCGGGAGTTCGGAGGGGTCGGGCAGCATGCCGGTGCCGACCCACTCGTCGGGCGACTTCTGTGCCCGGGTGTAGTGCTCTTCGGCCTGGTGCAGCGCGCGCTGCGCCTCGTCGACATTGTCTGCGCACACCGGAGTGTACGCGGACGTCCTGTTGGTGGCCGCCGAGTAGCTGGTGGCCGTCGCGGAGAGCAGTCCGCTGCTCGAGACGGCGACTGATCCGTACTAGATAGTGCCGTTCCGGAAGAAATTCCAGCGCGGGCCACAACGTCATGGGCGTGGCGCAGTGCGCCACCCAATAGTGTGGCAGTAGTGACGAGATCAGCTCAAAGCGTGCACGCGATCTGAGTTGGGAACGGGGTCGGCGCTCATGGCGCAGCGGAGCGGGTGTGCCAGCGAGCGGGTGACGTTCGCATCCCAAGGCGATGATTTGCCTGCTGTCGTTCGTGCGGTGCTGACCCGGGTGGCCGTAGGCGATAATGCAACATCATCAGTCCTCGCCGAGGCATTCCAGGCCAGCGTCGACCTGGCTGCACCGACGCGGGACGTGGTGCTGGGCTCACTAATGACGGCGGTGATGGCGCGTGGCCCGGTCGCTGAGGACGTCGAGGCGTTGCTGCGGAGCGCATTGTCGGTGGACGAGCGGGCTCCTGCTGAGGTGATTCGTGGTGGTGATCGCCCGGTGCTGATGTTGGCGGGCAGCGGTAAGAAGGGTGTGCGGACGCTGAATGTGTCTACTCCTGCCGCGCTGGTGGCGGCTGCCGCTGGCGCGAGGGTGATCAAAGTGGGCTCAGCGGCCACCTCGTCTGCGCTGGGTTCCCGTGACCTGGTGCGTTCACTCGGCATCCGGGAGCACCGCACGGCGGCGGGCGTGCGCGCCGACCTGGCCGCATCCGGGTTCGCGTTCGTGGCGGTCGAGCCGGAGATCCCTGTCCTGGACCGGCTGTACGGCGGGCGCTTCCACGCTCCGAACTCGCTGATCATGTGGTGATGTCCTCGTCGTGGGCGCTGCGCAGAAAGCCGGTGATCTCCTCGTCCAATTCAATCAGGCTCGCCGAGTGCAGTGGCCGCATCTGCCGCTGGAGCGACTGAATCCGGCTGACTGTTCGGCCGGAGCTGACCTGGCATGCCGTGTTCAGCGCATCGCGGGTCAACGCCGCGGCGTGTTCGTGGTCGCCTTCGATCAGGTAGGCGGCGGCGAGATCGGTCTGCAGGAGGCAGCGGCTTCGTACCCGCCACGGTTCATAGCTGTCCAACGCGCGGGTCATCAGCACAATGGCGTGTGCTGGCTCGCTGCTGTCCCGGAGTGCTCGTCCAAGGTCAGCGGCTAGCTCGGCTTCGGTGTAGAAGCCCAGCCCCGCCGTTTCCCCATCAGGGCGAAACCGCTCGTAGCTCCGCTCGGCTTCCAGCACGGCAGCTCGGCTCGCGCTGCTGTCCCGGCACAGCGCATGTCCCCGCGCTTCCGCAGCGTTCAGTTGCGCGGTAAGGGTCGGTGCTGCCGTCCCGGCGACCGACATCCCCGCTCTCGCCAGCGCTACCGCGTGCCGGGCGCAGCATGTCCCGGTCGTGTTCAGGATCGTCAACTCGCTCATGTTGCAAAGTATGTTCGCCGCGACCAGCCGGTTACCCGCGTTCATCGCCAGGTTGAGTGCCTGGATGTAGTACCGCTGCGCCAGGGAGTGACTGCCCACGTCGACGGCCGTCGACGCCGCCAGTCGAGCAGATTGTGCCACCGCAGGCAGCAGCGCCCGGCCGGTCGAATCCGAGTACCTACCGGCTAGCAATGTGACCGCCGCGTCATGCAGCAACTGCACGACTTGGTGGCGTATCCGGCCCGATCCGTAACGGAGGTCCATCCGCCGCAGCTGCGCAATGTTGTCAATAAGGATCTCCACATCGACCATGCCGATACGGGTAATGCCGGCATCCCGCGCCACGTCGCCAACCGCTGGTGCGGTCAACGCGAACAGCGCCGGCTCAGCGAAGGCCGCGGCGGTGAACGCAACCCCCGGCAGGAGAACCCGTCGCCTCACGTCCTCTCCCGACAATTCGACGACCGTGTAAAGCGTGCTGTCCAGTCTCCCCGCACAGTGCAGGGGGCCATCCGCCGGATGACCGTCGATCACCACCGGCAGCGCTAGATCACCCCGCGACAACACACGACCACTGGACTCGGCGGACCCCGTCGCGGCCACCAGGTCACCACCGCGCACCGGTGGCGGCAACCGCACTAGC
>JBOHFJ010000407.1:0-4126 GCA_050699655.1 Pseudonocardiaceae bacterium
GGTAGAGGCGGATCGCCTCCTCGGCGTTCTGGATGCACTCGACCACGGTCTCCCCTTCGGTAACGCACCCAGGCAGGGCGGGCACCGTGACGGTGTAGCCGCCGCCGTCGGGGTCCGGGTCGAGCAGGATCGTGTAGGTCACCATCCCGCTCAGTACAACAGACCCGGAAGCTCATCGCCAGCGATCTCCGCGGACTTGAGGATCGCCGCGAGCGTCTACGGCTTGAGAATCCGACCAGCGTGGACCGGGACCACGACTCGTGCTCCGGCCCACTCGGGGTGAACCAGGATCACATGGGAACCGGATTGACGGCTCGTGGTCAACCCCGCGCGGTGCAGCGCGCGGAGCAGATCAGCGCTGGTGATCCGGGGCGCTCGGGGCATGTGGGCGCACGGTACCGAACCTCCGGGCTGTCTCGCCGCCTGGACCGGCCCGAGTGTGGCGACTGCGGGGCGGGACGCTCGGTGGGCTGGTCACGGGCTGCTGTACAGCAACGGGCTACCCCTTGGCCGAGACTGGCGGCGCAGGCGCACGGACCGACTGCGGGACCTGGTGTCGTGCTGAACGAGCAAGTGAGCCTATCTGCTGAACCTGTCCCGTGTGTGCCGTCGCCGGCTGCTCCCGGCCGTCCCCGATCGGTACCGGGCGCTCGTGGCGACAGCCGGTGGCACCGGGACGCGGTGGGGCGAGGCCGCCGGGAAATCCCCCTCCCGGCCTGGCTGCCACCCATCCTGCGCGAACACACCAACCGCCACCCGAAAGGCCACAACGGACTGATCTTCACCAACACAGCGGGCGGGCCGGTGAGCCGCCACGACCGCATCCGCGCGGCCCTCCACGACGACAATCCGGATTACGTCGAAGGGTCGTGACGCCACGTGTCAGCGGGTTCGCTCACTTTCTACTGACTCCGCGAGCGATGGCCCCGAAATACGATCAAGAAATATGACTTCTGACCTGGGTGGGCGATACTGGGATCGAACCAGTGACCTCTTCGGTGTGAACGCTGATCGGCCGTGCGTCCGCGTGCCGGGGAGTGTCGTTGTGTGCCGTTGAGCTGTGGTTACGTGCGGGTGTGGATCGATCTGTGTGTACTCGTCGCGTCGCGTCCGCTGACGGCTCGCTGATGATGATCACTTGTGAGCGCGGCGTGGGGAGGGTGAAGGGCTGTGTTAACAGATGCGGGTGGGGCTGTGATCGGATCATGACCGGGGGCGTACGGGTTGCGCGGGGTCCCCCACCAGGACCCTGGTTCCCCGGATAGCCTGACTGACGCGAGAGCCCACGACCATGACCGTTCCTGCGGGTCCGCTCCGGCGGCCGGTGCTCGGCTCAGAGGGCCGAGATCGACACTATCGGACTGGAGCATAGGGTGGGCATCAAGGACCCCGAGCTAGACGCGACTGAGCAGCATCAACATACTGAGCGATCTCGACGAGGAGCTGCCGGAGCCCGGGCAGCCGGCCGTTGAACCGATTTTGCCGACGAGCACCGTGGCGTTCCCGCCATTGACGAGGACACCCTCCGGGGCTGCTTTGCCCAAAATGAGCGAGGTTGGTCGGGCGGGCTAGCTAGCTGCCCGCTAGCTGCTTCATGACTACGTGGACGGGTTGTGGGCAGGCATCCAAGGGGGCTAGGACCCGTCGGCCACCTGGCATGGCACCGAACCGTGACGTCGGGTGTCAGACTGTCGCGGGCCCAGGCAGCACCCCACCGAGGAAAGGCGCAACTTGACTGATCACGTACCACCGCGCGACCAGGATGGCGGGTTGTTCCGCACGGCTGAAGAAGTGGACGAGCGGCAGGTCGCATCAGATGTCACTGATGCTGGCCCAGTGATGCGGCCGTCCCGCGATCTGTTCCATCACGCTGGTGGCTACGGAGCTGTGGAGGATCAGTGTCCGACTACTCAGCGTGACGAGGCGGCGATGCGGTCGCTGCGGTTTCCCTTCGACGAGGGCGACTGTCGATAGCGGGCAAGTCGGCTTCAGCTACGCGCGTGGTCGTCGGTGCCGAGAGAAGACCGGCTCAAGGACAACTCGTCTGCGATCCGCGTGAGTTCGGCTACCCGGCAGGGCGAGGAGCCGTGGAACATCTGTCTCTGTGCGGTCAGATGCCCAGTTTGGAAGGGTGTGTCGGGATGCTCGGTCAGCCCCGTTGACCCGCGGCCTGTCATGCGTCACGGATGCGTGTTGACCAGGCCCTGGGGGCACTGATGCCGCACCCGCTCGGGGTTCACCCAAGAGGAGCGGTCTGATCACCGTTACCCACACGCTGGGCACGCGTTAACCCCCGAGTGCCTCGAAACGGGCAGTCTTCCCCCTTTCGGGCGTTGAGGACGTCTCCCGCTGCCACGGGGCTACGGGGCGCTGGCGCAAGCCACGCACCGCTCGACGGCGCGTGTCCATGCGAGGGGAGAACGATGCTCAGTTACCGAGCTCAAGTGAGGGCTGCTCTGGTGGTCCTGATCACGGTAGTCACAGTCGGTCTAGCGCCGCCGCTAGCGGCTGACACGGCGCCGCGGGGTCAGGCAAGCCGGGTTGCCGTGCTCACCGGCTCGGAGTCCATCAACGCGACGCAGGCGCGGTACCAGGTGAAGGGAACCGACCTGGGGATCATGTGGACCGATGACCGAGGGCAGATCCTGACCGCCTTCGGCGATACCTTCGGACCCGGGTGGGCCGGTCACGGCAGCGAGGTCGAGGACCCGGCCGCGAGCGATTGGCGCTCAAACACACTGGCCCGCAGCAGTGACCACAACCCGGCCGCAGGCCTAGCTTTCACCGACTACGTCACCGACCGCGCGGGCCACGCCAAGGAACTGCTTCCCTCCCTCAAGCGGGACGGTGTCGAGATCAGCAAGATCCCGACCGGCGGCGTCAACGTCGGTGGGCGTAACTACCTGGCCTACATGTCGATACGCCACTTCGACCAACCCGGTCAGTGGATCACGAACTACAGTGACATCGCGTACTCCGACGACAGGGGGCAGACCTGGATAGCCGCCCCCAGCGCGGTTCGGCCCAACACGCCGGGCTTCGACGAGAAATTCCAGATGATCGCCTATGCCCACCAGAACGGTTTCGTCTACACCTTCGGCACACCCAACGGCCGCCTCGGCGACGCCTACCTCGCCCGAGTACCCGAACAACGGCTGCTGGACACGCCGGCCTACGAATACTGGACCGGGACAGCCTGGCAGCGGGGCGCCAGCGTGATCGCGGCCCCGATCGTGACCGGGCCCCTCGGGGAGCTGTCAGTCCGCTACGACCAGACCCTCACAAGCTGGGAAATGATGTACCTCGACCAGCCACACGGAGCGATCGTGATCCGGCTAGCCCCACAACCCACCGGACCATGGAGCGCACCGATACCGGTCGCTACCTCCAACCAGTACCCCACCCTCTACGGCGGGTTCCTGAACCCAGACTCACACGGGTCCGACATCTACTTCACCATGACCCAATACGACCGCTACAACGTCTCACTCATGCACACCACACTGCCACCCAACCCACCAACCAACACACAAACACCCTGACACCCGGAACCCTCTCGCGCCAGCTGGGGTGCCCCGAGGTTCTCGGACCACGACCCGATAGGGTTGTATCCGAAAGGCGCCATCGAAAATGTCTCGGAAGTATCGGAAGTTCAGTCTCGAGTTTCGGGACGAAGCCGTTCGACTGGTGATTGAGGCATCGCGCCCGATCGCGCAGGTCGCACGCGAACTCAACCTCAATGAGGGGACCTTGGGAAACTGGGTAACGCGGTACCGTGCGGAGCATGCTGACGACGAGCCACCGTTGACCGTCAGCGAGCGAACGCGACTAAGCGAGGCTGAGCGACTACTTCGAGAACTCCGAATGGAGAACGAATTCCTAAAAAAGCGGCAGCGTACTTCGCCCGGGATCCCCGGTAGTCGAGAAGTATGAGTTCATCGACTCGTGCAGGCTCGGCGACACGAAGTACGCCTACCCCGTGAAGAAAATGTGCGCGTGGCTCTCTGTTTCATCGTCCGGGTTCTTCGACTGGCGACAACGACCCAAGTCCGCGACGGCCGAACGGCGTGACCGATTGGAATTGCTTGTCACCAAGGCATTCAAAGAATCCGACGAGACCTACGGC
>JBOHFJ010000408.1:0-4121 GCA_050699655.1 Pseudonocardiaceae bacterium
CTCAACAGCAGAGCTGGTCGACTCGAGCTGAACAGCTCTGCTGTTGAGTTCGGGAACCCCAGTGCAGACGGGAGGGCAGGATTACTGCGTGGTGAAGCCTCGCGAGGTGATTCTGGCGTCGGTGCGCTGGCACCGCGTCGCCGGAACGTGATGCTTGGTGAGCAGCAGGAGTGGTTCGAGTCGTTCCTGCGCCGGCACCGGGTGAGCCGCCGCACCGCACTCAGGGACGGTGCCAGCGCATTGGCCGCCCTCGGTCTCGCGGCCACGCCGTGGGCTCGCAACGCTTACGCCCAGGCAGTCAACGCACAGATCGCGGTGATCGGCCGGCGGCTGTCCTTCGGCGCTGACCCGACACAGCAGATGGCGATCGCGGGCGAGCTCACGGCCAAGCCGACTGGCACGGTGCTGGTCGACCTCGGACCCGATCAGCACTACGGCCGGGCGCTGCCGGCCGAGGTGCGGGAGCTGGTGAGCATGGTGCCGCAGGAGGACGGCGGCATCCGCGGCGCCGACCAGTTCTTCGTGCACGCGCTGGCCGAGCACTTGCAGCCTGGCCAGACCTACCACTACCGCTTCCGGCTGCCCGATGGTACGACCACACCCGACGGGGTGTTCAGCACCGCGCCGGGTCGAGACGCGGCCACGCCGTTCACCTTCACCGCGTTCGGCGACCAGGGCGTGAACACCGACCCGACGCCCAGCGGGCAGCTCGGGTTCAGCGACAACTACTACCAACCCGATGACACGCGGCGCGCCGCCGCTCCGGCCGACGCGATGGTCGCGCTCATCGCCGCCCAGCGTCCCGCGTTCCACTTGCTGGCCGGCGACATCTGCTACGCGGACCCCAGCGGCACCGGGCAGCCGATCAGGAACAACGCGCCGCGCAAGGCCGACGCTGGGTTTAACGACTTCGACCCCACGGTGTGGACCCAGTACTTCGGCTCCATCGAGCGTAGCGCGGCGACCACGCCGTGGATGTTCGCCACCGGCAACCACGACATGGAAGCGCTCTACGACAACGGCCCGAGTGGCGCCACTCACGGCTACGGCGGCCACCTGCGGCGGCTGGACCTGCCGCGCAACGGGCCGAGCCGCTGCCCGTCGGTCTACTCCGTTCGCTACGGCAACGTCGCGGTGCTCAGCCTCGACGCCAACGACCTCTCACGGGAGATTCCCACCATCGCCGGCTACAGCGGTGGCCAACAGCTCAGCTGGCTCACCCGCACACTCGCCGCGCTGCGCGCCGACCCGTCGGTCGACTTCATCGTGGCGTTGTTCCACCACTGCGCGTTCGCCACGAGCAGCGCGCACGCCTCCGACGGGGGGGTGCGCGCCGCGCTGGCGCCGCTGTTCGACACTTACTCCGTTGACCTTGCCGTGCAGGGCCACAACCACCAGTACGAGCGCACCAACCCGATCCGCAGCGGCCGCTCCACCGTCGAGGCCCCGGACGGTGCCACCGTGTACCCGGAGCGGGACGGCACGACCTACATCTGCTGCGGCTCGGGCGGCCGCCCGAGCTACGGCTGGCAACCCGGCGAGACCGACCGCTACCGCGGTGCGCCTCACCCGAACTCGGCGGTCAACAGCTACATCGCCGGCCCGTCGGGGACCAGGACACCGGAGACGGTCGACTGGTCGCAGGCTCGCTACCTCGGCTATGCCTTCCTCACCGTCCACGTGCGGCCGGCGCAGCCGGGCGGGATGGCCACGATGAGCGTACGCGCGATCACCGACCTCGGCATGGAGATCGACCGGGTGGAACTGGCCCGACCCCGGGCGATCGCCGTGCGGGGCGGACCGGTCGCGTGAAAGTCCGACGTGTTGTCGGTGGCACAGTCGGAGGGTGGTAATCGGACACGTACTGGCGTTGACCGCCGGTTATGGGCAGGGGTGGCGGCAGGTCGGTGAGCTGTTGTTGGCGTTCGGTCTGTCGTCGACGGTCGGCTTGGAGCGGCAGTTGCGCGGCAAGAGCGCGGGGTTGCGGACGCAGTCGATCGTGGGCACGTCCGCTGCCTTGATCTTGCTGGTGAGCAAGTACGGCTTCGCTGATGTGCTCTCGGCGGGCACGGTGGTGCTTGACCCGTCCCGGGTGGCGGCGCAGATTGTGTCCGGGATCGGGTTCCTGGGTGCCGGGCTGATCATCACCCGGCGCGGCGCTATCCACGGGTTGACCACCGCGGCCGCGGTGTGGGAGACCGCCGCGATCGGGATGGCCGCGGGCGCTGGGCTTGTGCTGTTGGCTGTCGTGGTCACGGCACTGCACTTCGTGACGGTGCTCGGCTATACCACATTGATCAGGCGGATGCCGGGGACGGACCGGGCTGTGACCGGCTTCCGGATCATCTATGAGGACGGACGGGGAGTCTTGCGTGACGTGCTCGCCGCCTGCACCGAGTGCGGCTGGTCGGTCACCTCACTGGCGGCGGGCAGCGCGGCGGTGTCCGCTGATCTCCAGGCGCTCGTTGCCGATAGTCCGGGACCGCGACGGCTGGTCGGCGTGGCGCTGGAACTGTCCGGGTCTGGGGTCGTGAACGCGGCCGCGACGCTCGCTATGGTGGACGGTGTTGTGCGGGTCGAGCGGCATGATGACGAGAGTGACTGACCGCTCCGGATGTCCGAGGTGAGTCGCTGGCTGACGCCCCACCGTGGTGGCGGTCAAGCGTCGGTTACCCGCCTGGATCTGGCACCGTCAGGTGCCGCGTGAGCTGATCGGTCGTGGCCGACGTAGCGGATGACTTCGACTGGGTCGATCATGACCAGTCCTTCGGTGATGAGTTCGTCGAGTTGGGGCAGGAAAGCCCGGATGCGGTCTTCGGCGTCGACGATGATGACCGCCACCGGCAGGTCTTCGGCCAGTGACAGCAGTCGGGTGGTGTGGATGCGGGAGGAGGCGCCGTAGCCTTCGATGCCGCGGATGACGCTGGCCCCGGCCAAGCCGGCCTGGTGGGCGCGGTGCACGATCTCACGGTCACCCGAATCGGTTCATCGGGTGGTGCTCAGGTGGTCAGGGCTTGAGCCAGCGCGGTGCCGAGGGTGGCGGCTCCGAGTCCGGCGATGATGCTGGCGGTGATGTTGATGAGGGCGAGCAGCCGGGCGCGGTCTTGGAGCAGTCGCACGGTTTCGTAGCCGAAGGTGGAGTAGGTGGTCAGCGCCCCGCACAGCCCGGTGCCCAGGGCGGCCATCACCGGCGTCGGGGTGTGCAGACTGGCGGTGGCGAGTCCACCGAGCAGGAAGGACCCAGCGGCGTTGACCGCGAAGGTGCCCCAAGGGAACAGGGAGTCGTGGCGGGTTTGCACGGCCCGGTCGACCAGGTAGCGCATCGGCGCGCCGATGGCGGCGCCGACCGCGACCAGCAGGGTGATCATCGTATCGGTGCCGGAGCGCGACCGATGAGGAAGATGGTCAACCGCAGTGCCGCGTCTTGAAGCCTCATGGGGTTTTCTCCCCGCGGTGGTGGATGCGGCGAACGGCCCCTCGGGTGAGGGTGATCCCGGTATACACAGCGGCCAGCGCCGTCAGTAGGGTGCCGGTCAGGTATGCCAAGGCGGTGCGGGCCGCGTCGGCGGCGAGCAGGTGTTGGGTGTCGAGGATGTAGGTGGAGAAGGTGGTGTAGCCGCCGAGCACCCCGGTGCCCAGGAACGGGCGCAGCAGCCGGCGGGTAGGCCACACCTCGGTGACCAGCACCATGAGCACGCCGATGAGCAGGCAACCGGAGACGTTGATCCCGAACGTGGCCCACGCGAACCCTTTTGTGGTGGACGGGAACGCTTCGGTGAGGCCGTAACGGGCCAAAGCGCCAGCCACCCCGCCCGCCGAGATGACGGCCAGCACCGGCCATGCGACGCCAGCCGGAGACTGGCGGGTGGTGGCGAACGGCCCTCCGACGGCCGCTGGGGCATCATCGCTCATAGCGGCGGGTTTGAGGTCGGGGTCGACGTCGGCCTGCTTATCGTCTGCGAGGTGGGTGGGGATCTCGGCCACGGGCGCCTTCCTACCAGGGATCTGGTAGGGACCGTTGGCGGGCTGGCCGCGGTTTCCGGGTGGACGGCGGGCCCCACCGCCGCGAGCTGTCCAGCTCACTGTCGCCGACAATCGTATCAACCGACTGGGGTTACTGT
>JBOHFJ010000409.1:0-4087 GCA_050699655.1 Pseudonocardiaceae bacterium
GCGGCGACTGGTGCAACGGGCACTGGACGCGGTCGCGACCGCGGTCGAACGTCCCATGATCTTCGAAGTCGGTGCCGAGGAGGAGACCCATGCCTGAAGCAGCTGTGGTCCGCGCCGCAAGCCTGATCCTCGCCCACACTCCGGGCTTAGCCCGGCACGGCTCCAAGCCGATGCGAACCCTCGCGGGCGAAACCGAACTGACGGCCGGGTTCCTGGCCAACCTGCGCACTTTCGACGATGCCGTCAACTACCCGCCGCACCAGGCGTTCCTGGGCGCCTGCCACCCTCGCGAACTGCCGTCCCGCCCGTGGGTGGGAGCTGGCTTGCCGGGCGCGGACCGCTTCGCGCCGTTCGGTGAACTGATGCCGGAGGAGGAGTTCCTCGGGTTGATGGCCGCGGTCGACGAGTTCGACTTGCTGATGCTCACCCCAGAGACCGCCGAACGGGCCGCCAAACGATTGGCTGAGCACCCCCTGGCGGCGCGCCTGGACCTGGCACGGATCTGCGCGGCGACCGGGGACGTTGCCGCCGCCGTGGACAACGGCGCCCTGCCGGTGCACCTGGCGCCCGAGCACCTCGCTGGCGCACTACGCGGGGCGCACGCCGAGGACGAGTCGTTGGCCGCGCACGTGCTGCTGGAGAATCTGGCCTGCAAGGCCACCGGCACGCTGGCGTTGCTGCGCCTGCTGCACGACCACGGCCTTGATCCAACGGCGATCGGCTACACGATCTCCTGTTCTGAGGAAGCCGTCGGCGACCGCTACCAGCGCGGTGGGGGCAACATGGGCAAGACGATCGCCTCGGTCGCTGGCTTGAGCGAGTCCTCCGGTGCGGACGTCAAAAATTTCTGCGCGGCGCCGATTCCCGCGCTGGTGATCGCGGCCAGCCTGGTGGTGGCGGCAGTGGTCGAGCAGGTCGTGGTGGTCGCCGGAGGGTCACTACCCAAACTCGGCATGAAATTCGAGGGCCACCTGCGCCACGGGCTGCCTGTGCTGGAAGACGTGCTCGGCGGCGCCGCGATTCTGGTGACCGCCGACGACGGAGTCTCACCTCGAATCCGGCTCGACGCTGTAGGGCGCCACCGGGTGTCCTCGGGCGGTTCTGGTGAGCAGATCTTGAACGACCTGGCCGTGCGGCCGCTGGAGGCGATCGGTGCGCGGATGGTCGAGGTCGACGACTACGCCACCGAACTGCACAATCCGGAGATTACCGAGCCGCAGGGTTCGGGAGACGTCGCGGCGCGCAACTACCGCATGATCGCGGCGCTGGCCGTCCGCCGCAAGGAAATCACCCGTGACGGAATGAAACTGTTTGTCGCGGAGCGTGGCATGCCGGGTTACGCGCCCACCCAGGGGCATATCGCGTCAGCGGTGTGTTACCTGCCCCATGCCCTGAACCGGCTGACGACGGGACCGGCCAACCGGGTGTTGCTGCTCGCGAAGGGCAGCCTGTTCCTCGGGCGGATGAGCCAACGGTCCGACGGCATGAGCGTGCTGCTGGAACGCAACGGAGGCTGACACATGGCTGTGGTGGAGGCGACGAAAGACAACTTCGACCAGCTCGTTGGGTCAGGTGTGGTGCTCGTCGACGTCTGGGCCGAAAGCTGCCGCCCGTGTGTAGTGCTGGGGCCACACATGGAGACCATCGCGAATAGGAACCCAGAACTGACTGTGGTCAAGCTGGATGCCAGCAAGGCGCGGCGGCTGTGCATGTCACTGCAGGTGCGCGGTCTTCCCACCATCCTGCTGCTCCACGACGGCCAGGAGGTGGCCCGCATTTCTGCGCCCCACCTCACCGCGGAGCAGGTGAATACCTGGCTGACCACGGCGTTAGCCGAGTTACCCGCAAAGGAGGCGTAAATGTTTGACAGCAAGCAGGTCATTGCGATCGGGGAACGCGACGGGGTTTCGGGGACGGCGATTGCGGCCTGCGCCCAGGCGGCAGGTGCCCAGGTGGCCTACGTCGCCACCGAATGCTTCGTTTGAACGGCCGCTGGAGCCATGGACCTGTCCACTCAGGAGACGATCAAGCGCCTGGCCGAGCAGCACGGCGCGGACTCGCTGGTCGTCCTGCTCGGCGCCCCGGATGCCGAGAGCGCCGGGATCGCCGCCGAGACGGTGGTGCTCGGCGATCCGAGCTGGGCAGGACCGCTGGCCGGGGTCCAGTTGGGCCTCACCGTGTATCACATCCTCGAAGACGAGCCGCGTGCCGCGATCCCCACCGAAGTGTGGGAACAGCAGGTCGGCCTGATGATCGACGTGCTGGAGGTGGATGCCATCGCCGACGCCGTGCGTGAGTTCAGGGAGCAAGCTCCCTGATGAGCCCTAGCTCGACGCGCCCGGGTGTGGCTCGTCTCGTCGACGCGCACCCCGCCGAATCCGACGAAGAAACCACAGTGACCCCAGATGACCGCTACTGACCCCCTGTTGTGGCACGCGTGTGGCACGACGCACGGGGCACGACCCCCGCCGTGCAAAGGAGCGGACCGTCACATGGTGTGAGCTGCGAGGTGGTCCCATACGCGGTCAGTGAATCTCTGTCCGTCATAGCCCGGGGGACGGGCACGCGAGGGGCACGAATCACGATCACCAGGAGCGTGAGGGGTATGCCGGCCTGCCGTAGGACATGAAAGGGCGACAGCAGGTATCCCGTCGCGTCGGGAGCTGGCGTGGCGGGATACCTGCGCAGCTGGCGACCCGCCACTCTCCACACCCAGCCCTCGGTTGGCGATGACTGCCGTGGAAGACCACAGTTCCCTTCCACGTGGGGCACGCGGAGGGCGCGGGCTTGGGTGGGGTTTTCGGTGCTTTCGGTGCTTGCCGGTGGGGCGATCGCCGTGATCGACTCTCCGCTGAGTCGTACCCGTGTCACCGTCCCTCCAGATATTCAGATAATGGGCAGAAGCACCCTTTGTGGGGCTCTGAGCTGGTCCGCACCGTCGCCGTTGAGCCATGCTCACGAGGAGCCGATGTAGAGAGTAGGGAACGATGAATAAAGGATTCGAACTGCGAACGACGGACGACTGCGGAGAAGGTGTGTTCGCGAGCCGGTTTTTCCAACTCGGTGAGACGGTGATGGTTGGTCACATCGATCGCGAACTGGAGCACAATGGCCCTCACGCTTCTCAGATAAGCGAGGAGCGTTTTGTGTTGCATGGTGGGCTTATTTCCAAGGTGAACCACTCGTGTGAGCCGAACTGTGGAATTCGACCTAATGCCAGTGGTGCGCACGACCTGATTACTCGCACGACGATTTCCCCGGGCGAAGAGATCACATTCGACTATGCCATGCGGAACTACTCAGTCGAGTACTTCCCCAGTCACTGTCGATGCGGCGCACGCCGCTGCCGAGACCGTATCAGCGGGTGGAAGGACCTGCCTACTCAGCGCAAAGTGGACTACCAAGGCTTTGTTGCACCTTACCTCATTGATATCGACAGGAGGCTTCTGCTAATTTCACACTTAGCGAAGTAAATTTACGTCTACATGAAACGGCAGACGTAGATCAATGGGCGCTGACTGAAGGTGAATAGAGGAGTTGCCCTGACCGACTTAATAGCCGTCAGCACGCCGCAAATAGTTGATCGTGAGCTTGGGAATCTCGTTACCGTGCCTGGTGATGCCCGCTGACGTGCCCCTGGTCTGCACCTCGGCGTACCGTAGTTGACCGCTATTGACCCCTCGTTACAGCACGCAGACAGCACGGCCGTTGGGTAGCTCGCGGCGTCGCGGGTCCGATCTCCGGACTCCCGTCAGAACGGCACACGGTTTAGGAATTTTTCGGTCAGCAACAGACTGTATATAGGGTCTGACGTGCTGTTATGTCTCGGTTACTGGCGCCCGGATTAGCGGTCATTTCGCGTTGGCTTCGCGTTTCGTCAGAACGATGGTCTCTAGTGGTGAGCGCGACACCGGCCTTGACCTGGGACCCTCACGAGGGCTCACATTGAGCTACTAGCGGGCAGGCTAGTGTAAGAAGATATGTTTTTCTTTACGCCGCCTGGCGGGCTACATCGTCGATCTCGGTGGCGCGGAGAAGAGCATCCATGCGAGCCGTGATAGTGCGGACCTTCTCAAGGATCTCCTCC
>JBOHFJ010000410.1:0-4083 GCA_050699655.1 Pseudonocardiaceae bacterium
GGTGCGGGCCGCGCTGGCAGCGGCCCGGTACACCGGCTGGACCGGGCTGAGCACCGAGCAGCGCCGCTACCTCGACGACTTCTGGGCCGCCGCCGACGTGGAGGTCGACGGCAACTCGCAGCTGCAGCAGGCGATCCGCTTCGGGTTGTTCCACATCCTGCAGGCCGGGGCGCGCGCCGAGCGCCGGGGCATCGCGGCCAAGGGCCTGACCGGACCGGGGTACGACGGGCACACTTTCTGGGACGCCGAGACCTTCGTGCTGCCGGTGCTCAGCCACACGGTGCCTGACGCCGCCGCCGACGTACTGCGGTGGCGCCAGCACATCCTCCCACTGGCGCTGGAGCGCGCCAAGCAGCTCGGCCTGGAAGGTGCGGCGTTTCCCTGGCGCACCATCCGCGGCCAGGAATGCTCCGGATACTGGCCAGCCGGCACCGCGGCCTTTCACCTCAACGCCGACATCGCCGACGCGGCGATCCGCCATGTGACCGCGACCGGCGACACTGACTTCGAGCGTGACGTCGCGCTGGAGCTGCTGGTGCACACCGCGCGGCTGTGGCGCTCGCTCGGCCACCACGACGCGCACGGCAACTTCCGCATCGACGGCGTCACCGGGCCCGACGAGTACAGCGCGGTGGCCGACAACAACGTCTACACCAACCTGATGGCGCAACGAAACCTGCGGGCCGCGGCCGACGCGGTCGGGCGGCACCTGGAGCAGGCGGCCGCCCTGGGCGTCGATGCCGAGGAGACCGCGTCCTGGCGGGACGCGGCGGCGGAGATGGTCGTGCCCTACGACGAGAAGCTTGGCGTACACCAGCAGTCGGAGGGCTTCACCGAGCACGCGGTCTGGGACTTCGCCGACACGACGCCGGAGCAGTACCCGCTGCTACTGCACTTCCCCTACTTCGACCTGTACCGCAAGCAGGTGGTGAAACAGGCCGACCTGGTGCTGGCCATGCACCTGTGCTCGGAGGCGTTCACCGCCGAGCAGAAGGCCCGGAACTTCGCCTACTACGAGCGGATCACGGTCCGCGACTCGTCACTGTCGGCGGCCACCCAGGCGGTGCTGGCGGCCGAGACGGGGCACCTCGACCTGGCTTATGACTACCTGTGCGAGACCGCGCTGGTGGATCTGGCTGATCTAGCGCACAACACCGACCATGGCCTGCACATCGCCGCGCTGGCCGGCGCCTGGTCGGCGCTGGTGGCCGGGTTCGGCGGGCTGCGTCACCTCGACGACACGGTCCTGGCGTTCGCGCCGCAGCTTCCCGAGGCCTTGACCAGGATCACGTTCCGGTTGCGCTGGCGCGGGCGCCGGCTGCGGGTACAGATCACTCCAGGGCAAGCGGAGTACCAGCTTCTGGAAGGCCCCGAGCTTGAACTACGACACCACGGCCACCCCATCACCCTCACCCCCGACACACCCCAAACAGCACCAATCACCGCAACTCCCCCCACCGACCACCCAACCCAACCCCCGGGTCGAGAACCCCTAGCCCGCACCCCGCATTCAGCGGGCTGGTGTGGCGGTAATGTCGGGGTGTGCGGTTTTTGGGTGGTGGGTGGGGTGGGTTTGAGCTGACTTATGACGATGTGTTTTTGGTGCCGTCGCGGTCGGAGGTGAGTTCACGGTTCGACGCGGATCTGGCCACCGTGGACGGGTCGGGGACCACCATCCCGCTGGTGGTCGCCAACATGACCGCGGTGGCGGGGCGCCGGATGGCTGAGACGGTGGCCCGCCGAGGCGGGCTGGTGGTGCTGCCCCAGGACGTGGACCCGGTGGTGGTCGCCGAGACGGTGGCGTGGGTGAAATCGCGGCACCTGGTGCTGGACACCGCGCTCACCCTGGGCCCGGGTGACGCCGTCGCCGACGCGATCAACCTGCTGCCCAAGCGGGCGCACCGGGCGGTGGTGGTGCTTGATGGCGCGGGCGCTCCGGTGGGGCTGGTCACCGAAGCCGAGCTGATGGGAGTGGACCTGTTCACCCGGCTGGCTGAGGTGGCGCAGACTGATCTGGTGGTGGTGTCCGCTGACACCGAACCGCGCAAGGTCTTCGACCAGCTGCATCACCGCCACCAGACGCTAGCGCTCGCGGTGGACGCCCAGGGCCGGTTGGTCGGGGTGCTGACCCCCACCGGGGCACTGCGCGCCGAGCTGTACTCCCCCGCGCTCGATGCTGATGGCCGGCTGCGGGTGGCCGCGGCGCTCGGGGTGAACGGCGACGTCAGCGCCAAGACCGAAACGCTGCTCGCGGCGGGGATCGACGCACTGGTCGTCGACACCGCGCACGGCCACCAGCGCAAGATGCTCGACGCGCTGCGCGCGGTCCGCGCCTGCCACCCGGGCGTGCCGGTGGTGGCCGGGAATGTGGTCTCCGCGCAGGGCACCCGAGACCTGCTCGAGGCCGGAGCCGACATCGTCAAGATCGGGGTGGGGCCGGGCGCGATGTGCACCACCCGGATGCTGACCGGCGTCGGCCGGCCGCAGTTCTCCGCGGTGGCCGAGTGCGCCGCCGCGGCCCGCGCGGCCGGTGGCCACGTCTGGGCCGACGGTGGGGTGCGCCACCCGCGCGACGTCGCGCTGGCGCTGGCCGCCGGGGCGGCGAACGTGATGATCGGCTCATGGTTCGCCGGCACCTACGAGTCACCGGGTGAGCTGCGGCGCGACGAGACCGGCCGGCCCTACAAGGAGTCTTACGGGATGGCCTCCAAGCGCGCCGTCGCCGCCCGCACCAGCCATGACGACACCTTCGACCGGGCACGCAAGGCACTGTTCGAGGAGGGCATCTCGACCGCGCGGATGTACCTCAACCCCCACCGGTCCGGGGTGGAGGACCTCATCGACCACATCTGCGCCGGGGTGCGCAGCGCCTGCGCCTACACCGGTGCCCGGACGCTGCCGGAGCTGTCCGAGCGAGCCGTGATCGGGGTGCAGTCGGCGGCCGGTTTCGCCGAGGGCCGCCCGCTGCCCGGTGGCTGGTAACCCCGTGGCTGGTAACCTCAGTGGCTGGTAACCCGGGGGCTGGTGACTCAGCTCGGTGCCTGCTGGTGTGATGGACATCCTGCGTGGCTTGTGGGGCCTGTTCGGGTTGGCGGCGCTGACCGCGGGCACTTTTGTCTTCGTCGCGGGCGAGTTCGCCCTCACCACCCTGGAACGCAGCACGGTCGACGCGCACGTGCGCCACGTCGGCGACCGCCGATCCCGCCAGGTCCAGCGCGCTCGGGACACCCTGTCCCGCCAGCTCTCCGGCGCGCAAGTCGGCATCACGCTCACCACGCTGCTCACGGGGTACCTGGCGCAGCCGGCCGTCGCCGAGCTGCTCCGGCCCGGCCTATACGCCCTGCGAGTGCCCGCCAGCGCCGTGAGCGGGGCGTCGCTGGGGATCGGGTTGGCGCTGGCCACCGCGTTGTCCATGGTGTTCGGCGAGCTCGTCCCGCAGAATCTGGCCATCTCCCGGCCACTGCGCACCGCCCGGCAGGTCGCGGGGCCGCTTACCGCGTTCTCGATCGCGTTCCAGTGGCTGATCTGGGTACTGAACGGGGCCGCGAACCGGATCGTCCGCCGGCTGGGCGTCGAACCGGCCGAGAATCTGCGCTCCGCGCGCTCGCCGCGCGAGCTCGGTTCCCTGGTTCGCAGCAGCGCCCGGCACGGAACGCTGGACGCGGCGACCGCAACCCTGCTGGACCGTTCGCTGCGTTTCGGTGAGCGCACCGCTGAGGAGCTGATGACCCCCCGGGTGCGGGTGCGGGCGCTTGCGGCGGACGCTCCGGTGCTCGCCCTGGTGGACACCGCGCGGCGGACCGGTTTCTCGCGTTTCCCGGTCTACGGCAGTGACCTCGACGATGTGCGCGGCGTGGTGCACGTCAAGCAGGCTTTCGCGGTGCCCGCCGGCGAGCGCGCCGTGTCCCGGGTCGGTGCCCTGGCGAGTTCAGCTCTGAGCGTGCCGAGCTCGCTGGACGGGGACGCGTTGCTCGAGGCGCTGCGCGGCCAGGGCCTGCAAGTCGCGATCGTGGTCGACGAGTACGGCGGCACCGCGGGCATCGTCACCCTCGAGGACCTGGTGGAGGAGATCGTCGGTGACGT
>JBOHFJ010000411.1:0-4080 GCA_050699655.1 Pseudonocardiaceae bacterium
GCTGCGCAACGAGGTCCAGGTCGTCGTGACCGTGCTCAGCCTCAACCCGGCTGATCCCTACGACGTGCTCGCCATCAATGCCGCGTCAGCGTCCACCCAGCTGTCCGGACTGCCGTTCTCGGGCCCAATCGGGGCCACCCGGGTGGCGCTAGTGCGCAATGATGACGGCGCCAGCCAGTGGGTCGCCTTCCCGACTTATGAGCAGCTCGGCCACGCGGTGTTCGACATGGTCGTCGCGGGCCGGCTGGTAGGTAAGGGCCCCACCAGCGATGTGGCGATCATGATGGTCGAGGCCGAGGCCACCGAGGCCGTCATTGAGCTGATTGCCGGTGGCGCTCAGGCTCCGACCGAGGAGGTGGTGGCCGCCGGGCTGGAGGCTGCCAAGCCGTTCATCCGCACCCTGTGCGAGGCCCAGAGCGAGCTGGTCGCGGCAGCCGGCCGCCCGGAGCTGGAATTTCCCACTTTCCCGGCTTACCAGCCCGATGTCCTGGATGCTCTCCGTACTGAGGTGGCCGATGAGCTGGCGCGAGTTTTGGCCATCGCGGGCAAGCAGGAGCGGGAAAATCGGCTCGACGAGCTCAAGGCTGGCGCGCTGGCGAGGCTTACTGAGTCCTTCGAGGGCCGGGAGAAAGAAATCGGCGCCGCGTTCCGAGCGGTGAACAAGTCAGCGGTGCGCCAGCGCATCCTGCGCGACAAGGTGCGCATTGACGGCCGCGGTCTCACCGACATCCGGCCGCTCTCGGCAGAGGTCGACATGATTCCCCGGGCGCATGGCTCGGCGCTGTTCGAACGCGGCGAGACCCAGGTTCTCGGCGTGACCACGCTGAACATGCTGCGGATGGAGCAGCAGATCGACTCGCTGGGTCCCGAGACCACCAAACGCTACCTGCACCATTACAACTTCCCCCCGTTCTCCACCGGTGAGACCGGACGGGTGGGCTCGCCCAAGCGGCGCGAGATTGGCCATGGTGCGCTGGCTGAGCGGGCGCTGATCCCGGTGCTACCCAGCCGCGAGGAGTTTCCCTACGCGATCCGCCAGGTTTCTGAGGCGCTGGGGTCTAACGGGTCTACCTCAATGGGTTCGGTCTGCGCCTCCACGATGTCGATGTTCAACGCGGGCGTTCCGCTCAAGGCGCCAGTGGCGGGTATCGCTATGGGTCTGGTGTCGGGCGAGGTCGACGGCGAGGACGTTTTTGTCGCGCTCACCGATATCCTGGGCGCCGAGGACGCCTTTGGTGACATGGACTTCAAGGTCGCCGGCACCAGCGCGTTCGTGACCGCGTTGCAGCTGGACACCAAGTTGACCGGAATCCCGTCGGACGTCCTGGTCGGGGCACTGTCTCAGGCCCGAGACGCTCGGCTGACCATCCTCGCGGTGATGGCCCAGGCCATCGACGGGCCGGACGAGATGAGCCCATATGCCCCACGCGTCACCGCTATCAAGATCCCGATAGACAAGATCGGTGAGGTGATCGGCCCGAAGGGCAAGATGATCAATTCGATCACTGAGGAGACCGGTGCGGACATCTCCATTGAGGACGACGGCACGATCTACGTCGGCGCCAACGATGGCCTGTCGGCCGAGGCGGCCATTGACCGGATCAACGCCATCGCCAACCCGCAGCTTCCCAAGGTCGGTGAGCGGTTCCTCGGCACCGTGGTGAAGACCGCGGCTTTCGGCGCCTTCGTCTCGCTGGTACCTGGCAAGGATGGTCTGGTGCACATTTCCAAACTGGGTAACGGCAAGCGCGTCGGCAAGGTTGAGGACGTGGTCAAGGTCGGCGACAAACTACGCGTCGAGGTGGCCGACATCGACAACCGTGGCAAGATCAGTCTGGTGCCGGTCAACGGAGATGAGCCGTCCCCCGCCTCAAGTGTGGACTCCGTCGCGGACATCGCTGAGGTTCCGGCCGGCGCGTGACCACGGGCCTGAAGGGCAACACGCTCCAGCGCAGCGTGTTGCCCTGCGGATTGCGGGTGCTCACCGAGCACTTGCCGGCTTCGCGCTCGGCCTTGGTGGGGATGTGGGTGGCGGTCGGTTCGCGAGATGAGCCGACCGCGGTGGCCGGTGCGGCTCACTACCTGGAGCACCTGCTGTTCAAGGGAACCGCACGGCGCTCCGCGGCGGCGATCGCCGAGGAGATCGACGCGGTGGGCGGTGAGCTCAATGCGTTCACCACCAAGGAGCACACCTGCTATCACGCGCACGTGCTCGACTGTGACCTGGATCTCGCCATCGATCTGGTGTGCGACGTGCTGGGCGAGGCCCTGCTCGCGGAGTCCGACGTGGACCTCGAGCGTGGCGTGGTGCTCGAGGAGATCGCGATGCGGGACGACGACCCGGAGGATCTGCTGCACGACGAGTTCTGCGCCGCGTTGTTCGGGTCGCATCCCCTTGCTCGCCCAGTGCTGGGCACCGAGGAGTCGGTCACCGGGATGAGCCGTGAGGCGCTGCACCGCTTCTACCGGCAGCGCTACACGCCGGAGCGGATGGTGCTGACCGTGATCGGCAACGTCACGCACGGCGCGGTGCTCGCCGCGCTGGCTCGCTGTTTCGGACCCCACCTGACCGGGTGCGCCCGTCCCGTGCGTCCGCGCCGCGGCCGAGCCGAGATCACCGGCCGGCGGGCGTTGGCCTTGTGCCCCGACTCGTCGGAACAGGCTCACCTCATGTTGGGCGTGCGGGCCATCGACCGGTACGATGACCGGCGCTACGCACTCGGCGTTCTCAACGCCGCCCTGGGCGGTGGGATGAGCTCCCGGTTGTTCCAGCAGGTTCGCGAGCAGCGCGGGCTGGCCTATTCGGTGTATTCTGCGGTGGACGCTTACGCCGACCTCGGCAGCCTGTCGATCTACGCTGGCTGCTCCCCGGCCCGGCTGGGTGAGGTGGCGGCGGTGGTCGGCGACGTGCTGGCCGACTTGGGCCGTGGCGGCCTGTCCGGGACTGAGCTGGCTCGAGGCAAAGGGCAGCTGCGTGGCGGGCTGGTGCTGGGCCTGGAGGATGCCGGATCCCGGATGACCCGGATCGCCACCGCCGAGTTCGATCACGGCGAGCATCACACCGTCGAAGACGAGCTGCGGCGGATTGACGCGGTGACCGGTGAACAGGTCGGTGAGCTTGCCCGCGAGTTGCTGCGACAGCCGGTGACCGCCGCTGTCGTGGGCCCCTACGCTGGGGTGGGGGATCTGCCCGACGAGATAGCGGAGTTGATCGCATGACACCCGCTGAGCAGCTGCGCGCCATGTCCCCGGCCGGGAACCGCTCGGTGGAGAACCCGATCCGGGTCGGGGTGCTCGGGGCTCGCGGTCGGGTGGGCACCGAGGTGTGCAAGGCCGTGGACGCCGCTGCGGACATGGAGCTCGTCGCGATGGTCGACGCGGGTGACTGGATGTTCAACGTCGCCGACGCGGGTGCTGAGGTGGTCGTCGACTTCACCCATCCCGACGTGGTGATGGACAACGTGCGCTTCTGCGTGGACCAGGGCATCCACGCTGTGGTGGGCACCACCGGTTTCACGGAGACTCGGCTGACGCAGGTCCGCGAATGGCTTGCGCCCAAGCCCGACCTAGGGGTGCTGATCGCGCCTAACTTCGCGATCGGGGCGATCTTGTCGATGCGGTTCGCCACGACGGCTGCCCGGTTCTACGAATCGGTGGAGATCGTGGAACTGCATCACTCGTGCAAGGCCGACGCGCCGTCGGGCACCGCGGCACGGACCGCGGCGCTCATCGCGGCCGCCCGTGCGCAGGCGGGGATGAGCCCGCCCCCAGATGCCACCACCTGTGCCCTACCCGGCTCCCGGGGCGCCGACGTCGACGGGGTGCGCGTGCATGCGGTGCGGTTGACCGGTCTCGTCGCGCACCAGGAGGTGTTGCTGGGCACCGAAGGCGAGACATTGACGATCCGCCACGACACCCTGGACCGCTGCTCATTCATGCCCGGCGTCCTGCTCGCCGTCCGCGCAGTCCCCACTTACCCCGGCCTCACCATAGGCCTAGAACCCCTACTTGACCTGTAACCTCTCCCGGTACCGCCATTCGGAGCCGAATCGCTGTTTTTGGCTGCGCGCAGGCCGCCAT
>JBOHFJ010000412.1:0-4067 GCA_050699655.1 Pseudonocardiaceae bacterium
CCCCGGCGATGCCGTGCGCGCAGAACCCGGCGGCCACGAAGAACCCGCCGACCTCGGTCTCACCGAGGCAGAACTCGTTGTCCGGGGTGAACGCCTCGGGCCCGTTGACCAGCGTCCGGATCCCGACCTCGGCCAGCGCCGGCACCCGTACCCGCGCGTTGTCCGCGAGTGGGGCGAAGCGTTCCCAGTCAGCCGGCAGCAGTCGCCCGTTGAAGTCAGCCGGCACCGCATCGAGCTGGCCCGCGCTTGCCATCCAGGGAGCACTGCACCGCTCGTAACCGCCCATCACCAGGCCGCCGAGCTCCTGGCGGTAGTAGACGAGCAGGTCGGGATCCCGCAGCGTCGGCAGCGCACCGGGGGTGGTCAGGAACGGCTGGGTGACCACGTACTGGTGCGCCATCGGCACCACCGGCACTCGGACTCCCGCCAGGCGCCCGATCTCGGCGGCGAACATCCCGCCGCAGTTGACGACGACCTCGCACTCGACGTCGCCGCGGTCAGTCCGGACCTGGTGCACCCGGCCGCGCCGGAGGTCGATGCCGAGCACCCGGGTCCGTTGCTGGATCGTCGCCCCACCGGCGCGGGCCAGCGCCGCCAGCGCGTGGCACAGCCGCGCCGGGTCGATGTAGCCGTCGGTCGGTGACCACGCCGCACCCAGCACGCCATCGGTGTCCATCAGCGGGAACAGCTCGCGGGCCCGCGCGGCGGAGATCTCCACCAGCTCAAGCCCACCGTGGCGGGCCCAGCCGAGCTGCCGGCGGATCTCCGCCAGCCGCGCGGGCGAGGACGCCAGCCGCAGGCCCCCGCATTCGACCCAGCCCGGGGCGTGCTCGGTGCGCTCCAGCCGGCGGTAGAGCTCGACGGAGTAGGTGTTCAGCCGGGTCAGCGCCGGGTCGGCGCGCAGCTGGCCGACCAGCCCGGCGGAGTGAAACGTCGAGCCGCTGGTCAGCTCGGCGCGCTCCAAAACCAGCACATCGCGCTCGCCGCGCTCGGTCAGGTGGTAGGCGACACTGGCCCCGCCCACCCCGCCACCGATCACCACGACCCGGGCCGACGCGGGGAGAGACACCTGCGAGGTTAACATCTCCAGATGTGCCCTGGGATGATCGAACCTGGGCTGGCCGCGCTGCTGGACCGGATGCCGTGCACCGCGGCCCGCCCGCGCACCGTCGAGGATCTCCCCGGCGGGCTGACCAACCGCAACCTCAAGGTGAGCACCCCGAACGGGGCGGTGGTCGTGCGGCTCTCGGCGGGCGCCACCAGCCTGCTGGCCATCGACCGGGACAACGAGCACGCCAACACCCTGGCCGCCGCGGCCGCCGGAGTGGGCGCGCCAGTGCTGGACTACCTGCCCGGGGAGGGGGTGCTGGTGGTGGGTTTCCTGCCCGGTCGCACCTTGACCAGCCGTGACCTGACCAACCCCGCTGTGCTGGATCGGGTCGTCCGGGCCTGTCGGACCCTGCACGCCGGCCCGCGCTTCGGCGCCGACTTCGACATGTTCGACGTCCAGCGGCGCTACCTTGAGATCGTGCGGGCGCACGGTTTCCGGCTGCCGCCGCGCTACCTGGAGTTCGCGCCGGCCGCCGAGCGCATCGAGCGCGCCCTGCGCCTGAGCCGCGAGCCCACCGTGCCCTGCCACAACGATCTGCTGGCGGCCAACCTGATCGACGACGGCGCGCGGGTGTGGCTGATTGACTACGAGTACTCGGGGAACAACGACGCCTGCTTCGAGCTGGGCAACCTCTGGAGCGAAGCCAGCCTGTCGCTGGACCATCTGGCGGAGCTGGTCAGCCAGTACTATGGCCGGCCGCTGCGCAACAAGATCGCCCGAGCCCGGTTGCTGGGGCTGATGTCGAAGTACGGTTGGACGCTGTGGGCCTCGATTCAGCACAGTGCCGCCGCGTTGGACTTCGACTTCTGGTCCTGGGGCATGGAGAAGTACGACCACGCCGTCGCCGAGTTCACCAGCCCCAACTTCGAGCACCTACTAGACCAGGCACACCAAACCAACTGACCGCGTCCGCTCCCACCCGCCCCAGCCAAAGACGCTGCGGCTCCCGAGCTCAACAGGAGCGCTGTTCGGCGCCGACTCGAGAGCTCTGTTGTTGAGCTCGGGACACTGAGAGCGGTGGAAGGGATGGGGATGGTTTGGGGCACGGGCGGTTGACTCTTGAAGAGCTTCGGGTGCTGGTTGACGAGCGGCTGGTGGACACGGTGCTGGTCGCGCTAACCGACATGCAGGGGCGCTTGCAGGGCAAGCGGTACGCCGCCGCGCACTTCCTCGACGAGGTGGTCTCGAACGCCGCCGAAGCGTGCGGCTACCTGCTGGCCGTCGATGTGGACATGAACACCGTGCCGGGCTACGCGACGTCGTCCTGGGAAAGTGGTTACGGTGACTTTGTGCTGGTACCCGACCTGGCGACGCTGCGCCTGGTGCCCTGGCACGAGGCGACCGCGCTGGTGCTCTGCGACGCGCGGTGGGCTGACGGCGCCCCGGTGGCCGTCTCGCCGCGCCAGATCCTGCGCCGCCAGCTGGAGCGCCTCGCGGAGCGCGGGCTGAGCGCGCAGGTCGGCACGGAGCTGGAGTTCCTCGTCTTCACCGACTCCTATGACGCCGCCTGGCGGCAGGGATACCGCGAGCTGGAGCCGGCGAACCGCTACAACGTCGACTACTCGCTGCTCGGCACCGGGTACCTCGAGCCGCTGCTGCGCGCGATACGCAACGGCATGGCCGGCGCTGGCATGATCGTCGAATCGGCCAAAGGCGAGTGCAACCTCGGCCAACACGAGATCACCTTCCGCTACGCCGACGCGCTCACCACCTGCGACAATCACAGCATCTACAAGACCGGCGCCAAGGAGATCGCGGCGGCGGCCGGGATGAGCCTGACCTTCATGGCCAAGTACGACCAGCGGGAGGGAAACTCCTGTCACATCCACCTCTCGCTGCGCGGCACCGACGGCGAGCCAGCACTACCTGGAAACGGCCCACACGGCTTCTCCCCACTGATGGAGCACTTCCTGGCCGGTCAGTTGGCGTGCCTTCAAGAGCTCACCTACCTGCTCGCGCCGAACGTTAACTCCTACAAACGTTTCGTGGCGGGCAGCTTCGCCCCGACCGCGCTGGTCTGGGGGCTGGACAACCGCACCTGCGCGCTGCGGGTGGTCGGGCACGGCCCGTCGCTGCGGGTGGAGAACCGGGTCCCCGGTGGCGACGCCAACCCCTACCTCGCGGTGGCCGCGCTGCTCGCGGCGGGGCTGCACGGCATCGAGCGCGAGCTGGAGCTGCCCGCGCCGTTCGCCGGCAACGCCTACCGTTGCGACGCGCCGCGAGTGCCGGGCACGCTGCGCGAGGCCGCCCAGCTGTGGGCGGACAGCCCGGTCGCGCTCGCCGCGTTCGGCGTCGACGTCGTTGAGCACTACCGCAACGCCGCGCGCGTCGAGCTGAGCGCCTTCGACGCCGCGGTGACCGACTGGGAGCGCCAGCGTGGCTTCGAACGGCTCTAGATCTCCGAGCGGCACCAAACAGCTCTGAGCGCAGGGGAGGTGGCCAGGTGGGCGGACGGCTCGATGGTCGGGTCGCGGTGGTGACCGGCGGCGGCAGCGGGATCGGCCTAGCCGCGGTGCGCCGGCTGGCCGCCGACGGTGCCTCGGTGGTGGTCGCGGACATCGACCCCATCACCGGAGCCGCGGCGGCGGCGCAGGTGCACGGGCTGTTCGTCCGCACCGACGTGACCAGCGAGTCCGAGGTGGAAGCGCTGTTCACCGCCGCGATCGAGCGCTACGGGGCGGTGGACGTCTCCTTCCACAACGCCGGTATTTCCCCACCGGAGGACGACTCGATCCTGACCACCGGGTTGGCGGCCTGGCGGCGGGTGCAGGAGGTGAACCTTACCTCGGTGTACCTGTGCTGCCGGGCGGTGCTGGCGCACATGCGGCGCCAGGGCCGCGGGTCGATCATCAACACCGCGTCGTTCGTGGCGGTGATGGGCTCGGCCACCTCGCAGATCTCCTACACCGCGTCCAAGGGCGGGGTGGTCGCGCTGTCCCGGGAGCTGGGTGTGCAG
>JBOHFJ010000413.1:0-4040 GCA_050699655.1 Pseudonocardiaceae bacterium
CGCGACAAATGATATCGACCCGGACCGTATCACCCTCGTTTTTCGACACTCGACACGCCGTGTTATTTCTGACCCGCCCACACAAATCCCGTGACCCCGGCTCAGGTCTCTAACTTAACGGCATTGGGCTCAGGCCGGGTGACGCTCACCGCGAAGGTGAACTGACGGCTCTTCTTGCCGCTGGCCGAAGTGTAGTCGAAGCTACCGATGTATTCGCAGACTTCCGTAGTGCGGGAGCAAGGGTCCGGGGTGGCGGAACAGTGGCAGCCGGTTCAACGGGCACGTTGAGCCCGGCCGGTCAACCTCGCAGAGTCCCTCGGCATGTAGCGCCTCATAGAAGAGTCCCACCGGCAGTCCGCTCAGCTCATCGGGTACGTAGGTCAGAGGCAGTCCGTACCAGGCTGGCTGGTTACCTTCGGAGATCGTGGGCACCACAATACCGGGGAGCCGCCCGAGCTGGTCGCAGAAGTAAGCCGCGATGGTCGCGCGGCCGGCGAGGTATTCGTCCAGGTGACTGAGCTGGTCGAGCGCGATGCTGGCGGCTAGCGGATGTATCCGGAACTTAAGCCCCATGCCGGTCATGGAATATGGGTACAGCGGATGGCTGGCCGGTATCTCGGAGCGGCAGCGCTTATTGTAGTGGCCGTGCAACAGCACCCGGTAGAAGACCTCGTCGTCGTCGGTCAAGACGAAGCCGCCTTCGCCGGCTGACAGTGGCTTCGGCCCGTTCATAGAGAAAGCCGCGCTGTGGCCGAACGTGCCGACCTTCTGGCGACCGATTGTCGCACCGTGGGCGTGGGAGCCGTCTTCCAGCAGCGCCAGACCGTGCTCGTCCGCCAGCGCAGACAATCCCTCCATGTCGGCAGGGATGCCCCACAAATGCGTCACCATGATGGCCGTCGTCCTCGGTGTGATCCTGGCGGCCACGTCATCCACTGACACGTTGCCAGTCGCGTCACAGTCAGCGAGAATCGGCACCGCTCCTAAGTGCAGTAGCGGTGTGACGGTCGCCAGGAAGGTGTAGACCGGCACGATCACCTCGTCGCCAGGCTCGATGGACGATGCCACGTAGGCGGAGTGCAGCGCCGCCGTGCCCGAGCTGGTGAGTACGGCGTGCTGTACCCCGAAGTAGTCACACAGCTCGTCTTCCAGTTCGGCCACCACACCGGAACGGTCGTAGATGGAGATGCTGTCGTGGAGCTGCGTGAACAACGCTTTGGTCGTGCCATCAGTGATCGGCGGCCATTTGAAGTGCGGTGCTGACGCGGTGATGACCGGCGTATCGCCGAGCAGCGCCAAGTGCGGGCTCACAGCAGCTCCTTGGGCTTGACGTACGTGCGGGTGCGGGCCGACTCGTAGCAGCCGGCGATGAAACTGAGGTGCGCGACGTTCTCGCGGGGGCCGCTCATGTTTGGCCGCAAGCCCTCGACAACGCGGTTTGAGCCCAAGGCTTGGCCAGCAAGCCGACTGCGAAAAAGCACTCGGGGTAGCTGACACATACTTCGACCGGATTGGCGTTACCGACATCGCCCTCGATCTCTTCTCGCCCACCCAGCAGGGCGGCTGGCCAGTTCCTGCTACCTCTTCTTGGACAAAGCCAAGCAGGCACAGCCAATCCTCGAAGTCACGGCCCAAGAGCTGCGCGACCGCTCAAAGTCCAGGGCCATCGTGCTCGGCAATCTGAGTCTCGCCTACATCCGCCAAGGCAAGCTCGATGAGGCCGCCGCGATGCTGCACCAGGCCATTGACGTGATTGAGCTGACTTGGGGTGTCGGTGGACTCAACATCGTGTTCGGTGCCTGCCGTGAGCTTCAGCCATGGTGGCAGGTAGAGGCGGTGCGAGACGTGTACGACCGGGTACTAACCCTGATCGCGGCGAAGTGAGAAGCATCGGTGACGGACGTGGACAAGGGGAAGCAAGCCGTTCGCGAGCGCGTGTGGTCGCTGTTGGAGCGCGAACATGCGGCTCCATCTGGGGTACACGGTCGTATCCCATCATTCTTCGGCGCGGAACAGGCCGCTGACCGGCTCGCCACGTTACCGGCCTGGCAGGCCGCACTAGTCGTGAAGGCTGTACCCGACACCGCGCAGCAGCCCGTTCGTGCGCGTGCGCTGCGGGACGGCAAAATTGTCTATATGGCAGTGCCCAAGTTGGCTGCGGAATTGCCTTTCTACCTGCTTGATCCCAACACCTTGCCGGTTCCGCCTGACGAAGCCGCGTCGAAGAACGTAGCAGCTCGGGTAGCGCGCAAGGTAGGTGTCGAAGAGATGCAACCCGTTGACCTGATTATCTGCGGCAGCGTGGCCGTGAACCGCCGTGGCGTTCGCCTCGGCAAAGGAGCCGGGTACTCGGACATCGAGGTTGCCTTGCTGCAAGAAGCCAACCTGATTGGGCCGAATACGACCATCGTGACGACCGTGCACTCCCTACAGGTCGTTGACGACGAGCTGCCCGAGACCGGACATGACTTCAGAGTGGACGTGATCGTTACACCGGACGATGTGATCATGTGCGGTGCGCCACGACGGCCGCCCGGCCTAGTGTGGTCAGACCTCAGCGCCGAGAAGATTGCCGCGATTCCCGTCTTGGCGGCACGCCGTCGCCTGTGATAGGTCGGGTCCGCTCCCCCTTGGGCGACAACAGAGCACGGTACTCGTCGCCGCTGATTTGACATGTGGCGTTCACTTGCCGTTTCTCTTGATCTGACACGCTCCAGGCGCCGGGGCCCCTGGACGACGAAGGGCTGCACATGAGCGCCATCGTCCTGGTCGTGATCATTACCGCGTTGATCTTCGACCGCACCAACGCCTTCCACGACACCATGGCGACCTCGATCGGCACTGGGGCGCTGAAGCCAAGAGTCGCGGTCGCCCTCGCCGGAGTGCTCACCGCTTCCTGGCCTGTGCCCTGGTGGTCGGCTACCGCCTCCACCTGATCGTTGCCAGGTAATCCCGCCCGGTAGGATTACCTCCCTCATCGTGAGCGGAGCGAAACCCACAATGGATGGTGGTAGGCGCATGTTCGGCGAGTTCCTGGCGCGACGGGAGCGGTCATGATCGAGCAGAACCGGTTCGCCGTCGAGCCGTGGGCGGTGCGGGAATGCGGGCTGGACCTGGCCGCGCTGGGCCAGACAGAGTCGATCTTCGCGCTGGCAAACGGGCACATCGGGCTGCGCGGCAATCTCGATGAGGGCGATCCGCACGAGCTGCCCGGCAGCTACCTCAACTCCTTCTACGAGCTGCGGCCGCTGCCCTACGCCGAGGGCGGTTACGGTTATCCCGAGTCCGGTCAGACGATCGTCAATGTGACCAACGGCAAGCTGATCCGGCTGCTGGTCGATGACGAGCCGCTGGACGTGCGCTATGGAGAGCTGCGCTCTCATGAACGGGTCCTCGACCTGCGTGCCGGCACGCTCACCCGCCGGGTGGAATGGGTCTCCCCCACCGGCAAGACGGTGCGGGTGAGCTCGCAGCGGCTGGTGTCGCTGGTCCAGCGCGCTGTGGCCGCGATCAACTACGACGTCGAGGCGGTCGACGAGCCGGTGCTGCTGGTCCTGCAGTCCGAGCTGTTCGCCAACGAGCAGCTGCCCGCCACCGCCGATGACCCGCGGGTGGCCGCGGTGCTCTCCGAGCCGCTGGTCGCCGAGCAGCAGCGGTGCAACGACACCAGCGCCACCCTGATGCACAGCACCCGCCACTCCGGGTTGCGAATGGCCGCCGCGATGGACCACGAGGTGTTCGGTCCCTCGCGCACGGAGTTCCACTCCGAGGCCAGCGAGGACGTCGCCCGGACGACGGTGATCTGCCGGCTGGAACCCGGGCAGCGGTTGCGGGTGGTGAAGTACCTGGCCTACGGCTGGTCCTCGCAGCGGTCGTTCCCGGCGCTCAACGACCAGGTGCGGGCCGCGCTCGCGGCGGCCCGGTACACCGGCTGGACCGGGCTGAGCACCGAGCAGCGCCGCTACCTCGACGACTTCTGGGCCGCCGCCGACGTGGAGGTCGACGGCAACTCGCAGCTGCAGCAGGCGATCCGCTTCGGG
>JBOHFJ010000414.1:0-4006 GCA_050699655.1 Pseudonocardiaceae bacterium
AACCCAACACAGCCAACCTAAACCGCCCCAGCGGCTTGCTTGAGCCGTGTGCAGCGACGAGTTGCACGCACGGTTCTGAGGGGGGTGCGGCGCAGCAATGCGTCGCACCTACCCGGCGAGATCAACTTGTTACCACTGCTCCCGCAGCCCTAGTCCCGCCCGTGCACAGTGAAGCGGTGTACTTGGGCGGCCTGCTGGCATCCGGTCCGCCGCAGGTCTTCGGGGGCGCGGTCCGTGCAGGGATGATCTACACCTGGAGGCGCCAGAGGATCACCGGGCGCTCGAATAGTTGATCTCCCACGGTTTTCGTCAGTCTCTCTCGGCGGGATGGTCAGGATAATCGTGCGGTTCGGCTGGTGGATGATCTCTTTGATCAGCACCGTCTAGTCTTTGCGGGGTGACCAGCGTCGATCTTTGTCGAAGGGCAGCACCTGCCCGGTTGTGCTGGCGGCGATGACGTCGTCGAACAGCTCAGGGGAGCAACGAAAATACAGACAATAAGTGGATCTTGAACTGAGTTGCCGCAGGTCGGCGAGCTGAGCACGACGCGGCGCACGACTCGTGGATCAGGACAGACCGGAGCTGGTGTGGGGGCCCGCGGTGACGGTTTGTTCGTAGTGACGCGTTCGCTTATGTCGTCTCGACCGGGGCAAATCTGTGCGTGGTTTGCCGCACGAGGGGGGTATGCCATGCGTTGGAGATTTTGAGGAGAAACCTGACTTCGCTGTCCAGGTTGTCGCCGCCAAGTTCGGTGGTGTTGAGGGCGTGCGGCTGCGGTGGCGTCCCATGGATCATGTGCTGTCGTGCGATCTGGAGCCAGCAGGCCGTCACCAGGGGCTCGGTATCAGCACAGCTGGCGCGTTGCTCCTCGAGGAACTGGTCGATGTCCTGCACGGTGTCCGGCGTTACGTAGTCGCGCAGGATGAGGATGGCGTCGCGTATTTCGATGACTCGCCGGTAGAGATAGAAGTGCGCGTTTTTGAACGCCAAGAACTCTCCCCATGGCGGTGCGGAGGGCTCCAGGATCACGTGGGGCGCCGTGTGCACCAAGGCCCGCCACAGGGGGTGGAGGCGGCGTCGATTCCGCCAGTCCGAGACTTGTCGGATCAGCGGCTCGAGGGCGACCAGGGATCCTCCCACCGCGATGAGGAGGAAGAAACTCGATGATGTCACCGACATCACGCCGACGACGGTGCGCGATGCGGTGAGCAGCATCAGTGCCCGGGAGGCGACATAGGTCAAGCCGACACCGGTGGCGATGGCCATGATCGTCATTCCGGTGTGTAGGAGGCCCCCACGCACCTGTTTGAGGTAGCCCCAGAACAGACGAGCGGCCAGCGCGGTGACCACCGCATAGTAGATCAGGAAGGGCGCCCAGTAGATGTCCAGGACATCCCACGTGGCCGGTGGCGGCAGGAAACGGTCTCGCGTGGGGTGCGCGAAGGGAAAGGTCGTGACCATGATGAGCGCGGTAGTTCCGGCCAGGCAGAACGGTATCCACCGCTTCCACGCTGGGATGCTTGCTCCGGAGGCGCGCACGTGGAGGATGAAGGCCAGCAGGGCGGCGACGAAGACGAGGGCTGCCAGATGTTTGGAGAGGTCCGCTGCATGCGGGATGCCCGTGGCCGCATCGATGAAGCGCGTCACGGGCCGCAGGTCGATCAGGGTGACAACGGATTGTGAGGTCACCGTGAGCCAGATCCAGCGCTGATGGGCTGAACGGATCGCGGCGGGAGTGCGCAGAATCACGACGGTCCACGACACGGTGAACACGGTCGTCCGCATGAGGTCTTCAAGATGGATCACGGGTCGACCCCGGCGGTACCCAAGGCTTGGCCTAACCGTCCGGTCATGCCGTCACCGAATGAGGCCGGGCGGTTGCGGTCCACCCGTTCGAGGATCAGGCTGGCGATCATCTCGGCTTCTCGCTCCTCGACGGTCGAGCAGTAGTCTCGAGCTAGGATCCGGGACACCGCATCAGGATCGAGGTGCCGCGCCAGACGCGACAACCGGTCGACACGTAGACGATCTTCCTTCCAAGGTTCACATTGGCTACCATCGAACTGATGCATGAGCATGTGTCCGATTTCATGGAGCACGATGTGTGTGCGGTGCAGGGGACTGGTGCGTCGCTCGTAGAAGATGTAGTCCTCGTCTGCGGTGACCAGCCATACCCCGTAGGGACCACCCGGGATGGGATCCCCTGGCAGGGAACGGACATGAAGGGGTCGGCCTCGCTGGAGGGCGAGGTGTTCGGTCAGGGCCTCGACGGAGAATGGCTGCGGCAACTGCAGGTCACGCAGAAGCCGCCGACATCGATATCGCAATTGTCTCGACACAGCGAACTCATCCTCATCGTCACATGACAGGTTTCTGTCCCCACGCGGAGATGAACACCGAACGGACATCGACAAACGTAGGGTCGTCGAACAGGGCGACCATCTCGTCGAGCTCGGCCTGGGTGATGTCCCCGTCCTTGACCATGACGCCGCCGATCTGGTGAATGCTGGCAAGGGCGAACGCATCGTGCGGCCCGCCTAGGCCCATGCAATTGGACCTGGTAGCAACACCCAACTGTCGCAGGCCGGCTACCGCCATCAGGCCCGGGAGCTGGCGGGCCCAGCGCATATCCGAGCCTTGAGCTATCCACCGCTTATCCACTGCACGGTAGAAACGTCGTAGCGGCGGATACGGCGACGTGTCCGCCGCGAACATGTACGGCTCCCCCACCATCAGCCACCCCCCCGGGGCCAACCACTTCACGGCCTGGGACAGGACTGTGTCCCGGGTCGGAACATGACACAGCAGGGACCGGGCATGGATGAGATCGAAGTAACCCGCCGAAGACTCGTCGCGGCCCACATCGAACTGCCGGACCTCAAGGTTATCGGGCCGCGCTCGATCAAGAAACCGAATATCGATATCGGCGGCGACGACGTGTCCGTCACGGCACCGATCGGCCAACCAGTACGCGATCGAACCCGCTCCTGCGCCCAGATCCAGGCACTGCCACGACGCATTCACCGGCAGTTCTTGGAGGATCTCGATCGTTTGGGGATCCGAGTCCCGCTCCAGTAAACGCAGCCGTTCACGCTCAGTCGGGAGATCCTTGCTCACAATCCCCTTGCTGTAGGAGTCGGTGGACTGTGCCGTACGGCCTTCCGGGGCTCCGGCCTGCTTCATGACGAACTTTCACCTGCGGCACAGACCCCTGTCAGTTGAGCAACACTGTCTCGCACCACGCCCACCCTCCCGACATCCTCGGCACCCGTTTCGCCCCGCAGACATCCACCCATGTCCTCACGTGTCCTTGGCAGCTGTTAGGTTCTTGATCAAATTGGTGATCGCTGTCAGGCCCTGCTGGTCCAACCGAGGGGCGTGGAGGCAGATCTCCCGAATCCGGTTGTCCCGCATCGCGGCCACCAACTCGTACTCCGCCATGACCTGCGCCGTCATGCCCGCGTCGGTGAAAAACGTCACTGGCACGCCGAAGAACCCCGCCAGGGCCTCCACATGGTGCAGGGTGGGATTGTCCCGCTGTCCCCGGCATAGCTGATGAAGATAGCCGTGAGAGATGGACCGACCAGAGCGCTCACTGATCTCCCGAGCCAGCTGATCGAACGAAGGCCACTTCGGGTACCTGCGCGCATGCTCCGGCGAGTGCTTGACGTACTGATCGATCAGATAGTTCAACCTAGCCGCGAACGACCCCGGGACACCCTCTGACTCGTGTTCTTTACCGGTGTCCACAGGACTCTCCTCGACGCGCGGATCACGGGGG
Organism: Pseudonocardiaceae bacterium; assembly: GCA_050699655.1. Taxonomy (GTDB): domain Bacteria; phylum Actinomycetota; class Actinomycetes; order Mycobacteriales; family Pseudonocardiaceae. The sequence continues at coordinate 3,782 of JBOHFJ010000414.1, forward strand.
CAGCATCGCCCTGCCGTAGCTAAAGTATACCTAGCGAGCCCCGTGCGTCCATAGTAGTTGACAAGACGCGGGGCGCGTGCCAGACTCACAGCTGTCATCCGCTGGAATGGATCAAGAAGCCAAGAGCATCATCACGAGTGGATAGATCCGGGGCGTCGGCCTCTCGGAGAACGATGCCAGGAGGTACAGACGGTGGAGGCGCGGGCGCGTCGCTCGCACCCGCGG
>JBOHFJ010000415.1:0-4005 GCA_050699655.1 Pseudonocardiaceae bacterium
GTCGATCGCCTTGTCCGGCAGGAACCGCGCGGTGATGTAGCGGTCGGACAGGGTCGCGGCGGCGACCAGCGCGGCGTCGGTGATCCGCACGCCGTGGTGCACCTCGTAGCGTTCCTTGAGGCCACGCAGGATGCCGATGGTGTCCTCCACCGAGGGCTCACCGACGAACACCTGCTGGAACCGCCGCTCCAGCGCGGCGTCCTTCTCGATGTGCTTGCGGTACTCCTCCAGCGTGGTCGCGCCGACCATCCGCAGCTCCCCGCGGGCGAGCATCGGTTTGATCATGTTTCCGGCGTCCATCGCGGACTCCCCGGTGGCCCCAGCACCCACGATGGTGTGCAGCTCGTCGATGAACGTGATGACCCGGCCGGCCGAGTCGGTGATCTCCTTCAGGACGGCCTTGAGCCGTTCCTCGAACTCACCGCGGTACTTCGCGCCGGCCACCATCGAGCCGAGGTCCAGCGCGACGACCCGCTTGCCGCGCAATGACTCCGGCACGTCACCGGCGACGATGCGCTGCGCGAGGCCCTCGACGATGGCGGTCTTGCCGACGCCGGGCTCACCGATCAGCACCGGGTTGTTCTTGGTGCGCCGGGACAGCACCTGCACCACCCGGCGGATCTCCGCGTCCCGGCCGATCACCGGGTCCAGCGCGCCGGAGCGGGCCCGCTCAGTGAGGTCCAGGCCGTACTTGTCCAGCGCCTGGTAGGTGCTCTCCGGGTCCGGGCTGGACACCCGGGCCGAGCCTCTGACGGCCTGGAACGCCTCCTTGAGGGTGTTCGGGGTGGCGCCGTGGGCACCCAGCAGCTGCCCGACCGCGCCACCTTTGGCCGCCAGGCCGACGAGCAGGTGCTCGGTGGAGACGTACGAGTCACCCATCTCGGTCGCCAGGTTCTGGGCGTGGCCGAGCGCATTCGTCGCTTGGCGGTCGAACTGCGCGGCCACCGTGGAGCCGGTGGCCGAAGGCAGCCGCCGAGTGATCGCGTCCAGCTCCGCGCGCACCGCGGTGGCGTCCGCGCCGACCGCCGCCAGCAGCGGCACCGCGATGCCCTCAGGCTGCGCCAACAGCGCCCCGAGCAGGTGCGCGGGCGTCACATCGGGGTTGCCGGCCATCGACGCGGCCCGCACGGCCGCGGAGATGGCGTCCTGCGTCTTGGTCGTGGGATTGAAGGAATCCATGCGCGATGCGTTCCCTCCCGCACGAGTCTGCCGTCACCGTTGAAGTCCGTGGTAATGATCCTAACCGCAACAAACGGCCGTGCCGCCAACTCCGGCCGTCTCGACTGTGCTGTCCGTTGTCTGTGCTAGGCAAGCCGCGATTAGGCGGACCAGGGGTCTGGCTGATCGCCGAGCTGCCGCGAAGGAGCCTCAGGGCAGAGGTCAGGTCGAAGGAGGGTAGTGTGCTGGGAGCCTCAGGGAGCTCGCAGCACCCACGACTGGTCCACCCACTTGCCTGTATCTACCCCGGGCTCGCCACCCACCTGGAGAAGACGCTCTCGGACCATGACAGCCGACCCCGTGGGGAGCCCCGCTCCCTCACCCGAGCGCCAGCCGCACCGCACCGACACAGCGGCGATCATGGTCCGGCTGATCCGTGAGAGCTACGCGCAGGTCGCGCCGCGAGCCGAGGACGTCGCCCAATTCTTCTACGCGATGCTGTTCGCCATCGCGCCGGCCACCCGCGAGCTGTTCCCGGCGAACATGCAGGTGCAGCGCAGCCGGTTCAGGCGCGCGCTGACGCACATCGTGCAGAACGTCGACCGGTGCGAGGAGCTGGTGCCGTTCCTACGCCAGCTGGGCCGCGACCACCGCAAGTTCGGGGTGCTGGCGGAGCACTATGACGCGATGGGGACCGCGCTGGTGGCCGCGCTGCGCCAGTACGCGGGCGCGGACTGGACGCCGCAAACGGAGCGGGCATGGCGCGACGCCTACGGCCTGATCGCCAAGACCATGCGGGAGGCGGCGGAGGCGGATCAGGGCCCCGCATGGTGGACCGCGCGGGTGGTTGATCACCACCGACTGACCTGGGACCTGGCGGTGGTTCGCCTCACCCCCGAGCGGCCGGTGCCGTATCAGGCCGGGCAGTACGTCAGCGTGGAGGTGCCCCAACGGCCGCGGTTATGGCGTTACCTGTCTCCCGCGAACACCCCGCGCCCCGACGGGTCGATCGAGTTCCACATTCGCGCGGTGCCGGGGGGCTCGGTCAGCGGGTCGATCGTCGGGCACACCCAGGTCGGCGACACCTGGCGAATCGGCGCGCCGATGGGTCACATGACCGTGGACCGCGGCTGCGGCCGGGATGTCGTGATGGTCGCCGGTGGCACCGGAACGGCCCCCTTGCGGGCCATCCTCGAAGACCTCACCCAGTGGGGTGACAACCCGCAGGTGACGATATTCGTGGGTGGCCGGACCCGCGCCGACCTGCACGACCTCGACACGCTTACCGCGATGGCCGCCACGAATCCCTGGTTGAAGGTGACCCCGGTGGTCGAGTCGTACCCGAGGATGGCGGGAGTGGAGCACGGCACACTCGCTGACGCGGTCACCCGCTTCGGCGCGTGGCCGGGCCGGGACGTGCTGGTCTGCGGTTCCCCGGCGATGATCAGGGCCACCGTGTCCCGGATGCTGGTCGCCGGCACCCCACTGGACCGGATCACCTACGACCCGTTCACGGTGGACTGCTGACCGACCGGCTCGACGCGGTGGCGCATGGCATGACGGAATCTTCTTGTCTGGCCTCTGGCCTGAACCCCCGAAATTGTCAGGGGTGAGGTAGACAATGGTGGCGTGTTGCAGACGCTGATGGATCCGAGGCAGGCGATGGTCGCCGGTCTCGCCCAGTGGCGCGCGGTGATCGCCGAGTGTGACGACGCGGGACTACAGGATCAGGTCCGGGACATCGAGTCGGTCTCCCGGATGCTGCATTCGGTGATGTTGGAGGCGGTCGCGGCGCTGGACTCCCGCCATGTCGCCGCCAGCGCCGGGTTCGGTACGACGAAGCGGCTGCTCGCCGGGATGCTGCACCTGTCCGCCACCGAAGCCGGCACTCGGGTCGCGCACGCCATCCAACTCGCGCCGCGCCACACGCTGAGCGGCGAGGTGCCGCCACCGGCGCTGCCGAACACCGCCGCCGCACTGGCCGCCGGTGAGATCGGACCAGCGCAGGTCCGGGTGATCACCGAAACAATGAACGCGATCCCCACCTCGGTCGGTGCCACCGACCGAGAGACCGCGGAAGCCGAGCTGGCCCGCTACGCCCGCTCCTTCGATCCCACCTCGCTGCACAAGATCGGGCGTCACATCCTCGCGCACCTCGACCCCGACGGCCCACAGCCCCGCGAACCCGAGCCCACCACCACGGGGGAACTCCGCCTGCGCGAACGCCGTGACGGGAGACTCGGACTCGACGGGTTCCTTGAGCCTGAGCACAGCGCGGCGTTCCGCGCCCTGATCGAACAATTCTCTTCACCTCGCCCCGCCGCCGAAGGCATTCCCGATCCACGCACCACCGACCAACGCAACGCCGACGCGCTGCTGGAAGTCTGCGGACTCGCCCGCGCTGCTCAGGACTGCCCCACCACGGCGGGGGAACCGCCACATCTGACCGTTACCCTCGATTGGGAGGCACTGCGCACCGGACTGGGTGTCGCGACACTGGACTACGGCACACCGCTGAGCGCATCCGAAGCCCGGCGCTGGGCCTGCGACGCGAAAATCATCCCCATTGTCCTGGGCGGGGCATCCGAACCACTCGACGTCGGGCGCGCCATGCGCACCGTCCCACTGTCCCTGCGCCGCGCGCTCGTGGCGCGGGATGGCGGATGCGCTTTCCCTGGTTGTGACCGACCCCCAGGACTGTGCCAATCGCATCACGCGCGGCATGTGCGCCATGAGGCGCGTGTTCTCCGAATGGGGGTGAGAGACCCCCGTCGCCGGGCTGTCACGGCAGCCGGGTGAAGCTGAGGGCAGTCTGTCTCGTGGGAATGGCGGGATGGGTGGCAAGCG
>JBOHFJ010000416.1:0-3939 GCA_050699655.1 Pseudonocardiaceae bacterium
GAACGGGATGACGTGCACGCTGTCGGGGTATTGAGCGGTCAACTCGCCCTGGAATTGGAGCAGCCGATCACGGACCAAGGTTGAGGACGTCGGTGCGGCCAGCTCAAGCGCCGCCTGCGCAATGGTGACTGATTCAGCGACGTCATGCTGCGCCAGTCTGACGTTGGCGAGCCGCATATCGTCAAGAATGCGGCTGCGGTCGTAGCCGGGCGCCCGGCTCTCACGGGCACCGAGGGTGTGCTGCTCAGCCCGCTCGGCATGAGCGATGGCACGGCCATTATCCCCCGCACGGAGGGCCAGCTCGATGTAGGCGTCAGCGGCCAAGCCATCAACCTGGGCCTGACCCATGTAATGCTGCCAGTCCGGAGCCGCTTCAGCCTGCGCGCCCTGCCAGACTTCGGCACAGGCATCAGTGGCACGAGTGACCTGCGCGTGATTTCCCAGATGTGCGTGTGCCTGGGACTCCACCCCTAACAGTTCGGCGCGCACCAGCGCATTGTCGTGGTGGGGCAAGCTGTACAGCGCCGTATGAACGAGGTCGAGGCTGTCCTCGTAGTGAGCGTAGGCCGTCGACAGCCGGGCCATGTCGCCGAGAATCTTGGCGCCAAGCGCCGGCGACCGGGCTTCTTTGCACGCGCTGAGGCCTAGCAGGTAATAACGCTGGGCGACGCCGGGCAAGGCTTGCTCAAATGCCATCCAGCCCGCCAGCTGGGCCAGCTCGGCCGTAATCTGGAACAGGCGCTGACTCACCGCCGGGCTATGCGGCTCGTGCAGGGTTCCAGCTGCGGCATTGAACTGCCCGACCACCGCTTTTCGGTGCAGCCCGCCCACGCCTGAGTCATCCCATCGACGAAAGAGCGTGACTGCGCGTTCGAGAGCGTCGAGGGCATCGCTGCTCACGTGCCCCGGGGAGACCAGCGGGACAGCGGCCAAAGATTGTGCCAGCCAGCGGCGAATCGGCGGCAACAAGATGGCGCCCGACATGATGGTGAGTTCTTGCAGTATTTCGCGACGGCTGCCGATGTCCATTGCCGCGAACCGTTCCATGAGCGTGCCAATCTGCGCGGATGAGAAATCTCCCATCGACAGTAGCAGCTTATCAGCGGGCTGAGCGGGGAGCTCGTCGGGAGTGGCCAGCAGCTCGTGCAGCGTGTCCAGCGACACGGCCAGGATCCGGGCCAACTTGGGTCGGCACCACGGCAGCGGCTCTGTCTCGCCCGTTTCCCAGCGGACCACTGTGGAGCGCTCGACCCCGAGCAGCGCGGCGAGTTGTTCCTGGGTGTGGCCGACTGCTTTGCGGCGCTGCGCCAACGCGCGGCGTTTCGCTGTCATGGCGGTAGTGGGCTCCTCCTGCTCGGGAAATGTCGAGCGTAGCGGCCTGCTGACACCGAGCAGCGCTGCCGCTCGTGAGTGATCCATCGTGCGTCGTTGGTGCGGCAGAGGGCACGGGGCGGTATGCATCGCCGCTGCTGTAGTTCCCGCCGCGACAACCGTCTTGACTTGTGCCCCTGGCCCCAGGGCCGGGATGTACGGGCTACCCCAGCGCATGGTTGGTGCCCTTGCCGGTTGGTCTTGCGCGCTCCCCGTCCCGTCAGCGCGGGCCCACGCGACTGGCGGGCACCAAGCCCCCGAACCGTGCGCTGCTCCGGGATGTGCCCGCCCCGGCCCTTGGGCGCCAGCCATCCGGCGGGGAGACGAACGGGGACTGGGGGCGAGCACGATGCACGAGGCAGCACAGGTCTGGGCGGCCGTCAACATTCGTTGAGGTCGTCGGCGAACATCCCGATCCGGTGGACGCCGGTAGCGTCCACCGCGCCCCGGAACATCCCCGCGCTGGTGAACGGCATCGCCACTGTGCCGTCAGGCCCTACGGCGATGCAGCCACCGGTTCCCGCCCTGAGCTCGGTCTCCCGCAGTGCCCGCCGGCAGGCCGCGCCCAGGCTCAGGCCGGCCAGGCGCACGAGCGCGTCGACCTCATGGGCGAAGACGCTGAGCATCAGCGCCTCACCATCGCCCGTCGCCGAGACCGCGCAGGAACGGTCGTCGGCCCAGGTGCCGGCCCCGACGAGTGGGGTGTCCCCGACCCGGCCGGGGAGCTGGCCGGTGGTGCCTCCGGTTGAGGTCGCCGCCGCGAGGCGCCCCGCGACGTCCAAGGCGACGGCGCCCACCGTCCCGCCCGTGCCCTCGGGCTCGGCCCGGTCTGTGAGCCGGAGTTCAGCCAACTGCTCCCGCCGACGAGTAGTCACGAACCAGTCGGATGGCACCGATGCGAGGCCTTCCTGACGGGCGAGCTCGTGGGCTCCCGCTCCGCTCAACAGCACATGCGGCGTCCGTTCCATCACCGCTCGCGCGGCGAGCACCGGGTTGCGGATACCGCTCACGCAGGTCACCGCACCGGCGCGGCGCGTCGTCCCGTCAGCCACCGCCGCGTCATGCTCCACACCACCATCAGCAGTGAGGACGGCACCCCGGCCGGCGTTGAACTGTTCGTCATCTTCGAGGACTAGCACGGCGGCGATTACCGCGTCGAGTGCGGAGCCCCCGTCGCGTAGCACCGTCATGCCTGCCGCCAAGCTCTGGCTGAGCCCCCGCCTGGCTGCGGCGCCCCGCTCCGAGCCGAGCCCTTCCGCCACGATGTGACCCGCGCCGCCGTGCACAGCCAGCACTGGAGGGATTGCTCGCCAGACAGCTGAGGCACACCGATTCCGCACCATGCCCAAGCTAGTCACTCCTGCTGTGGCGGCTACGGCGCGAGGACGGGTAGCCCGGCGGTACTGGCCGCGTCGGCCAGATCGAAGCGTTCGAGCAGGCGAGTAACGGCGGCCTGAGGCAGCTCGACGCGGACCGCAAGCCGGCGCAATTCGGTCTCCAGGAGCATGCTCAAGAACAGAGCATCGTCCTGTTCAGCGGTTTTGTCCAGCTTTTTAGCGAGTCGGCCCGATGCCGGCTCCTTGACGAGCAACTTTGCCGCCGCCGACGTCTCGATATAGAGGATCACCGGTCGCCACGGAGCTCGTCCAGTACGTTTCCGACCGGCTCCTGGATCCGAATCCGCTCCAGTACGGCGCCCCCTCGGATCGTGGCCCGCCGGATTCGAGGGGGCGCGCCGACCGCTCGCGGTGGTGGCACGAGAACGGCGACGATCTCGCCGTTGCTGGTGACGTACACTGTCTCGCCAGCCTGTACGTCACGGAGCACGGCGCCGCTGTTGTTGCGCAGTTTTCCGGTGCGGGATAGTTCTCGGCATTGACCGCCACCTCCGTAGCGATCGTAGCAACCGCGAGCCCGCGCGGCACCGTGCGCACCCTGCGGTGGGCACGGTGCCTTCCGGGGTACGGCCTCGGTGAGTGTTCCGCGTTGATCGAACGTATGGAGGGCTGCCGGAGGTCGGTGCCCAGGTGCCGGTCACACTCCACTGTTGAGTAGTTGCCGAGTCACAGTTACTGAGTGTGACTATTCCTGTACGGGAAGTTGTTGTTGCGAACACCACTCGGATGGCTTACTTTCGTAGTTGCGTGACCACGGGGAGTAGGGGAGTTGGCTTGGGTCATCTCGGGGGCCGCTGAGGGGATAGCCGCGTACACATCTCGCGGTCTGGTCTGGGTCTTTCTGTCCGCATGGCTCCCTCCGTTGACCGGAAAAGGAGCAAGATGAGGGTATCGGAAGTCTTCGTGACGGGTGGCGGCTGCGGCCATAGTTGTGGCCATGGTCGCGACTACGGTTACGGCTATTACGGCGGCTACTACCCAGATTACGGTCGCTGGAGCTATAACTACTACAAGGACTACGGCTACGACTACCACGGCGGCTACGGCTACTCGAACAAGAGTGAGTATTTGGGAATCCTGGCGTAGTCCGCCACCGCGCGGGTCGTCCGGCGGTGGCCTCAATTCTGTCCTGTGGAATGCGGGCCACCGCCGCTGGGGCGAGGCGGTGCGG
>JBOHFJ010000417.1:0-3897 GCA_050699655.1 Pseudonocardiaceae bacterium
GCATCCCACCGCGCGATCTCGGCCTGGGCGGTCGGCCGACCGCCGGGGACGCGAGGCTTGGCGTCGGGCTTGCCGCAGCCATCGGTGTGCCAGGGCTGGGCTGGTACTTCCTGGCGCTGGCGGCCGGCCTCAACCTCACCGTGCTGCCCTCCACGCTGGCCGACACCTGGTGGCGAATTCCGGTACTGGTCGCCTCGGCGGTGGCCAACGGACTGGCTGAGGAGCTGCTGGTGGTGGGCTACCTGATCACCCGGTTGCGCCAGCTCGGGTCAGGTGAGGACGCTACCGCGCTCACCAGCGCGGTACTGCGCGGCAGCTACCACCTCTACCAGGGCTTTGGCGGCTTCCTAGGAAACCTGGCGATGGGCCTGATCTTCGCAAGATTCTGGCAAAAAACCACCCGCCTATACCCCCTCATCACTGCCCACGCCCTCATCGACACCATCGTCTTCACCTCCTATTCCCTCCTCCGTTGACCCCCGCATTCAGCGGGCTCAGCGGGGCTATTCAACGCACAAAACCACGCTGAGCCCGCGGAATGCGGAGGTCAGCGGAGGGTGAGTTGGCGGGCGTTTAAGGCGTTGAGGGCGCGGCGTTCGGGGGTGGTTAGGGGGTCTGGGGTGAGAGCTTCGGTTAGGCGCAGGGCGAAGGACTCCGCGGGGGCGATCCACTCCCGGGCGTGCCGCTCGGGGTCGAGGTCCCAGACCGGCACCAGCACCCCGTGGGCCCGAAACGAGCCGGCGAACCGGGAGCCCTCGCCAAGGCTCAGCTCAGCCCGGGCCGACAACCGGGCAAGTGCGGTGAGCAGCTGTTCTTCCGGCTCAGGGCGAACCCACCGCAAGTGCGCCTTGTCGCCGGCGTCGACCCAGTAGGCGGCCTCGACGCCCACCCCGGTGACCGCCTCGGTCGGCATTATCGCGGCGTTGGCCCGCTGCAACGACTCCGCCGCCTCACCGGAGGGTGGCACCTCGCCGGGAACCCACCAGGCGAAGTCGGGATACATGGTGACCTCGAGCGGCGTGTCGGCGCGAAGCAGATCCGACAGCCGGATCTGCTCACCCTCAGCCGTGGTGCTGACCGCCGGGAGCAGGGAGCCGGGCGCCGCGGTCAGCGCCCAGTTCACTGCCCGACCGAGATCCCGGGACAGGTCCGCGGAGCGGGCCAGCACCTGCAAGCCGACCAGCGCCACACCGTCGGGGCGCACCACCGCCGCGGCCGCGGCCGGCAGCACGGTGGCCAGTGTGACGTCCCGGCCAGCCGGCTGCGCCAGCGGTAGTGGTGCCGTTGCCGAGGGCACGAACTCGCGCAGCGCGACGAGCTGGCACTCCGCGGCGAGCCCGGCGAAGGGGCGATTGACAACGGCGTCCCGGGCGCCGCCTGGGGCGCCGTGGCAGGCCTTGTATCTCTTGCCGGAGCCACATGGGCAAGGCTGGCGAGGGGTGGGGGTGCTCACGCGCCCACGGTATCGCGTGGGCGCGTGAGCACGTGAATGCCTAACCCCGTTCCGACCCGTTCGCACACCGATTGCCACTCACGTGCGAGTGCCGTCAGGTACCCGCACCACCACCATGCGGCGGATGGCGGCCAGTTCCACCGGGCTGAGCAGCCGAGTCAGCCGCCGGATCACCACGATCGTGGTGATCGCGACCACCCCGGCCATCAGGTCAGTGGCCACGTGCAGCAGCACTCCGTCGGCGCGGGCCTGCACACCGCCGCGCAGGTTCCACAGGATGGCGGTGCCGGACAGCACCAGATCAGCCGCCCAGCTCGCCCACCACCCGATGACCAGCCGAGAAGGGTGCGGTCGGCGCTTCGGATCCTGGCCCAGCGCCGCATGCTCCACCTCGGCGAGCGCCGCACCCGGCACCACCAGGTTCAGCCCCGGCACCAAGACACCGACCACCAATCGCCAGCCTGGCCGAGCTGGGGTGACCGCGGCGGCCTGGGCAGCGGCCGTGTTGGCGTGCACCAGCCATCCCAGCGTGACCGCACCCGCCAGCAGCGAGCAGAGCAGCGACAGCACCCCACCGGTGACCACCAGCGCATCGCTGGCGTACAGCGGGCCGGCGGGCACCGCGTCGGTGCGGCTGTCCAGCAGCAGCGCGTAACGCCATGCCTCGGCGCCCGCGGTGCCCAGCGCCAGCACAGCGGTCACCACCAACAGCGGGACCGCCACCGCGGCCAGAGCGCGCACCTGCTCATCCGCCGGTAGGGACCGAATCTGATGCGACACAATCGGAACTACAGAACCCTGGGTGCCACAGTCGCCGGTGTCACAGTTGATGGTGGCCCAGTTGATGGTGGCCCAGTTGATGGGGCGCCGTCAGGTCCGGCCACCATGGGACGACCCGCGGCAGCCCAGGCGCGCATCCCGCCATCGACGTTGACCGCGTCCCAGCCCGCCTGCTTCAGATAAGCGGTGACGCTTGCTGAGCGCCCGCCAGAGCGGCACACCACGTACACCGCGCGCTCGGGGAACACGGTGGCCAGTTCATCGAGCCGCCGCGCCACCTGCCCCATCGGGACGTGCACGGCTGCCGGGGCATGCCCGGCAGCCCATTCGTCGTTCTCGCGGACGTCCAGCAAAACCGCGAGCTCAGGAACGTCAGCCACCAACACGGCCGGAACTGGAGAGGTCATAAGGGCCAATCGTGCCACAGATCCACAGACCTACCGGCCAGCGACGAGCTCAGCGAGTGAGCCGACCGGTGGGCGTGGTGTTGAGCGGGGGCCTGCGCTGCGGCGGGGGCACCGGCGCCGCACTCGCCGACCGCTCAGCGCCGGCTCCGGTCAGCGCACGCACCTCCATCTCGGCGAACCTCGCCGCATCGGCCACCTCGCCCTTGCTCAGCACCGTGCCGAGATATCCGAGCAGGAAGGCGAGCGGCACCGAGATCAGCGCCGGGTTGCGCAACGGGAAGATCGCGAAGTCAACACTGGGGAACATCGACTTGGGCGTCCCCGACACCGCGGGCGAGAAAACGATCAACAGGACACAGCTGACCAGACCGCCGTACATGCTCCACAGCACGCCACTGGTGTTGAACCGCTTCCAGAACAGGGAGTACAGGATCGTCGGCAGGTTCGCCGAGGCCGCCACCGCGAAGGCCAGCGCCACCAGGAAGGCGACGTTCTGGCCGAGCGCGACGATGCCACCGCCGACCGCCAGCGCGCCGATGACGCAGGCGGTGATCCGGGCGACCAGCACCTCACGGTCCGGGTCCAGGTTGCCCTGTTTGATCACGTTGGCGTACACGTCGTGCGCGAACGACGCCGCCGCGGTGATCGTCAACCCCGCCACCACCGCGAGGATGGTCGCGAAGGCCACCGCCGAGATGAAGCCGAGCAGCACCTCCCCACCCAGCTGGTAGGCCAGCAGTGGCGCCGCCGAGTTCTCCTCACCGGGCATGCTGACGATCCGCTGCGGACCACCGGGCACCAAGGCAGCGGCGGCGTAACCGATCACCAGCGAGAACAGGTAGAAGATGCCGATCAGCCAGATCGCCCAAACCACCGTGCGACGAGCCTCCTTGGCCGACGGCACGGTGTAGAAGCGCATCAGGATGTGCGGCAGTCCCGCGGTGCCCAGCACCAGCGCTAGCCCCAACGACACAAAGTCAATCTTCGTGGTGATGTTCTTGCCATATTGCAAGCCCGGCGCGAGCACCGCCTGCCCGTGCGAGGACTTCGCCGCCGCCTCAGCCAACAGGGCGGACAAGTTGAGCCCGAAAGAGCCCAGCGCCCAGGCGGTCATCATGCCCGCGCCGATGATCAACAGGGCGGCCTTGACGATCTGCACCCACGTCGTGCCGCGCATCCCGCCGACCAGCACGTAGACGATCATCAGCAGCCCGACGACCGCGACCACCAGTGCCTGAGCTCCCCTGCCCTCGATGT
>JBOHFJ010000418.1:0-3883 GCA_050699655.1 Pseudonocardiaceae bacterium
GACCGGAGTGAACAATGAGAAGCATAGAACACCGCGCCGTGCGCGCGCCAGTCGATAACCCGCTCCGACCGGGACACCCGACCCGTTGCCGATCCCCCCGGTTGATTCCTCGCGATGCCGTGGGTGTTTCGCGGGTGGGCGGGCTGGCGCGGGAGCTCGCTGGCGGGGGTGACCGGTGATGCGCCCGCAGGGATACTCCCCCTGGGTCGACCCGGCCCCGTTCGAGGTGGAGCGGCCTCGCCTGCCGTGGTGGACACTGCTGCCCCGCAGGCTCCTGATCGCCCTGTCGCCGATCATCCTGCTGGCCGTCCTGGCGACGGTGGTGGCGTTCGTTGCGCGTCGGGTGTGGCGTTACCCGCTGTTCCTGATCAGCACCGCTGTTCTGGTCGGATTGGGTGTCGGTTGCTCGTGGTGGGCGCCGGTGACGCTGCTCGCCGCGCTGGCCGTGCTGGGTGGGCTGTGGGCCTGGTGGCACCCTGATTCCTTATCCCGCATCGTGGTGCGGCAGGTCCGCTCGGAATGGCGCCGCGCACGGGTCTACGCGTGGCCGTGGCGGCGGGTGATGCTGTTCACGGAGCTGACCAAACACACCGGCAACACGCAACGCCGGGTGCACTACCCCCGGCTGCGCCGAGTCCGCTCCGATGGCTGGCGCGACCGAGTGTCCGTGAAGCTCTTGCACGGGCAATGCGCCGCTATTTACGCCGCGCACGCTCAGGAGCTGGCGAACTCCTTCGGCGCCCGCTCCTGCCGGGTCCGCGTGGATCGGCCCCGGCGGATCTGGCTGGACCTGATCCACACCGACCCGCTCGCCCAGCCGGTCCGGGTACCCGCGCTGGCTGACCCCGGTACAGCGCTGGATCTAGGGCGGGTGGTGATCGGGCGGACCGAGGCCGGCCGGGCGTGGGTGCTGCGCCTGCTGGGCCGCCACGTCCTGGTGGCCGGAGTCAGCGACGCCGGCAAATCCTCAGTCATGTGGGCCGTGCTCCGCGCGCTGGCCCCCTGGATCCGCACGGGTCGGGTCCAAGTGTTCGGGATCGACCCCAAAGGCGGCATGGAACTCGGGCGCGCACCCCAACTGTTCCAGAAACTGGCCTGCACCAACGGCACGGAGGCCGTCGAACTGCTGGAGCACGTCGCCACCCTGACCCGCCAACGCGCCGAAGCCCTCCGTCAGCAGGGCACCCGCCAATGGACACCGGCATCAGGTCAACCGTTCGTGCTGCTCATCATCGACGAGCTGGCTGACGTGATCGCCTACCAACCCGACACCACCCTACGCAAACGGGCCAACGCGGTCTTGCAGTCCATCCTCTCCCAAGGCCGCGCCCCCGGAGTCTGCGTGATCGGACAGATCCAAGACCCCCGCAAGCAGGTCATCGACTGCCGGCACCTGTTCCCCATCAAAATCGCCATGCGCCTGGACGAACCTGAACAGGTCGACATGGTCCTCGGCGACGGGGTCCGGGAACGCGGCGCGGCCGCACACGAGATCAGTGAAGACACCCCCGGCGTCGCGTGGGCCAAGATCGACGGCCGCCGCGACCCCCACCGCGCCCGCGCGTTCCACACCACCAACACCGACCTCGACGAACTGTCCACTTACGTCACCGCTGGCCACCGCACCGCACCCCGCACCCTCACCGGAATCGAGGCGGCATGAACACCACCGTGTTGGACCTCCTTGACGCTCTGCGTGCCCACCTCGCCGAGTTCGAGCTCCCGGAGCTGTACTCAGTGCACGTGATCATGGCGTCCGGTGAGCCCAGGGTGAGCGCGCAACTGGCCGCCCACCAGCCTTCCCCGGTCGCCACTGGGCTGCTGACCTGGGCCGGCACCCTCAGCCATGGCACCGCTGAGGCGTGGCGGGAGCCCGGTGGGCAGGCGGTGCACCTGTCAGTGACCGGCCAGCTCGCCGGGAGCGTCAGTGTGCGCGTCTACGGCGCCGTGCCCGTCACCCCGTGCGGCCCCGGTGCCGATCTCGCCCCGAACACCAGCGCAACCCTGCCCCTGACCGCCCTGCGCCACCTCGCCACCCCCGACGAGGTGATCTCCTGATGACCGGCACCGAACCCAGCCCGCTGGACGTCACGCGGATGACCCGAGCCCAACGAGCCGCACTCCCGCTGAGCACCGACGTGGCCCAGGCGCTGGCCGAAGAACACGGCGTGTGTATCCGGCCGTTGCCGATGCGGCGGATCGATACCACCACCGGGCGGGTGGAGGTCGTGCCGGTCCCGTGCGGGTCGACTCGGGAGGACCAGTGCCGGCCGTGCGCGGAGAAGGCACGCCGGTTGCGGATGGTGCAATGCCGCCAAGGCTGGCACCTGGACACCGAACCCGTCACCGACCGCGCCACCCCCAGCGAAGACCACACGGCACTGATGGCCACCCGCGCCGACCTGGCCGCCGCCTACGCCCAATGCCGGGAGGCCGGTGACGAGGACTCCTGTGAGCAGATCGCGGATTCGGTCGCCGAACTCGACACCGAACTACGCGCCCTGGGCGTACGCGGCCGGCTCACCCCACTGGACCCGCCACCCAAGCCAGTCAAGCGCTCGACCCGGCGTCGCCAAGACGCCCCCGATTTGCCCCGCCGGCCCGTCGAGCACCGCACCCTCGGCCGGGTGTTCGCCGGACGGTATCGGCCCTCCACGTTCCTCACCCTCACCTTGGACTCCTACGGCCGGGTCGACAACCACGGCGCGGCGGTGGACCCCGACACCTATGACTACCGACGGGCCGCCCGCGACGCGATCCACTTCCCGGCGCTGTTGGATCGGTTCTGGCAGAACACCCGACGCTGCGTCGGGTGGGAGGTGCAGTACTTCGGCACCGTCGAACCCCAAAAACGCGGCGCGCCGCACTTCCACACCGCCATCCGAGGCGCCATCCCCCGCACCGAACTCCGGGCCATCACCGCCGCGACCTACCACCAGGTGTGGTGGCCGGCGCATGACCGGCTCGTTTACACCGACGGGCGACTCCCGGTCTGGGATACCCGCGTGAGGGGCTTCGCCGACCCCGACACCAGCCAACCACTACCTACCTGGGAACAGGCCTGCGAGGAGCTGACAGAACCCGCGCACGTTGTCCGATTCGGGACACAAGTGCACGTCAAGGGCATCCTCGGCGGCACCGAAGAAGCCGGACGCCACATCGGCTACCTCACGAAATACCTCACCAAATCAGTAGGTCAAGCCGCCGGGCTCGGCGAGACCGCGACAGGCCGGCAGCGTGACCACGCCGACCGGCTCCACGCCGAACTTCGGGTCACGCCGTGCTCGCCTCGGTGTCCGATGTGGCTGCTCTATGGTATCCAACCCCACGGTGCCCGGTACTCCATGACACCCGGGCACTGCAAGGGCAAGGCACACAAACCCGAACACCTCGGCATCGCCGGGCGCCGCGTCCTCGTCTCCCGCAAATGGTCCAACAAGACCATCGATGACCACCGGGCCGAACGCGGCGAATTCGTTCGGCAACTCCTGGAGCAGGCCGGTGTTCAGCCCGCTCACGGCCCTGGGGACGGGCCTTACCTGTGGGAACGCACCGCACCCGCTGACCCTGACGTGCCACCGCGGCCGGTGCTGTTGTTGCGGGCCGTCGCTGAGCGACAGCGATGGAAAGCCGAATACACCGCCGCCCAACTTGCCGCGAACGGCCCACCACTGAACGAAAACCGTTCGGCAACTGACGAGCAAGCCGCCTGAGGGGGAGAAAGACAGTGGAGATTAGACCTCGGCTGTGGACGGTGCGAGCAATACTTGAAACCTGTGGATGAGAAAGATCAACGGAGGGTCGTACCCTCCCGATCATCCTGAGGTTCTCAAGCAAGATCGGCGCGGCAACGCCGGTCGGGAAGGTACGACCGATGCTCAGC
>JBOHFJ010000419.1:0-3877 GCA_050699655.1 Pseudonocardiaceae bacterium
CGACTCTGGTGTTGAGTTCGGGAACCACAGCGCAGGCGGGGCACCCACTCGCGGTCGAGATCGTGCTCGGACGGCGGCTCGTGGAGGATTCATCGGCACCTATACGATCTTGAAACAACCGTGATGACGACCCCCGCCGATGCGGCGCCTGCCAGAAACCACCGAGCGCTTCTGGCTGGCCATGGCAACCCGGTCGGTGCAGTGTCGGGCCGCTTCACCGAGTCCGTCGTTCCTGGCCGGCGCCTGTGTCATCGGCGTCCGCTGGCTCACCCACTCGATGAGCGGACGGTACACGACCCCGGCCGCCGGAAGAGAAGAGGCAACCATGGCTGATGGGGCTACTGGGGATACGGGCGCGCCCCGCGCGAACCGCAGGGCGATCGGCATCGCCTGCGCCCTGCACAAGGGACCCCGGGGGTTCGCGAACCTCGTGGTGGAGAAGCAGGGCGGGGAGATTGTGTTCGACATGCACGCCACCGGCACCTGCGTGATGATCTTCGAGGAGGGTCCAGCGGGGATACTGCGGGACGCGCTGATCGAGTGGCTCGGATGAGCGGCGATGCGGCCACCGCGCCGGTGGGTGCGGCCCCGCGCTGGGACCTGTCCCCGAGCGACTGGCACGCCCACGCGGTCGACGAGGACGCTGAGCACCCCGACGGGGTGTCCGTCGCCCGCTGCGGGCAACGGCTGTTGGGTACGAGCCTGTACGAGCAGCCGCCGCCCGGCGGGTGGATGTGCCTAGCGTGCGCGCGGTGGACCGAGCGGGGAGACGACACCGGTGAGGTGACCGAGCCGCCCCCCGCGCCCAGTGCCCCGGCCGGCGCGCGCCCGCGAGACGAGTAATGCCCGGCCGGCCGTTGGTTGAGCCTTGCACCCCCGGTGGCGTGCCCGCGATGCTCCCGGCGGCTGGTGGGCCCCACACCCGTATCCCCAGGTCGGATTCTCCCTGGCCAGGCGTGTCAGCGGGCCTTGAGTGAGTCCGTCACCACTGGGGTGAGGGTGTCCGCAAGATATTGCGTGAGCGCAACCATCGTCATCGTCGGGTTCCACGATCCGCCAGTCGGCCACAGGCTGCCGCCAGTGATATAGACGTTCTCGACTCCGCGAAGCTTGTAGTCAAGACCGACCGGGGCGCTGTCATCGACACCGATGTGAAGGGTCGATCCTTCGTGAACCAGACCGGGGACGCGTCGCTCGTGGACATCCGGACGAGCGCTCCGCCAGCTGCCAGTGTTCGGGTCTCCGTGCCAGTACTCCACCCGGCTCTCGCCGGCGGGGGAAAAGACTCGTTCCATCATCTCGAATGTGGCTTTGTCCATCGTGTCCCAGGTCCTGTCGTCGACTGAGTCCGCCAGGACTTGCAACAGCACATTGCTCGTCGGGTCCAGGCCTTCATCGAGGGTCAGCGCGTTCGCGGGGTTGGTCTCGTTGAGCTCGCCGAGCACAGCGCAGACAAAAACGAGGTGGTCCGGGGATGACACGAGCTGCGCACGCGACGCGGTCGCCACCACGTCGGGCGCGTAGCGCTGGGCCTTCGCCGCATTCTTAGTCGGGTTCCGGTCGGAAAGCACAGACAGCTGCACGTGGTACTGACGGTCTTCCTTGCTCTTACCGGCGAGGTAGATAGCCGCGAGCTCCAAGTCGGCGAGCCGCTCAGCGAACGGGAAATCACCGCGCGGCACGCGCGCGATGACCGACGTGATGAAGTGCGCGGTGAACCGCCGGCCCGCCGCGGGCACTTCAGGGAACGAGTTCAGCACCAAAGTGGTCGGCGGCAGCGTTCCCATAGCCAAGATCAGGTTCGCGTCACCGATGTTCAGCACCCCGCGCGAAGTGTCTAGCGCCGTAGCCCGGCCGTCCTGGGCGAGAACCCGGTTCACCGTGCAATTCGCCACGACAGCAAGCGGTGAACCGGCCCCCGCCGAGGCAAGCTGCTGTTGGGAGGCGATCAACTCCAGCAATGGCGCCGGGGTCGAGAATTTCGCGAAATCAAGGCCGGCGGCGTCGCCGGCGGCGGCCGCGAGCGGGGCCGGCATCGAGCGAGTTGCCGATGAGATCCGGTCAAGACCGTCAGCCAGCATCGTTTGCAGCGCCTTCTGCATGAGACCGTAGACGGGACGGTTCTCGTTGACCACCGCCATCACCGCCGGATCGAGCTTGGCGTCGATCCGATCCGCCGAGATGACGTTCAGGAGCGACTCCGCACTAGCGAAGTACCGCTCGGCCGCGCTGATCACCGCCGCGGGCCAGTCACGCATCTCGTCGACGAGCGGTCGTGGGCACCACGCGCTCCACATGATGCTGCGGCCACCAAAGAACGGGACCATTCCGTGTTGCCAGGAGATTCTCCCGGGCGGCTGACTCGCCGTCTCCCGCGACAACGTCCACGGAAACGTCTCCGACATCCCGCCAAGCGTCAAGCTGTATGGCATGGGAAGGTTCTGGAAGTGATCCGGCAGGAAGAACGGTCCCCGCTCGATCATCAAGATCTTGGCTGACGGGTCCCGGTCGAGCACACGCTCCGCGAAAGCGAACCCGCACACCCCGCTGCCAACGATGACGTGATCGAACCGCTCCTGTTCCCGCGCTCGCTTCCACGCACCCTCGGACAGGAAAAACACATGATCCATCACCTTTTGTGGCGTCGGGCTCTGCGGGCCAGGCGCCGGATACCCGTGAGCGAAATTAGGCGACGAAGAAAATGACACCAAGCCTCCATTACACGTTGAAACGGAAATCGACCACGTCGCCGTCAGCCATCACGTAGTCCTTGCCCTCCATCCGGACCTTTCCGGCGGCTCGCGCCTGCGCCATCGACCCGGTCGCGATCAGATCGTCATAGGACACGATCTCGGCTTTGATGAACCCGCGCTGGAAGTCACTGTGGATTACCCCGGCGGCTTCCGGGGCGGTGGCCCCGGCTCGGATCGTCCACGCCCTGGCCTCCTTGGGCCCGGCCGTCAAGTACGTCCGCAATCCCAGGGTGTGGAACCCGGCGCGAGCCAGCGCGTGCAGCCCCGGCTCGGGCTGCCCGATCGAGTCCAGCAGCTCCCGCGCGGACTCCTCATCGAGCTCAAGCAGTTCGGACTCCACCTTGGCATCAAGGAACACCGCGTCGGCGGGGGCCACCAGCTTGCGCAGCTCGGCTTGGCGCTCCGGATCGGTGAGCACCGCCTCGTCGGAGTTGAAGACATACAGGAACGGCTTGCTGGTCAGCAGGCTGAGCTCGGCGAGTGCGGCGACGTCCAGCTCGGCGCGCGCGGCGAACAGGGTCCGCCCGGCGTCGAGCACGTCGCTGGCGGAGCGCGCGGCGGCCAGCGCGGCGCGTCGTTCTCTGGGGTTGGTGCGGGCTTCCTTCTCCAACCGGGGCAGCGCCCGCTCCAGTGTCTGCAGGTCCGCCAGCACCAGTTCGGTCTCGACGGTGGCGATGTCGTCGACCGGGTCGGCCGGACCGTCGACGCGCAGCACGTCGGGGTCATCGAAGACCCGCACGACCTGGCAGATCGCGTTGACTTCGCGGATGTTGGCGAGGAACTTGTTGCCCAGCCCCGCGCCTTGGGAAGCCCCGGCGACGATCCCCGCGATGTCGACGAACGACACCGTCGCCGGCACCACCTTGGCGCTGTCGAACAGCGCCGCCAACCGCCCGAGACGCTCATCAGGCAACGCCACCACTCCGACGTTGGGCTCGATGGTGGCGAAGGCGTAGTTCGCGGCAAGGACGTTGCCGCGGGTCAACGCGTTGAACAGGGTTGACTTCCCCACATTGGGCAACCCCACGATTCCCAAACCAAGGCTCACGAAGGATCAACCCTACGGCTTCCCGCATCGCGCGGGCTCAGCGGGGCTATCAGGTGCCGCTTTACCCAGCTGAGCC
>JBOHFJ010000420.1:0-3869 GCA_050699655.1 Pseudonocardiaceae bacterium
ACCTCATCATGGCCAACCCGCCCTACGTCCCGGCGGCCACGAACCTGCTGCCTCGGCATCGGATCACCCGCTGCTGGGACGGTGGCCTGGACGGACGCGCCGTGCTGGACCGCATCTGCGCCGAAGGACCCGCCCTGCTCGCGCCCGGGGGCATGATGCTGCTCGTCCACTCCGCCGTGTGCGATGACGACCTCACCCTCAGCCGCCTCGCCGACGCGGGCTTGCAGGCTGAGGTCCTCACCCGATGCGTGGTGCCCTTCGGTCCCGTTATGCGCCTGCGCGCGACCATGCTCGAGGCCCGCGGACTCCTCGAGCCGGGGCAGCGCGATGAGGAGCTTGTGGTCATCGGAGCGCGACGTGCCCGCTGAGCCCGCCCGGCGCCAGGTCATCATGACCGTTGAGGGACCCATCCTGGTGCACGGTCCCATCGAGATCGTCCTGGCCGACGGGCGGAGGGTGACCTCCGACCGGGTCGTCACCGCCCTGTGCCTGTGCCGCCGCAGCGACCGATACCCGTTCTGTGACACCAGCCACCGGCGGCGAGTCCGCACCAGCCCCGCCCCGTGATGCGGATTCTGAGGAGCACGGATGCGCAACGCCACCGCACCACCACCCGTCACCGCACCCGCTCTGCCGGAACCGCGCGGCCCGCTGTCCACCGCCGTGCTCGACACGCTGCGCAATACGACCGCGGCCTCGCCCGCGGTGCTCCCGCGGACCGATCCGTACGGAGAGGATCTACAGCTGGCGTTGTACTGCTGCTATGAGCTGCACTACCGAGGTTTCGCCGGGGTTTCCGAGGACCTGGAGTGGGACCCGGAGCTGCTCAGATTGCGCAGGTGCCTGGAACGAGTTTTCCTAGCTACGCTGCGGGCCGACGTACCGGGCGGGAGCAGCGTCGCCGCCGAGGTCGATGCACTGCTGATGGAGCCGGTGGACGCCTGGGGCGTCTCGCACCACCTGCGCCACAGCGGGCAGCTCTGGCAGTTGCGCGAATATGTCGCGCAACGCTCGCTGTACCACCTCAAGGAGGCCGACCCGCAGGCCTGGGTCATCCCCCGGCTGACCGGGCCGGCCAAGGTGGCACTGGTCACCGTCGAGCACGATGAGTACGGCTCGGGCAATCCAGCGCGCATGCATGCCCGGTTGTTCGCCGACATGATGACCGAGCTCGGGCTCTGCGCCGAGTACGGCGCCTACCTCGGCGCCACACCGGCCGCGATGCTGGCCGAGGTCAACTTCATGTCGCTGTGCGGGTTGCACCGCGGTCTGCGCGGAGCGCTGATCGGCCAGTTCGCCGTCACCGAGCTGACTTCCTCCCCCAGCTCGGACCGACTGGTCCAGGCCATGCGGCGGCTGGGCTGCGGCCCCGCCGCCATTGAGTTCTTCGCCGAGCACATCGAGGCCGACGCGGTGCACGAGCAGCTCGTCCGGCATGGCGTGATCACCCCATTGCTCGCGGCCGAGCCTGAACTCGCCAGCGACGTGGTGTTCGGCATCCAGGCCAGCACCCTGCTGGGCGACCGGTTTTCCGATCTCCTGCTGGCCCGCTGGGCTCAGAGTCTGCCCACGTTGCGCACCTCCCTCCCAGACGCGCCGAGCCCGCCCCATCATTTCGTACAAACAGCGTGTATCACAGGACCAGGCTCGGGGCTCAGAGAGGATGGGCGGACCCAACCGCCTCTGAGCTGAGGAGAAAAATCATGACGGTCGAGAGCAACGCTGGTCTCAGTCCGACGAGCGGGGATCTGGGCGCCAACGAGTTCACGTTCAGCGGTGACAGGACGTCCATCACCTTCTTTCCGGTTACTCCCGGGCCGATCATCATCGGCCACGAAGGTGGAGAGCTACGCTACGAGGGGCCCGAAGGAACATTCACGTTCTTCGGTCAGCAGATCAACCGACTGGACAGCCCGTTGGGAACCCTGCTGACCGTCATTCTCCAGCCGAATCCCGATGTTGGAGTGATCAGCATCACCATCCTGGTACCCCAGGCCTTCGGCGTCACGCGGGAGTCCCCGGTCACGTTCGGCACAGTGGCGATCAAGACGACGCGCCGTGGCTTCGTGACTGGCCCGGGTGTTGAGCTGACGTACGACGTACTACCCCTCGTCGGACAAGCCAAGGACGTCCTCCTCCCCTTGTAGAGATAAGGGTTAGACCCAGGGCGGAATTCTCGCCAGACGAGACGGCGATATGCAAAGATGTGCCCCTGGCAGGGATGCTCAGGGGCACATCGTAGTGGTAGCGGGGGCGGGATTCGAACCCGCGACCTCTGGGTTATGAGGCGAATGGAACCCGTCCCACGCCTCTCCTCGAATCCTGCGGCGTCCTGCCTGGCCAGCGCCGATCGTCCGTGGCGTCTCACCCCGTCCAGCCGGCCCGACCGCTGCCCACAGCATCCCTACTACCGTTTCTACTACGGCCGCCCGAG
Organism: Pseudonocardiaceae bacterium; assembly: GCA_050699655.1. Taxonomy (GTDB): domain Bacteria; phylum Actinomycetota; class Actinomycetes; order Mycobacteriales; family Pseudonocardiaceae. The sequence continues at coordinate 2,435 of JBOHFJ010000420.1, forward strand.
GATCGTCGCGGACAACAGCGCTCGCCTTCCTCCCCTCGGGGTGCCGGTGGCCGTGCTCTGGGAGCAACCACTGATGATCTTGCACGCTGGGGCTCGTGCGGCGTCCCGTCGGCCTGGCGGAGCCCGACCGCGCGGCGACCCGGGGGCAGTCCTCGACGCGACCGGCGAGGGCCTCGGGTAGCTCTGCCCCCGGGTCGCCGTGTGGTAGCCCTTGAGGGAGGTCGACGGGATGCCGCACCCTGTCCACCCCTACCCAGCCCCGCCCACCCTCGCCGGGCGGACATCCCGGAGGCCTGCCCGCCCGGCGAGGGCATGGTTTGTCTCGGATCGTGCTGCGCTTGCTGATGTAACGCCGCTGGGAGGACACCGGTCACAGCTTTGGTGGTTGGAGCTTGGGAAGCCTGTAGTGCCGTGTTTGTCCCGCCCTTGGCTTGCGGCCGGTCGCAGGTTGTGAGTGTCCCCGGATGACCGGCTGTTGATCCTTTTTAGTGGCACGGAGGGCGGGTATCTCGTGGTGCTGGCGAGGCTCGGGCTCTGCCCTTGACATTCTCCTGTTACGGGGCAGATCGCCGAGTGGGTGTTGTGGGGCGCCTGGCGCGGGGGTAGCTCGCTTGGTTGCGGCACTTTTGTATGCGGTTGCTGAAAGGGGTATGTGGTACTGCCGCGCGCGGAGTGGAGCGTTGTGTTGAGCGTGGTCACCTCGGCTCGGAACACGTCCAGGGTCATGTTGTTTTGGGCGTGTCGACTGTAGTGTCCGCGTGTGCGCTGGTCGATGACCGTGGGAGCGTGGGCGCGGCGCGAGGCTGTGTTGGTGAGTTGTCTGGCGGCTGCCGCAGCGATAGCGCTGGTGGCGGGTCCGCTTGGTGTTGCGTGGTTGCGCATCGTGGGCGTGATCATCGCGGTTGTGGGGGCGTGTGCGCGTGTCGGCATCGCTGTCCAGCGTGCTCGTTTGGAAGGTAAGCGGGAGGAGGCGGAGTTTGCGGGTCGTTGTCGTGTCGCGGTCAAGCCGATCGGTGAGACTGACCCGACGTTGATCGGTGTTGACCCGGCTGCGCAGACGATTCTCGCTGGCGGTGTGGTGCCCGATTATGTCGGGCGCACGGTCGATGAGGTGTTGCGGAAGGCGGTCGCGGCGGCGCTGGATGGCAGTGGACGCTGGCTCCTTGTCGTCGTGGGCGGATCGAAGGTCGGCAAGTCCCGCACGTTGTTCGAGGCGTTGCGCGAGTCCGCGCCTGTCGGGGGGCTTGAGTTCCTGGCTCCTGTTGATGGTGATGCGCTGCGATCGTTGCTCAAACCGGGACAAGGCGTGGTTGCGACATGAGGTCGCACGTAGTGAGTGACGACGTCGAGGAGGTCGACTGATGTCGAGGGCGTAGTCCGGGTCAGTGTTCATGATCTGTCCCCGCCCTGGCATGCGTGGCTGGGTCCGGCTCAG
>JBOHFJ010000421.1:0-3857 GCA_050699655.1 Pseudonocardiaceae bacterium
CGCCGCATCAGTGCGCACGACCGTGGCGCCCGGTCCCCCAACAGAGCTGAGGAGGATCTCGTGACCCAGATGACCAGCGCATTCGACACCCTGCGGACGGCCCTGACGGGGCCGGTACTCGACCCAGATGACCCCGGCTACGACGCCGCGCGCATCGTGTGGAACGCCGACATCGATCACCGCCCCGCGGTGATCGCCCGCTGCGTCTGCGCCGCCGATGTCGCCGCGGCGGTCACGTTCGCTCGGCGACAGAACCTGGTCATCTCGGTGCGCGGTGGCAGCCACCACCCCTCGGGCGCGGCGGTTGCCGACGATGGCATGATGATCCACTTAGGTGGTCTCAATGGGGTGTCGGTCGACCCGGTGGCTCGGCGGGCGCGGGTGGGTGGTGGTGCTCTGCTCGGGGACATGGACGCCGCCACTCAGGCATACGGCCTGGCGACGACCGCGGGCACGGTCAGCCACACCGGGGTAGGCGGTCTCACCCTGAGCGGCGGTCTCGGCTGGCTCGGCCACCGGCACGGCCTGGCCCTGGACAATCTCGTCTCCGCGCAGGTCGTCACCGCCGAGGGCCGGGTGCTCCGCACGTCGCGGCGGGAGCTGCCCGAGCTGTTCTGGGCGTTGCGCGGTGGCGGCGGCAACTTCGGCGTCGTCACCGAGTTTGAGTTCCGGCTGCACAAGGTGGGGCCGATGGTGGACTTCGGACTTTTCTTTTTCGGTCTGGACCAGGGCGCCGCGGCGCTGCGGCTGGGCCGGGAGCTGGCCGCCACCGTGTCCCGGGACACCACCGTGCTGCTCATTGCGCTCAATGCGCCGCCAGCGCCGTTCGTGCCCGAGCGGCACCGCTTCCAGCCCGGTTACGCGGTGCTGGCCACCGGTTTCGGCGCCACCGACGAGCACAGCCGACTCGCGGCTCGCATCCGCGAGTCGGTGCCACCGCTGTTCGAATTCGTCAGCCCGCTTCCCTACCTCGCGTTGCAGCGGATACTCGACGAGGCTCACCCTCGGGGGCTGCGTGCCTATCAGGACTCGCTCTACCTCGCTGAGCTGTCCGACGCGGCGATCACGACGCTCACCGAGCGGATGCGGAACAAGAGCTCACCACTGTCCACGATCACCATGTTCCCGCTGGACGGGGCGTACCAGGACGTGAGTGACCAGGACACGGCGTGGGGCGGCAGCCGCTCCGGGTACGCGGTCATGATGATCGGGATGGCCCCCACCTCGGAGCTGTTGGGCGCCGACCGGCACTGGGTGCGGTCCCTCTGGCAGGCGCTGCTGCCGCACGCCCGCGGCATCGGTGGCTACCTCAACTCCGTGACCGAGCTCGAGGAATACCGAGTGCGAGCCTCCTACGGACCGACCACCTACGCACGACTCGCCCGGGTCAAGGCCAGCCACGACCCGGAGAACGTCTTCCACCACAACGCCAACATCACACCAGCACCGGCCCCAGGCTGACCCCAAGCTGACTCCCGGGCTGACTCGGCAACGATCATTGCGCGCGGCTTCCGGGACTGTAAGATCAACGGTGTAATTCCTGAGATGGAAGAGGCACCTGTGACTGTGGTGGTGATGGATGTATCGGCCGGGCCGGTGGGTGGCGTCGACGAGGCGCTGGTGCGGCAGCTAGCCCAGCGGGCGCGGGCTGAGGGTCTGAGGCTGACCGGTGAGGGAGGCCTGCTGGCCCGGTTGACCAAGGTGGTGGTCGAGTCCGCCCTGGAGGGCGAGATGGATGATCATCTTGGTTACGGTAAGCATGATCCGGTTGGCCGGAATGGTGGGAATTCACGGAATGGGACGCGGTCGAAAACGCTGGTGACTGAGGCGGGGCCGGTGGAGGTCGAGGTGCCGCGGGATCGGGAGTCCACGTGTGAGCCGGTGATCGTGGCGAAGCGCCAGTGCCGGTTGTCCGGGAGGGATGATCTGGTGATCTCGTTGTCGGCGAAGGGGTTGACCCATGGTGAGATCTCCGCGCGCCTGGCGGAGATCTACGGCGCGGAGGTGTCGAAGCAGACGATCTCGGCGATCACCGATCGGGTGGTGGAGGGGATGGCGGCGTGGCGGAGCCGGCCCCTGGACCCGGTGTATCCGGTGATCTTTATCGATCGCGTGAACGTGAAGATCCGCGACGGGAGTGTGGCGAATCGGCCGGTCTACGTCGCGCTCGCGGTCACCGTGGACGGGACCCGGGCATCCTGGGGTTATGGGCTGGTGAGCACGGCGACGGGGAGGGCGCGAAGTACTGGATGCGCGTCCTGTCGGAGATCAAGAACCGGGGCACCCAGGATTGCTTGATCGTCGTGTGCGACGGCCTGAAGGGCTTACCTGAGGCGATCACCACCGTGTGGCCGCGCACCATCGTGCAAACATGCGTTGTGCATCTCCTGCGCAATTCGTTCACATACGCTTCGAAGAAGGACTGGGCGGCGATCGCGAAGGATCTCAAGCCAGTCTACACCGCGCCGTCAGAGCAGGCCGCGTTCGACGCTTTCGCCGAGTTCAGCGAGAAATGGGAGAAGAGATACCCCGCGATCATCCGGCTGTGGACCAACGCGTGGTCGGAGTTCGTGCCCTTCCTTCGGTTCGACCAGGAAATCCGGAAGACATTTGTACGACGAGCGCAATCGAGTCGATCAACGCCCGGATCCGGCGCGCCGTGAACGCCCGGGGCCACTTCCCCACCGAGGCGGCCGCGCTGAAGTGCGTCTACCTCGCGGTCATGTGCCTGGACCCCACCGGCAAGGGACAGCAACGCCGCTCCAACCGCTGGAAGGCCGCGCTCAACGCCTTCGAGATCACCTTCGACGGGCGCCTGTCCGCCGGACGGAACTAAGATCCAAAACAAGATCCAGTTACACCGTTCACTTGACAGAGCCGCGGAACTGAATGGAAGACCACGCAAGACACTGGGCTGGCGAAAGCCGGCCGAAGTCCTCGAAGAACTGATCGTGGAGCACTGTGTGGTCATGACCGATTGAAACCGCCGTAGACATGCACGCGCATGTATCGGGCGAGCAGGTCCCTCCCGAGCAGGATTGGCCCAGCTCAGTCGACGCATGGCCCATGCCGAACGCCTCCAGACCGCCGTTCAGGCTGGTCACCGTCACGTCGAGACATCAACTTCCAGGGTTTCCAAGTCAAGCCTCAGCTTCTCCACGATCTTCCTCCTCGTTGGCTCTCTCACTGGTACCGGTACGCTCCAGCGCCGCGCGGGTCGAAAATCGTCGACCGCACAACCCTAAACTGTCAGCGACCAATATGGAATTATCACCATCTTTTCTGGTGGACATCACCCATTGTCGTACCGATTTCCGTTATTTTACGATAGGCGAATCTGGTACTTTTAGTACCTCGCATGCCGTCACGGCCAGTCGCCCGCCAGAATCATGTTCAGCAATGCGTGTGGAGCGCGCGAAATATGACGCTCCCTGACACGAAGCTGTGTTACTCGTATCTGAGGGCTTCGATGGGCCGTAGCCGGGCGGCCCGGTTGGCCGGATAGCCACCGGCGATGAGTCCGATCGCGAGGCTGATCGCGAACGAGATCACGATGGAAGGCAGCGTCACGACGGGCGCGAAGGTGGCGAAGGTGGGGCCCAGGGAGGGCGCGATGATGGCACCAAGCACCGATAGGCCGATCCCGAGGAGCACGCCGACGGCTCCGCCCAAGCCGGCCAGGACGATGGACTCGATGAGGAACTGCTCAAGGATCGCGCCGCGGGTGGCGCCGATCGCTTTGCGGATGCCGATTTCCCGGGTTCGTTCGGTGACCGAGACCAGCATGATGTTCAAGACGCCGATGCCGCCGACGAACAGCGAGATCGCGGCGATGGAAACGGTGAACAGGGTGAGGA
>JBOHFJ010000422.1:0-3852 GCA_050699655.1 Pseudonocardiaceae bacterium
CCCGGGTGATCAAAAGATATCGCGCCCACAGCCACCGCATCAAACGCTCCACCGACCACGGTCAACTCCACGACAGCCCACCAGAGATCCACATTTTCAAGGTCTCATGCCTAACTTAACGGCATTGACCTCTGGCCGGTACTGTCCGGCGAGCGCGGTGAACAGGAGCTGCAAACCGGCAACACCACCACTGCCGCGGCGCTGCTGGTCAGTATGCAACAGATGGCATCCGGCGTGGGTCTGGAGCCGGAGCAGGACTGGGAGAATCCCCCGTTGGCGCCCTCTCCCTACGGGACTGACCCCACCCAGGCATCGATCGGCTTCACCCCCGGCCACCCCGCCGGTTCCGCTTCCCCGCTGACCTGGGCACAGGCGCAACTGGTGCGCCTAGCGCTGGCGTTGGGCGCCGGCCGACCGCTGGAACAGCCGGCTATCACCCGTGCCCGTTATGTCGAAACGCCACCACCCGCAACGGCACAGTTGCGCGCCACTGTCTCCACCTCAGGCACGTTGCTGACGGTGGCTGGCCTTACCACGCCAGGTGCGAGAGTGGACGTGGCCGTGACGGACGCTGATGCGGCCGGCGCCGCCACCACAGTGGCATCGGCCCAAGCCAATCCGGATGGCACATTTGCTTTGCCCATCCACGAACACACAACCACTGACGTGGTGACCGTAACCACCACTGTTGGAAATGCTACCGGTTATCTGGCGCAACGCCACTATCCTGGGACGGTGGGTTCAGATCAGTGATGGTAAGGAATCGAAGGAACCGGCCGTAACGAGTTCCCTGCCGCACACGAAACCGAGTGTTGACAAGTCCTCGGAAAGGTAGAGCGACTCCGCCGCGCTACCTGACGCGGCTTGCAGAACCTTGTATTCGGCCCCGTTCTCCGCGCCCCACGTCATCGCGGCCCGCCACAGCGCCCTGCCGTTTTCCCGCATCGCCGTATCCTGGCGGTATTTCGTTGGGGAAGCGAAATGAAATCGCCTCTTCAGCCAGTCTGCGCAGCAGCTCTCGCGAGGGGGCACGGCCAATGCGACCTGTTAGGAGCCGATCGATTTCAATGAACAATCGATCGGCTTGCTGCATATCTTTAGGATGGACGTCGTGTTCGGCCTCTAGGGCGTCCAGTTCAGCGACAGCTAAATCCATAACTCCTGCGAGTCGCGCCTCTAAGCTGTGCCTGCCAAGTTTAGCCGCTGTCGGATCCCATGGTCGCGAGGTACGGTTCTTCTCTCGGAGATCAAGAACTTGCTTGGCTGCCGCTTCCAATAAACCGGTCGCTTCTCGGGTGACTGTGCGCAACGAACGACGAACTTCGTTGAAGTTAACAGTACGTTCTGTGACCACTCGTTTTCTGTTTCGGCAGAACTCAAGCGTCGCCTGGTGCGGTACCCATAGTCGACCAATGACATGTGTTAATACTGCAAACACTTCTCGTCTTGCATCTGCGCCAATTTCATATAAAGCGAGAAGTACGTTGGCGTCCAGAACAATCAAGGCATCTTCGAAAAATGTCTTCTCTGATGCTCCTGAATTATCCAACCACCCGGCAAAGCTTAGGGTCAACCTTCGGGGCGCCTCTTCGGGCTCCAGCCTTTTCCTCGATCATACAGTCAGGATACTGGGGTGGCCCGTTGCCCGATGCGCGGGTCAGCTTACGAGCCCTCGCCCCAGGTCATGTCTGTGTCGCGCTTACCGTTTGGACTCAAGGCCCAAGCCCCATTGTGGCGGCCCGGTCGGAGTAGGATGTGGTCGTCCAGAAAGGGGCTAGCGATGAGTTCATGCATTGGCCTTCTTCGGAGCTCTCCACCGCCGCGAGCCGGTCTGTTGGGGCGGAGGGGGTAGATCACGCGTACTTGGCATGTCCGCGCCCGAACCGCTCGACTCGCAAGAACTCCGCAAGGACGGTTCCCGACGTGCCCCGCAGCTTAGAGCGCCACGCCGAGCCAGCGAGCGAACCGGGCCAGGGAGTCGGTGGCACGCCGGTCGGTCTCGGCGAGCAGGTGGACAGTCTCGTGGACTTGGGGGCGGTAGGCGGGTCAGCTGTGGGGCGATGCGGCGGGCCGGTTGAGCGCGTCGAGGGCTTGGGTCCGGCCGCCGTGGAGGGTTCACGCGCGGGCGACGTCGATCCAGTAGCGGCCCGCGCGGGCAACGGCGGTGGTGCCGTCAGGGAGCTCGACGGGCACCGCCACCCAGTGCATGGTGACATTGATCTCCGTCGCGATCACGTCGTAGTAGGGGGTTCGCCGGAATCCTACGTGCGACCAGCTCCCGAGTTGCGGTGATGTGCTCGTCGGCCCGGTGGACTGGACCTACATGCGCAGCAGTTACCTGGGCCGCCGCAGCCACGAGTTCACCCTGATCCTCGACCACGTGCCCTGCGGCACGGCGTGGGCAGGTCATAATGGGAGTTGTGACCCTCATCCCCGGTGACCAGCGGCCCCTCGCCGACGTCCTGGCCGAGCTTGCGCGCAGCGACGGCCGAGTGGACATCGCTCAGGGCGGCCACACCGTCGCTGCGCTGGTGTCCGCCGAGTATCTCGAATCGCTGGAGGAGACCATCGCGGTGGCCACCGATGCGGAGCTTGTGGCGGCGATCACGGAGGGAGAGGCCGAGCTGCAGGCCGGTCTGGGAATCCCCGCGCATGACGTCGAGGCCGAGTTTCTGCACCGGTGGTGACCGCGCGCTACACCATCATCTACGCACCACGCGCTCGGCGAGACTTGCGCAAGTTGCCGGAGAAGATCGCCACCACGTGCGTCGAGTTCATCCGTACCGCCCTGACTGAAGACCCCTACCGGATGGGCAAGCCACTCACTTCGTCATGGGAGGGCAACTACTCAGCCCGCCGGTCGGAGTGGCGGATCATCTACCGTATCGATGATCGTCAAGTTCTCATTGAGGTCGTCACCATCGCGCATCGTGCCGACTCCTACCGGCCGCGCTGACTCAGCGTGTGGAACTTACTCCCGGTTGGTGCCGTCGTCCGACCGGAGCCGCACCGTACGTTGCCTTGCGGGCAAGTGATAAGCATCGGCTGGTCTCCTCCCACCACACCTGACAAGGCCAGCGCCGTCGTCCACCCCACCAGGTACGGCATCGGGGGCAGCGATTCTTGCTTTTAGCTGGATGGTGTGCCTGGAGCAGGCGGTTTAGCTTGCGGACTTCTCGGATCATTGCTCCCCCACGCTGCTGGCTTCGCCGCACCGCTCACGGTTGGTTCCTCCGTACCGCTGACTCGTCAGCCCGGCCCTGCGGCCTTGATCACAACAGTGCCCGTGCCACCGGTGATGGCGTACCCTGGGCAGTTGCCATCTTCAAGAGTGGTATCCGAAAGGTGTATGGAACTTCCGCGCGGGGTTGGTCGGATTGTCGTGAACCGGTAGCGTCCAGCGACCACGTCCGAAAGCCGCCTATCGAGTGAGGCGCCACGATGTCGAGGAAGTGCTATGGGGGAGCTACGCACTCAGAAGCAGCAGCGTGAGCAGCTGGTGCGTTCACTGCGGGCCGAGGGCAAGTCGCGGGTGGACGTCGCTGACGCTCTCCGGAAGCGCTACCGCGTCAATGCCCGGATAGCCTTCCGCTACGCTCATTGTGGAGCCAGCGCCAGGCCGCCGATCAGTGGAACAGGCGCTGGCCCGACGAGCTGAAGACATTCAAAAATTTTTCGTACTGGGAGCAGTGGCCGAGCAGTACCGGGCACGCCCCGAATTTCGACAATTTCGGCAAGTTGGCGGAGCTGTACGAGTGCGCGGTCAGTGACTTGCTCGTTGATCTGCCGGATTTCCGGCATCGTGATACGGCGAGCGGGGCGCGGGACACAACACTGGTGATGCCCCAACCT
>JBOHFJ010000423.1:0-3850 GCA_050699655.1 Pseudonocardiaceae bacterium
ATGCTGCACCGCGCGCTGCAGCAGTTCCTCGCCGACGTGTTCTGGGGCGACCTCGACGTGCTGCTGCTCGACCTGCCGCCGGGCACCGGCGACATCGCCATCTCGGTGGCGCAGCTGATCCCCACCGCCGAGATCCTGGTGGTCACCACGCCGCAGCGGGCCGCCGCGGACGTGGCGCAGCGGGCCGGGGCGATCGCCCTGCAGACCCGCCAGCGGCTGATCGGTGTGGTGGAGAACATGTCGTGGTGGGAGATGCCGGACGGCTCCCGCAACCACCTTTTCGGTTCCGGCGGCGGCCAGGTGGTCGCCGACTCGCTGACCCGCGCGATGGGCAGCGAAGTCCCGTTGCTGGGTCAGGTGCCGCTGGACGCCCGACTGCGCGAGGCCGGCGACGCCGGCACTCCGGTGGTGCTGGCTGATCCCACCTCACCCGCCTCGGTCGTCCTGCGCGGAATCGCCGACCGGCTCGCGACCCGCTCGCGCGGCCTGGCCGGGCGCCTGCTCTCGGTGAGCCCCAGCTCCGCCCGGTGAGTCCAGAGGTGGTCGCCTCGCTACTCGACGATCGCGATGGTGAAACCGTCGTAGCCCTTGGCGCCCACCGTCTGGATGGTCGTCGCGCTCACCGCGGGGTCGCCGGCTATGACCTCGTGCAGCCGCCGCGCGCCCTGCACGTCAGGATTGCCGCTGTGCGCGTCAACCACGTCCCCGCGCCGCACCACGTTGTCAACAATGATCAAGCCACCGGGCCGGGTCAGGCGGACTGACCAGGCGAAGTAGTCGGCGTTGTGCGGCTTGTCCGCGTCAATGAAGACCAGGTCGAACGGCTTGGCGCGGTCGTGCGCGAGATCCTCGGCCAGCTCCGGCAACGCGTCCAGCGCCGCGCCGACCCGCACGTCCACCCGATCAGCGAGACCGGCCCGGGCGATGTTGGCGCGCGCCCACTCAGCGTGCTTCGGCTCGTACTCCAGCGTGATCAGGCGGCCGTCCAGCGGCAGCGCCCTGGCCAGCCAGATCGTGCTGTACCCGCAGAACGTGCCGAACTCGAGGATCCGGCGGGCGTTCACCAGCCGGGCGAACAGGTGGATCATTTTGCCCTGCGCGGGTGAGACGGCGAGGTTGGACAGTCCAACCGCGTCACCGGCCGCGCGCGCGGCGTCCAACGCCTCGTCGGGTTCCAGGAGCGCGCCGGTGATGTACTCATCGACCGCTGTCCACAGCTGCCGCTGGCTCATCGCGTCCCCACTCCCGTCGTGGCCCTCGGGCCTCGCAGCTGCTCCTCGAGATCGTCCGGAGACGTGACCGGCCGGTCACAACTGAAACCGTGGCAGACGTAGGCCGCCGAGACGCCCCCCACCAGGTCCCGCCCGGCGAGCACTGGAGCGTCCGAGCCGGGTGCCCCGGCCAGCACGACCGCGCCACCAGGCGCCGCCCACCGGGCCCGGGTCTCCAGCGCGGCGCGGGCGCTGTCTCCGGCGGCGCCGATCACGGCGATCTGCACCGGCCCGTGGGCCAACGCCTCGGCGGTGCTCAGCCAGTGCCCGGCGGCCTGCGGTGCCTTGGCCGGCACCATTCCGGCCCGCGCCACCGCCGCCTGCGCCGCCGCGCGGTAGGACTCCGAGCCGGTCAACGCCGAGGCGGTGACGAGTGCGGAGGCCAGCGCGGAAGCGCCCGCCGGGGTGGCGTTGTCGGTCGCGTTGGTGGGGCGGCGGAACAGCGCCTGGGCATCGGCGGCGGTGTCGAACCAGGCCCCGGCGTGCTCCGGGTCGGCGAAGTGTTCCAGGGCCAGCTCCAGCACGGCAAACGCCGCGAGCCGCCAGCGATCCTCCCCGGTGACCTGGTACAACGCGAGCAGGCCCTCGGCCAGCCAGGCGTGGTCGGCGAGCACCCCGGCGGCCGCGCCCACCGCGCCGTCGCGAGAGCTGCGCCGCAGCCGGCCGTTGACCATGTGTGTGCCCAGCATCAGCTCCGCCGCGGCGGCCGCGGCGGCAATCCACTCCGGACGACCCAGCACGCCGCCCGCCTCAGCCAACGCGGTGATCGCCATCCCGTTCCACTCGGTGACGACCTTGTCGTCCCGGGCGGGCTGCGGGCGGTCAGCCCGGGCGACGAGCAGCGCGGCGAGCACCCGCTCCCAGCGGTCGCGGTCCTCGGGCTCGGCGGGCAGCTGCAGCACCGAGGTGCCGTGCTCGAAAGTCCCGTCCGGGCTCACCGCCAGCAGCTCCGCCGCCCACTGACCGTCAGCGGCCCCCAGCACGTCGATGAGCTGCTGGGGCGTCCACACGTAGGTGGCACCCTCCACCCCAGCGGTGTCGGCGTCCAGCGACGCCGCGAAACCACCCTGGGCGGTGCCCAGCCCGTCGAGCAGGAACGTCGCCGTCCGCTCGGCCACCCGGGCGGCGGTCGCCGATCCGGTCAGCCGGGCCAGGTGGGTGTAGACGCGCAGCAGCAACGCGTTGTCGTAAAGCATCTTCTCGAAGTGCGGCACCACCCAGGCGGCGTCGACGCAGTACCGGGCGAACCCGCCAGCAAGCTGGTCGTACATCCCGCCCCGAGCCATCGCCTCACACGTGTGCTGGGCCATCGACAGGGCCGGCTGCGAGCCGGTCCGCTCATGGTGGCGGAGCAGGAACTCCAGCACCATCGACGGCGGGAACTTCGGAGCGCCACCGAACCCGCCGCGGCGCTGGTCGAACTGCTCGCCCAACGTCTCGAGCGCGGCGGCCAGCACCTGCTCGTCCACCGCGGACTCGCTCAGCGGCACGGCGCGTTCGGCGAGCTGCTTGGCGATGCGCCGGGCCGCATCCCGGACCTGGGCACGGCGACCGACCCAGGCCTGACGAACGACGACGAGCAGCTCGGGGAAACCGGGCATGCCGTGCCGGGGAGCGGGCGGGAAGTAGGTGCCGCAGTGGAACGGCTCACCCTTGTGCGTCAGGAAACAGGTCATCGGCCAACCCCCGTGGCCGGTCATGGCCTGGGTGGCCTCCATGTAGATGGCGTCGACGTCGGGCCGCTCCTCGCGGTCCACCTTGATGTTGACGAAGTTGGCGTTCATCACCGCCGCGATGTCGGCGTTCTCGAACGACTCGTGCGCCATCACGTGGCACCAGTGGCAGGCGGCGTAGCCGATGGACAGCAGCACGGGAACGTCCCGCCGCGCCGCCTCCGCGAATGCCTCGTCGCACCACGGCCACCAGTCGACCGGGTTGGTGGCGTGCTGGAGAAGGTACGGGCTGGTGGAGCTCGCGAGCCGATTCGCCATGTCGACCATCCTGCCCGACCCACCCGCGGCAGGGAAACTCGTGCTACTCACTCACGAGGTTCCTCGTCGAAGGACTTCGGGACCCGGCGCAGGTGCTTGTTCATCGAACGCACCAACAGCGCGACGGCCAGGCAGAGAAGCAGCAGCAGCACTAGAGCCACCGGCGCGGCCTTGCCGAATTCCGCGCCCTGCCCACCAGGATCCGGCGCTGGTGCCGGGGGCACCGCCACCCCCGCACTGGCCAGCGCCGAGCAGCCAGCGGGCGCCAGCGAGGTCACGCGTGCACCCGCTCCCGGACCCCGGAGAACAGGTCGTCTTCGGGCAGTGTGGTGTCGACCAGCGACCGAGCCAGCTCGTACTCCTCAGTCGGCCACAGCTGTGCCTGCACCTCGTGAGGCACCGCGAACCACCGGCTCGCCGGGTCGATCTGGGTCGCGTGCGCCCGGAGTGCGGCGTCACGCACTGGGAAGTATTCGGCACACCGCACCTGAGTGGTCACCCGCTCCAAGATGTCCGGCAGCGCCGGATCCCACCTCGCCAGCCACTCACTGAACGGTGACTGCGCACCCGTCGCGAGCAGCGCATCGT
>JBOHFJ010000424.1:0-3828 GCA_050699655.1 Pseudonocardiaceae bacterium
TTGCCGGCCAGCGCGCCGTGGCGCCGCACGGTGACCCGCGGCGCGGGGTGGCACCGCACCGCGCGGTAATCCTCCGGAGAGTTGACGTTGACCACGGAGTCCAGCGCCGGGTCAACCGCGGCCAACTCCGGGTCGGCAAGCAAGGCGGCGTCGTCCAGCCTGAGCGTGCGGCAGCGGTGGTGGCGCAGCAGGAAGGCCGGGCGCAGGTCGCCGGCCGCCACCAGCTCAGCGACCAGCGGCGCGAGGGTGACCCGGTAGGCGGCGGCGAGCGGCTGTGGGTAGCCGCGGGCGACCGGGAGCACCACGTCGAGGTCGTCGGTGAGCGCGCTCAGCACCCGGCGAACGAACGCGGGGTGCAGGAACGGCAGGTCGGTGGAGCAGACGAACGCGGCGGGCGCCCGATCCACCAGCGCGGCCAGGCCGGCGGCGATGCCCTGCAGCGGCCCCAGACCCCGCTCGGGATCCGCCACGACGTCCACCCGCGGCGGAATCTCGGGTAACGGCTGTTCTGGAGCGCGGACTACCACCAACGGCCCCTGAATCGAGCGGGCCAGCACCCCAAGGGTACGGCGTAGCAGGGTGGAGCCGTGCCACTCCAGCGCGGCTTTCGGGGTACCCATCCGCGACGAGCGGCCACCCGCCAGCACCACGCCAGCCGCCCCGGGCACCATGCGCCGCGGCACGTCCGCCACTCGCTGCTCATCAGCGATCACGGTACCCATTGTGCCGTGACATCGGATGCGCTTCGTTGCCACCATGGATGGTCCTTTGCCGGCTCTGGGGCCACCTGGCCGGGTCTCAGTGGGGGAGTCTGGGTGGCGCGGGTGCTGCCCGCCTGGGGCGTCTGCGCCGGACACCTGGACGCCGTGCCGGTGGTGACACGCTCTCCGGTGCGGCCACGGTCGCCTTCGTGCACGGAAGCAGTGCAGGGCGGGCCTGCTAGCGTGTCGTGCGAACCAGTCGGGTCGCTTGTGCTGATGATGATCAGATGTACGTGCCGGGAGTCGACTCGAAGTCGGGACGGGGTTGTGCGACTGTTCCTCGACCGTCACCCGAAACGCGCGATGCGGGTTGTTCAGGCTGGCGAGTGATGGGCGTTGCACCGGCCAGACGGGCCAGGATGTCAGAAGTCAAAGATGTGAAAGGTGGTGGCCGGTGAGGAGAAAAAAGATTGACAGGGTTGCCGTACTGCGAAACCTGCAGGCAATCGAGGATGAAAATTACGATGGCTTTGTACTTTTAATAAAAGCGGCCCGCAACAGAAATATCATATTTGATCCGGATTTACCCGTTTGGAGTGCGGCACGGAATCTGGGCATTATCGTGGACTGCAACCGTGGTGGCGTTGTGGAATTCGATGAAGAAATGCGGGACTTCGTGAGAGACAGGAACAACGTGGACGGCTCGGATACCCACCCTTTCGTGAAGGGCAGAAATTAAAGGAGTGCGGAGGGTGATCGCGGCGCAGCTCCACGCGCAAATCGTGGTTGCTCATGTTCAGTTCTATTTGGCGCTCCCGGAGTTACCCGCTTTGCCGGCGCCCCCGGCGCCAGCAAAGCGCCCCGCGCTACCGGCGTTCCCAACTCGCTGGTTGTTGGAGCTGCCGTCTCCGTTTGAGTCGTGTTTTGTCCCTTGACGTTGGGTTCGATGAGTCGGCGAGGTGGCAGGAGTGGTGACATGAACTGGCGGCGTGGCAGAAGTGGCGATGTGAGCTGGCGGAGCGACCAGCGGAGATCTGGCCGTGCGAGGCACCACCAGTGGTGGGGGCGGGGGTGCAGCTGACGTTGACGGCGTCGTCGCGGGAGTTGAGGACGATCCAGAGGTTGACACCACCGCTGGAACAGGTGGGGCTTTAATCTGTGGCACCGGGGCGCGAGCGCCATTGCGCATGAACAACCCGACCACGATGCTTCCGAGGGCGAGGGCGAGCACCGCGACTGACAGCGCGACCCTAAGCTCTTCCGCGTGCTGAACCACAGTCTCCACCGCCCTTGCTGCCCGGAAGTAGCTGTTGACGGCACATCGATCACCACCTAGAATCTTCGAATTAAATTGAGTTGTAGACCAATTAAGGCAATCACAAACAGGGCGGTCGGTAGGGTATGTCCGGCGATACGTATTGCGCCCATTTTTGTGGGGTGAGAGTGTTCGCGGTGGTGGCGCAGATCCGCCGGATTGCTTGCTTGACGTTCATCTCCCATAGCTGAGCTGTCTGGTCGCGGCTGCCGCTGGCCAGGATCTGTCCGTTTGGGCTAAAGGCTAGTCCGTTGATGTAGTCGGTGTGACCGGTCAGCGCGCCTATCGGTGTGGGGTCAGCCGGGTCGGTCACGTTCCACAACCGCACGGTGTCGTCGCCGCTGCCGCTGGCCAGGGTGTGTCCGTCAGGGCTGAAGGCCACCGCGAAGACCGGATTGGTGTGACCGGTGAGGGGTTGGCCCAGCGCCGCGGCGTGAGCCGGGTCGGTGACGTTCCACAACCGCACGGTCTGGTCGGCGCTGCCGCTGGCCAGAGTGTGCCCGTCCGGGCTGAAAGCCACCGCGTTGACGTAGCTGGTATGGCCCGTGAGGGGTTGGCCCAGCGGTGCGGGGTGAGCCGGATCGGTGACGTTCCACAACTGCACGGTGTCGTCGGCGCTTCCGGTAGCCAGAGTGTGCCCGTCGGGACTGAACGCCACCGCATTGACCGAGTTGGCGTAGCCGGTGAGGGGGCTCAGCGGTGTGGGGTGGGTCGGGTCGGTCACATTCCACAACTGCACTGTCTGGTCGAAACTGCCGCTGGCCAGAGTGTGCCCGTCGGGACTGAACGCCACCGAGGTGACGATGTCGGTGTGGCCGGTGAGGGGTTGGCCCAGCGGTGTGGGGTGGGCTGGGTCGGCGACATTCCACAACCGCACGGTGTCGTCGGCGCTGACGCTGGCCAGGGTGCGCCCGTCGGGGCTGAAGGCAACCGCGTCCACGTAGCCGGTGTGACCGGCCAGGGGTTGGCCCAGCGCTGTAGGGTGGGCTGGGTCGGCGACGTTCCACAACCGCATGGTGTTGTCAGCACTGCCGCCGGCCAGGGTGTGCCCATCGGGACTGAACGCCATCACGTTCGAGTAATTGTTGACGTAATCGGTATGACCCGTCATGAGGATGTAGGGAATGCGCCACATCCGCACGGTCTGATCGGCGCTGCCGGTGGCCAGGGTGTGTCCGTCAGGGCTGAAAGCCACCGCGAAGACAGTGGCAGTGTGCCCGGTGAGGGATTGACCGAGAGGTACCGCGTGGGCCGGGTCGGCGACGTTCCACAACCGCACAGTCCGGTCGCCGCTGCCGCTGGCCAGAGTGCGGCCATCAGGGCTGAAGGCGACTGAGTTGATGTAGTCGGTGTACCCGGTGAGAGGTTGGCCGAGCGGTAACGGGTGAACTGGATCGGCGACGTTCCACAAGCGCACTGTCCGGTCGGCGCCGCCGCTGGCCAGAGTGCGGCCATCGGGGCTGAACGCCACCGCGATGACGTAGTCGGTGTACCCGGTGAGAGGTTGGCCGAGCGGCGCGGGGTGGGCCGGGTCGGCGATGTTCCACAACCGCACGGTGTCGTCGCTGCTGGCGCTGGCCAGGGTGCGGCCATCGGGGCTGAACGCCACCGCGTTGACATAGCCGGTGTGGCCGGTCAGGGGTTGACCCAACGGCGCGGGGTGGGCCGGGTCGGCGACGTTCCACAACCAGGGTGAGCCGCAAAGTCGTTCTTGCTGGTCATGAACTGTTTTGAGGGGCCGGGTGGAGTCCGAGGATGGTCAGCAGCAGGTGCGGGTCGGTCTTGATCTTCCGGATGATGGCGGCGATCTTG
>JBOHFJ010000425.1:0-3810 GCA_050699655.1 Pseudonocardiaceae bacterium
ACTCCACATACGGTGCCGATCTCCCAGGAGCGGGTGACGGCAACCATCGAGAGTGTGTTTCCCAGTCGCGTGAAGACCACTGTGACCGAGTGGCTGTGGCGCATGCTGACCTGGCGTGGGCCAACCTGACCGCTCCGGAATGCTGGCTGCTGGATTGGGAGGATTGGGGGTTGGCGCCACGCGGTTAGGATGCGGCGACCCTGTGGGGCAATTCCCTGGCCGTTCCCGATCTGGCCGCGCGTGTGCAGTGGGAATACCGGGTTGATCTGGGTAGTGGCTCCGGGTTGCTGTCCCAACTGTACTTCTGCTCTGAGATGATCTCTGCCGGTGATGATTACGCGGGGCCGCTGGCCGAGCCCACCCGGCGCGAAACGACACGGCTGATCAGCTTGCTCCAGCCGTGACCGCCTTCCGCCCTCCACTCGCATACGGGTATCCCGCTCTCGTGGTCAAGGTCCGTCGAGGCCCACGACCGTGCCGAACGGGTCGGTGAGCTGGCAGATCTGTCGCCGCTCGTCGACCCGCAGCGGGCCGCGGTGGTGAGTGCAGCCGGCGGCCAGGAGGTGTTCCCGCGCGGTCGCCAGGTCGTCCACGGCCCAGTAGACGACTGGGCTGCCGCCGCGGGAGTTGCGCTGGTCCTCGGCCTGGTGCCAGCCGTACTCGATCCCGTTGGACTCGAACCAGGCGTAGACCGAATCGCCGTCGGCGTCGAGCTGCACCTCGGCGTCAAGAACGTCCGCCCACCAGCGCGCTGACTTCTCGGGGTCGAGCGCGAACACCATGATCGTTCGGATACCGCGGAACACGGAGCTCTCCTCTGCCCAACCGAACACGCCGCTCACCGCAGTGCTCGCGCGTTCCTCGCGGAACACCGTTATGCCACCAGCGCAGTATGACGAGAAAAGGCAAACTGGGGATGCGAGCTCCTCAGTTTGTCCCGTTCTCCTCACCCTGCTGCGTACCACCGCCACCACACTCGTGTCCGGACGTTTCCGCACCGCCTACGGCACCTCCGACAACACCGCGCCAGCCCGAACCCAACGGGCAGTGACGGGTGCGGTCAGCGGGTGTGGGCGGCGGTGAGGCCTCGGGCTCTCAGGACTCGGCGTTCCAGGGGGGCGAAAACGAGGAGCTCGATGGCGATTCCGACCACCAAGATCAGGAAGATTGAGGCGATCACGAGGTCCATCGCGTTCAGTTCCCGGCCGATGTTGAGCTGCTGTCCCAGCCCGATGCCGAGCGCGGGCGAATAGGTGATGAGCTCGGCGGCCATCAGCGATCGCCACGAGAACGCCCAACCCTGCTTGAGACCGGCCAGGTATCCCGGCAGCGCCGCCGGGAGCAACACGTACCGAACCCGGCCGGCGGTACTCAGTCCCAGTACCCGGCCGACCTTGTCGAGCAGCGGTGGTACCTGGTCGAACCCGGCGAGCAACCCATTGGCGATAGACGGGACGGCGCCGAGCAGCACCACCGCGTAGATCGCGGCGTCGGACAGGCCGAACCAGATGATCGCCGCCGGGACCCACGCGACCGACGGCAAGCTCTGCAAGCCACTGACGAACGGGCCGAGAGCGGCCCGTAGCCACCGGCTTCGCCACATCGCCAGCCCGAGTACGGTGCCCACCGCCACAGACGCCAGGAAACCCAAAGCCCCCCGGGACACGCTGATCGAGATGGCGTCAGCGGCCCGGCCGTCGCGCACCGTCTGGCTCAGCGTCGCCAGCACCTCTCGCGGGCTGGGTAGCGCATAGCCCGGCTTAAGCCCGGCGGTATAGGCCAGCTGCCAGAGCCCGATGAACGCCATCACCGCGACGAGCGGGGGCAGCACCGATCGCCGAAACACCGCCCCAGGTCCGGGCCGCGGTGGTAACGCGGGCGTCTCCAAAGCGTCCAGCCCGGCCTCGAAGGCCCGGCTGTCCGGGGCGGTAATGGTCTTGTCGTCAACGGCCATGGCGGCTGATCTCCGCTCGAAGGTGCTGGGTAATCTCGGTGGCCAGGGCGCCCACTCCCGGGGACTCGATCGCCCGGGGCTGGCTCAGCTCAAGGCGCCATTCCCGGACGATCCGGCCGGGCCGGGAGCTCATCAGCAAGACCCGCTGCCCCAGCCGGACGGCCTCGCGCACGTTGTGCGTGACGAAGATGATGGACAGCCCTTGCGCCGCCCACAGCCGGATGAGCTCCTCGTGCAGCGCATCGCGGGTGATGGCGTCGAGCGCGGCGAAGGGCTCGTCCATCAGCAGCAGTTGGCTGTCCTGGGCCAGCGCGCGGGCCAGCGCCACCCGCTGGCGCATCCCACCAGAGAGTTCATGCACCCGCTTGTGGCCCTGCCCGGCGAGGTTCACCAGCGTGAGCAGCCGCTCGGCCTCGGTTCGGCGCTCGCGCCGGCCCACGCCGCGCGCCCGCAGCGCCAGCTCGACGTTGCCGGCCGCGGTCAGCCACGGCAGCAGGGCAGGCTCCTGAAACATCAGCGCCGCGGCGCCCACCGTGACCTCAATGCTGCCGGAGGTGGGGGTGCCCAGGCCGGCGATGAGCGAGAGCAGGGTGGATTTCCCGCATCCGGAGGCGCCGAGCAGGCAGACGAACTCGCCGGGCCCGACGTCCAGGTCGACCCGGTCGAGCACCGGTGGGCGGTCACGCTCGAAGACCTGGACGAGTCGCGTGACACGGACGCTCGGCGTTGCTGTCCGCTCACCCGCGTCCGGTGCTCGACCGGTGGGTGCTGGCTGGAGGGTCGGCTGTGTCATGGTCGCTATTCCTTCCCGAGCCCGTCGGCCGACACGCTCGGCAGACCCTGCTCAGTGCGAATCCGATTGAGAATCGACAGGTCGTAGATGCCGTGCAGGTCAACCCCCCTGGTGGCCACCCCCGCCGTCACCGCGTTGTCGGCGCTGCGTTGCAGGGACGCCGCGATGGGGTCATCGGTGATCGTCAAGTTCCGCCAGGCGCGATCGACCACCTCCGGCTTCAGGGGCTTGCCGGTGAGGGCGTTGATGGCGTTGTTCACGACGGTCTTGGCCTCGGTGGGGTGCTGATTCGCCCACTGCACCGCCTCGACGTGTCCCCGCAGCAACGCCTCGACCGTCTGCGGGTAGCGCTCCAGGAACTCGGTGCGGACGATCAACTGCGTGGTGACGAACTGGCCACCGGGCCACAAGTCCCGCTCGTTGACCAGCACCTTGCCGCCGGCCTCCAGCACCAACCGGGACGCCCACGGCTCGGGCACCCAAGCGCCGTCGAGTTTGCCCGCCCTGAACAACGCAAGCGTGTCAGCGTTGGGGGTGGGCGTGATGGTGACGTCCCCACCGCCCTGGATGCTGTTGCGCAGGCCGTGGCTGGTCAGCCACGCGCGCAGCGCCACGTCCTGGGTGTTACCGAGTTCCGGGCTGGCCAGCGTCTTGCCCCGCAGGTCTTGCGCGGTGTTGATCCCCTGGCGGACAACCAGCTGCGCACCGCCGGAGGTCGCTCCGGCGATGATCCGGATCGCCTGACCGTCGCTGCGCTCGAAGGCGTTGATCGCCGGGTTCGGGCCGACATACGCCGCGTCGAGGCCACCGCCGAACAGCGCCTCAACCTCGGCCGGCCCAGCGTCGAAGATCTGCGTTTCCAGCCTGGTGCCACCGAGCTCCTTGGCGATGGAACCCCGGTTGACCCCGATGATGGCGGCGGCATGCGTGACATTGGCGAAGTAGCCCAAGCGCAAGCTAGGCGCTGGGCCCGGCGCCGCACTGATACCGCCGTCACCGCCGCCGCACCCCGCCACCGCGAGCACAAGAGCCCAAACGACAATCAGAGCGGCCAGAGCAGCCC
>JBOHFJ010000426.1:0-3748 GCA_050699655.1 Pseudonocardiaceae bacterium
GGACGACACCTCGTGTCGTCCCTGGCACACAAACAACGATCATGACGGTTCGACGCCCGTCCGCGAGACCTTCGGGTGTTGACCAGAGCATGCATGCGGGCGGCTGGGGTGGTGCCGTCGAGGACTGCCCCGGGCGGGCGTGCCAACTCCGGCTCGCTTCGAGCCACTTTGCCGGGAGGGCTATGATGGCCGAGGTTATAATAGTTTCGGCCATCATGGGATGGGGATGCGGAAGCCGGACGAGCTGCATGCCCGTGATCGGGAGTGGGATGCCCTCGTCGACTTCGTGGGCGATCCGTCGGCCGGCGCGACGCTCGGCTTGGTCTACGGGCGTCGGCGGCAGGGTAAGACCCTCATGCTGGAGCTGTTGGCGGAGGCGACCGGCGGATTCATGTTCACCGCACGCGAACAGTCGGATCGCCAGAACCTGCGGGAACTGAGCTCGGCCTACGCGCGTCATGCCGGGTTGCCCGCGTCGCTGGCGTTCGACAGCTGGCTCGACGTGATCGAAGCGCTGCTCGGTCTCGGCAGTGAGGTGCCCGAACCGGTACCGGTGATCATCGATGAGTTCCCGAACCTCGTCGGGCAGATGTCAGCACTCCCGTCAGTGATCCAAATTGCGCTCAGCCCGCGCAGCCATGCCTCACGTCACGCGCGCACCAGGCTGATCCTGTGCGGCAGCGCCCTGACGGTGATGCGCGATCTGCTCGGCGGCGGCGCGCCACTGCGCGGTCGGGCCACCCTTGAGTTGGTGTTGCAACCGTTCTGGTACCGCGAGGCCGCCTCGTTCTGGGAACTGACCGACGACCCGGAACTGGCATTTCGGGTGCACGCCCTGCTCGGCGGCACGCCGGCTTACCGAGCGATGGCGTTCGGGCCGCCATCGAGCCGTGAAGCCTTCGATCGATGGGTGACGCAGCGCCTGCTCAACCCTGCGAGCGCGCTCTTTCGTGAAGGGAGCCTGCTGTTCCGCGAGGAATCTGGCGTGACCGAAACCGCGCCTTATCACGGTGTCCTCACCGCTATCGCGGCCGGCGCGGCACGTCGTTCGGAGATTGCCGGGCGAATTGGTAGGCCCGCCACGGCCATCGCGCATCTGCTGGCCGGGTTGCAGCAAGTTGGCTTGGTCGCCCGCCTCGAGGATGCATTCCGGGAACGGAGAGGGATTTATCGGCTCACTGATCCGCTCATCCGGCTGCACGAACTCGTGATCGGACCCAACGAACGCTTGCTCGTGCGTGGGCGCGAAACGCAGGTCTGGACGGCGAACGCCGACACTGTCGCCTCGAAGGTGTATGGTCCGCATCTGGAGGACCTCGCCCGGGAGTGGTGTTTGAGTCACGCCAGTCCCGCCACTCTGGGTGGGTCGGCTCACGACGTGCTTCCCGCGACCATTGCCTGCCGAGAACACCGCCAAGGCCACGAGATCGACGTTGTCGTGGTGGAGACATCGGCTGGCGCGCGACGTCGGGTGGTGGCGATCGGCGAAGTCAAATCGACGGGGCGGCCAGTCGACGTGGCGGAGGTCATCCGCCTGGACCACCTCCGGGATCTCGTGGCGGACTCCCTGGTGCCGACGCCCCGGCTGCTGGTGTTCTCCCGCGCCGGATTCACCTCAGACCTCCGGCGCGTGGCGGCGAGCCGACAGGACGTCGAGCTGGTCGATCTCGAGCGGCTCTACTGGAGCGACTGAACCGGTCAACCTCTCCGTCTCCTACAACGAACTGGGCCGCTGTTTCACCCAGCTCGGTCGCGCTGGGGACGCGGCCGCCGCGCTGGAACGGCACCTCGAACTGGCGCTCGACGTTCATCAACGCATGCCAGGACAGGTCAACGCCGTTGTCGACCTGTCCTTCGCGCTTCACCTGACCGCTGGGTTTGGCGATCATGGAGATGAGCGGCAGCAGCAGTCCCGCGAGCTACTGGCGGTACTCGAAGCGGAAGAACTGTTTGGACCTTCATTCGGGATCTCAAAAAGAGATCAACTCTGTTATTGACAGGCTGCTCGCGGCCAAGGAAGATATCCGATCTCGCGCCGGGCTGGGGTGGCGAACCAGTCGCGAGCGGACATCCGGTGACCCGCTTCGCGACGCGTTGGAAAGGGTAAAGACTTACGAGCGGAGCGGGCGTTCAGATCAGCAGGTCGAGCTTGAGCTGCACGGAGAAAGTTATGTCGGCGGTGAACGCTCCTGTGAATGCTCCGGAGTCTGCGTAGCCGAAGTCCTCGGCGAGGTGACAGGCCAACAGTGACACTGGCTCGTCGAGATCCACGATCCAGTAATAGGGGATTCCTGCGTCAGCATATTCGTGTCGCTTGATAACGTAATCGAGACGTTGTGAACCAGGAGAGACGATCTCCACCACTACCAGCACGTCTCCAGCCCCGAGCAGTCCGCCGCTGCGGTCCACCCGGTTGACCGCTTTGGCATCGACTACAATCAGATCGGGTCGGCGCACCAAGCCAGGCTGATCCGCGGGAACCAGCCCCAGATCGATATCAATGTCCTGGATGACGCGTACGGTATCGGGCAGTTGCGGGACCAGTTGCATCGCCAGCGCGAGCCCGGCCATATTGTGCTTTGCTGTGGGGCTGGGCGACACCAGGATGCTGCCTTCCATGAGTTCGGTGTAACCCCAGCTGGTCTCACCGAGCTTGGCGTACTCCGCGGCGGTCAGGAGACGAATGGGTGGCAAGCCGGGTACGCCCAGTGGCTCGGCGGCGGTCATGGCGTCTCCTTCCGAGCTGGCAGTCGGGGTCATCGGCATCAACCCTGGCGACCGGGTTGACCATGCGGATGTCACCTACAGGGTACGGGCGGCCTGCCACGAGGATGCCACCCGCATTGTCGAGGATCAGCGGTGCAGGAGCGTCGGACACGCCGGGAGGTTAACTCCGGATGAGGAGCCAGTCCTCGGTGTGGCGGTACCAGGTCCAGCGGTCGGTGGTGCGCTCGGCGACACCGTCGCGCCACACCCCGGTAGGCTGGCACCCTAGCTGCACGGCGCGCCCGGCGACCTGCCGCGCCCGGCGTCCGCCCAGCTCGGGCAGACCGCCCAGCCCAGGCAGACCGAAGAGCCCGGGCCGCACCACCCGGACGACTAGCCCGAGCGCGCGGTCCGGCGCCACCTCCAGCCGGGCGGCCCGCCCGCGCAGCACCACCTCGCCGTCGCAGTAGGCCACCCCGTCCAGCGGCGCCACCACCCCGAGCCCCACCAGCACGCCACCGGAGTCGTCACGCACCAGCGGCACCCGGTCCGGCTCGCCGCGCAGCGCGAGCGCGGCCGCCGCCGCGGGCGCTGTTGGCAGGCCCCAGAGCCGGGCCACCGCCGAGGACGCGCAGGACGGCACGTAGCCCACCGGCACCGTCCCCACGGCCTCGGTGCGCAGCAGCCGCAGCAGCACGGCGGCCAGGTCGGCGTCGGTGCCGCAGACCACCAGCCGCCGACCGTCCAGGCCCGCCAGGATCTCGCTGAGCTCCTCGCGCCCGGGGCGGGCCGGCACCGTCACGACACATCCAGCCCTGAGACCATCAACACCGGGCCACAAAGCGGACCCGCACTTCAGCACCACGGCACCGACCACTCCCACCTCCCCGGGCTACGCTCAATCGGTTCACCAGCGTTCGACCCCGTTGGAGTACCACATGCCGGCGATCGTGCTCATCGGTGCCCAGTGGGGCGACGAGGGCAAAGGCAAGGCCACCGACCTGCTCGGCGAGCGGGTGCAGTGGGTGGTGCGCTACCAGGG
>JBOHFJ010000427.1:0-3740 GCA_050699655.1 Pseudonocardiaceae bacterium
GGGTAATCTGGCCTCTTCTGGGACGCTCAGCCCGCTGAACGCGGCGGGGTAACCGGTGGGGTGGGGGAATCTCGTGGTTCGGTTTCGGGTCGCTGCGCTTGTCGTGGCGTTGGTGTGGGCGGTGGCGGCCTGTTCGAGCGCGCCCCCGCTGGGATCGGGACTGCTGCTGGCCGGCTACGACCGCCACGTACGGGCACCGGATGACCTGTTCGGGTTCGCGAACGGTCACTGGTTGCAGACCACCGCCATCCCGGCCGACCGGGCCAGTTACAGCGCGTTCACCGCACTGGCCGACAAAGCCGACCAAGATCTGCGCACCATCGTCGACGACAGCGCGGCCCGCCACGGTACCGCCGGCTCGCCAGACCAGCAGATCGGCGACTTTTACGCGAGTTTCATGGACACCGCGCGGCGCGAGCAGCTCGGCGCCGCGCCGCTGAAGGGGTCGCTGGCCCACATCGACGCGCTCACCAGCCCCACAGACCTCGTCCGGTACTTCGCGGAGAGCGCCACGACCGGCAGCTCCAGCCCCATCGCGCTGTCCATCGACCAGGACGCCAAGAACGCCTCGGCCTATGAACCGGACGTCACACAAAGCGGGCTCACCCTGCCCAACCGGGACTACTACCTGAAAACCGATCCGCAGTTCGTTACGCTTCGTGATCAGTTCCGGACCTACGCCGCCCGTCTGCTGGGCTTGGCCGGCGTCACCGATTCGGATGCCGCGGCCGGCCGGGTGCTCGCTGTGGAGAATCGCCTCGCCGAGGTCCAGTGGACCGCCGTGCAGGACCGGGACGCGACGGCAACCTACAACAAGTTCACCCTCAGCGAGGCCACCGCGCGGGCACCAGGGCTGGACTGGAAGACCTACCTCGACGCGGCGGGCGTGCACACCCCTGACTTCATCGTCGCCGAGCCCAGTTTCTTCACCGCCCTGGGTACGGCGTTGACCACCGTACCGGTGGAGGACTGGCGCTCCTACCTGAAGTTCAAGCTCATCGACGACTTCTCCCCCTACCTGAGCACTAACTTCGT
This sequence comes from Pseudonocardiaceae bacterium, assembly GCA_050699655.1. Classification (GTDB taxonomy): domain Bacteria; phylum Actinomycetota; class Actinomycetes; order Mycobacteriales; family Pseudonocardiaceae. Next base: position 1,036 of record JBOHFJ010000427.1, read on the forward strand.
CACGGCGCGCTTCGAGTTCCACAACCGCGATCTAGCCGGGCAGCAGGAAATGAGCCCACTCTGGAAAAAGGGAGTCACCGCGGTCGACGGCGCGATGGGTGATCTGCTCGGGCAGCGTTATGTGCAGCGATACTTCCCACCGGATGCCAAACGGCGGATCGACGTACTGGTCAGCAAGCTGATCGACACCTACCGCACGTCCATCGACGGCTTGGACTGGATGAGTCCGGCGACCAGGGCACAGGCCAAGGACAAGCTCAGCAAGCTCGCCGTGAAGATCGGGTATCCGAGCGAGTGGAAGGACTACTCGAAACTCAAGGTCACCCGCGACGATCTGGTGGGCAACGAGGTGCGCGCGTCCGAGCTCGAGTACCAGCGGAATCTTGACCGGCTCGGCAAGCCGGTGGACCGCGCCGAGTGGTTCACCACCCCGCAGACGGTCAACGCCTACTACAACCCGACGCTCAACGACATCACCTTCCCGGCCGCGATCCTGCAGCCGCCGTTCTTCGACCCGACCGCCGACGACGCGGTGAACTACGGCGGAATCGGCGCGGTGATCGGTCACGAGATCAGCCACGCGTTCGACGACCAGGGCCGCAAATACGACGGAACCGGCAACCTCCGCGATTGGTGGACCCCGCAGGATGTGCAGCGGTTCACCGCCCGGACCACCGCCCTGGCCGCGCAGTATTCAGCCTACGAGCCGTTGCCCGGTGAGCACGTCAACGGTGAGCTGACATTGGGCGAGAACATAGCCGACCTGTCCGGCCTCACGGTGGCGCACCGCGCCTACGAACTGTCACTGGGCGGCGCGGCGGCCCCCGTGATGGACGGATTCACCGGAGAGCGGCGCTTCTTCCTGGGGTGGGCGCAGGTGTGGCGCGGCAAGACCCGGGATAAGGATCTGCGCGTGCAGCTGCTGAGCGATCCGCACAGCCCGGATGAGTTCCGCGCCAACGGAGTCGTCAGCAACCTGCCGGCGTTCTACACGGCCTTCGGCGTGAAACCGGGCGACAAGCTGTACCGTCCCACCGGCCAACGCGTCACAATCTGGTAGTAGCAAAGAACCCCTGGCCAGCGCTGGCCAGGGGTTCTTTGCTACTCAGGCTCAAGAGCAATAGTCCGCCGTCACCGAGGTCGGCGTGTCGGCGTGTCCGCCGCTGCGGCAGCGGAATTCCAGCTTATCGCCCGTGCGAGCTATGATGAGGAAGGAACGCGGCGTTGTGATGAAGCCACTTGCCAGCGCCCCGTTGGTGACCAAGCAGTCTCCCTCACCGAAGACGGCTCGCGCTGGAGCCGCTGGAGCCAGCACGGTGTTGCACGTGTAGGTGGGTTCGCCCGGGTAGGTGGGTTCATCGCTCGCCCCGGCGGGGATCGCGAAGGCCAGCGGGGCAACGACTGAGAAAACGATGGGGAAAATTCTCAAGATATGCATGTGAATACGTCCTTCTACCGGGTCGACAGTGGTGACGTCATCAACATCTCGGCCACAATGGACCGGGGACGTACGTCACTAGCGTACGTCCCCGGTCCATTGTTCGTGTGCGAGTAAACAGGTCAACGAGCCCGCGCGGCGTGCTCTCGGGACCGGGGCAGTGCTCCGCTGGGCGGAAGCAGCACTTTCTGGCCCTTGGTCAACCCGGAGAGCACCTCGCTGTTGTCATCGCCGACCTTGCCCGGGATGAACGGAACCCGTTGTGGCTTGCCGTCCGGGCCCAGGGCTTCCACGAACGACTTGCCACCCTGCTTGGTCACCGCCGAGGTCGGCACCACCAACGCTTGGTTCTTGACCGTGTTGGTGACCACCGAGACGGTCGAGGTCAGCCCGGACTTGAGCCCCGAATTGTCGTTGGTCAGCAACACCGTGGCGTAGTAGTTCGTCACACCACCGATATTCACTCCGGTTGGCGAGATCGAGGTCACCGTGCCGTCGCGCTCGACTCCTGGCAGCGCGTCAAAGGTCAGTTTCGCCGCCGAACCAGGCTCGATCTTCGCCGCGTCGGTCTCAGCGAAGGGAACGACCGCCTGGAACGTGTCCAAGTCACTGAGCTGAATGAACGCACCACCGCTCGGCGCGGTCGCCCGCAACGCTTCGAGCCCACCCACACCCTGCAGAGTGCCGGGATTCTTCTCATCAGACGTCGCCGGCCCACCCACATCTGGAATCTGCGCGTCACTGCCCGGCGCCAACGGTGAGGGCGGCGACTGCGCCCCGGAGCCCTGCATGAACTCCCCGACCGTCCCGGTGACCGCGGTCACGGTGCCGTCCGCCGGGGCATACACGAACGAGTTCTTCAACGAGTTCTGGGCGACCACCACCGCCGCCTGATCAAAGACCAGCAACGCTTGCTGGATCGCGATCTGGGAGGGACGGTTCGTGGCGGCGATCCGGAAGATGTTCTCATCGGCGCGCACGGTGACCAGGTCCTGCTGGTAGGTGGTCTCCAAGGTGCCGCGATCGACCCGCAACTTGTCCTCAGCGGCGATGACGAGCGTGCGCTCGTTGAACACCGCCGTCTCATCGGCTTTCACCGCCGTGTCATCGGCCGCACACAGCGCCGTCTCCGCGGCGGTCGGCAACAAGGTCAGCGGTCCATTGGGCCCGCAACCGTCCGCCGCGGCCTTTTTCTGTGCCGTTTCCAGCGTCAGCTCATCCATCCTGAGCACGTCGCGCAACCGCTGGAGGGCGTCCCCGTCCACCT
>JBOHFJ010000428.1:0-3734 GCA_050699655.1 Pseudonocardiaceae bacterium
ACGACACCCCGTGTCGTTTCTGACACACAAACCACGATCATGAGGGTCGTCGGGAGTTAACCGGCGGACACACGGTGAGGTCGGGCTGGGGCGCAGCCCCGTTAGGTTACCCTACCTTCGGTGGAAGCAGACGGCACGGTCCTGGGTTTCTTCGACCGTGAAGCGCCGACGGAGCAGGATGCGGTGATCTCCGCCATCGTGGACGTCGAGCGTGCTGGCATCGGTGCTCGGGTGCTCCGGGTCCAGGCTGACGACGACTGGCTGAGCGCCAGTGAGATCGCGGAGCGGGTCGGTCGCAGTCGGCAGAGCGTTGCGCTGCTGGCCCGCAGCGAGCGTGGTCCGGGAGACTTCCCAGCCCCCGCCGCCCGCCAGGGTTCATCGAACCCACTCTGGAGCTGGTTCGAGGTCGAGGCATGGTTCGAGCGCTACGAACCTGACGCCGTGCCAGCGCACGGGCCAAGGCTCTCACCGGACTTCCTCGCCGAGGTCAATGATCGGCTCGACCTGCGGGAACGCCTGCGACACTCGCCCCATGCCCCATGGCGGCCCAAGCTGAACGAAGCACTCGGCGCCTGACGTCGACCGTTACCGAAGCGCCATGTGTATCCGGACCGTAGTGCCGATGCCGATCCTTCCGGTGGGTATCTCCACCAGGTCGCAGAGCTCATTGACCAGGATCAACCCGCGTCCGTGCGCCTGGGACGGCGGCGGCGGGATCCGGCCGACCAACCGGTCGCTCAGCTGGCCGCTGTCACTGATCTCGCAGACCAGGCAGTCGGTCCGCGAGTCTTGCCACAGCGACAGGACACCCGCCCCATGGGTGTGCACCAGCGTGTTGGTGGCGACCTCACTCACGGCCAGGCACAGATCAGCCACTCGATCGGCCGGCAAGCCGGCCCGCAGCGCCAGGCGCTCCACGAACGCTCGGATGCCCGGCAGGTCAGCCGCGGAGTTGAAGACCAACATGTCGCCCCACCACTCGGGAGGGTCCGGCAAGAACCGCAGGCTCTCATCGGCGACGGCGCGCGGGTCACGGTAATCCAGGCTCGAGACCCGCCGTGACCCCTCGAGCAGCACCGGATGGGTCTGCCGGGCCTGCGCCAGGGCGGTGGCGCTCAACTCGTGGCGGTCGTGCACGCACAGGATGCTCGCCTCGTGGCCGGCCAGGGCGATGTTGACAAGAGCCTCGTGTTGCACCACGGCGCGCTGCTCCGCGGCGGAGCGCCCCGGCCAGCTCGGTTCAGTGACGATGCGGACCCGGCGTCCCGGGTGCGCCTGGGTGAACGAGTAGAGCACGGCGGGGATGATCCGGCCAGGGTTGCGGCCCACCTCGGTCATGTCCACGAACTGGACGCCCTCGCCGTCGGGACCCAGCACCGAGCACAGCGCGTCGAGGCGCGAACCTGGCACCGCGACCAGGGCCGGCTCAGAGCGCGCGAACCCCTCGCGCAGGAACCGCGTGAGGGCAAGGGCGCAGTCCGCCGGGTCCTGGCAGAACAGCGCCTCGTGCACCAGCGCGGCAGCGTCGAGCGCTACACCCGCTGGCTGAGCTCGTCCAGCGGCGGTAAGGAGATCCACCGTGCATCACCTCTTGTGCTGGCGTCCATCGCCGTGGCGCAGAGAATACAACTCTTCGTACTGCGAACGCATCCGGTTTTCACCCATAAGTGAAACCAAGTGCCGCGCTGGTGACACCTGTGGGTGGACAAGTACGCGCTCTCAGTGATCACATGGGTCTGACGCTGGCGCAGCGGGCGGCGCATCAGGAGCACTATCAGCGCATGCGCCGTCGGTTGTTCGAGGCTGAGCACGAGGCCTTCCGAGACAGTGTTCGCGCCTTCGTGCGCAAGGAGGTCGCGCCGCACCTGCCAGCCTGGGACGCCGAGGGCATCGTGCCCCGGAAGCTGTTCACCAGCGCCGGTGCGGCCGGCTTCCTCGGCATGGCGATCCCGGAGGAGCTCGGTGGCGGCGGCGTGTCGGACTTCCGGTTCAACGCGGTGCTGGGCGAAGAGATCATGGCCGCCGGAGCCGGCGGCGCCGGCCTCGGGCTGACCCTGCACAACGACATCTGCCTGCCCTACTTCCTGGACCTGGCCACCGAGGAGCAGCGGCGCCGGTGGCTGCCGGGGATCGCCTCCGGGGAGCTGATCACGGCCATCGCGATGACCGAGCCAGGGATGGGCTCGGACCTGGCGAGCATGGCCACGACCGCGGTGCGCAAGTCTGACCATTACCTGCTCAACGGCTCGAAGACGTTCGTCAGCAGCGGCATCAACGCCGATCTGGTCATCACCGCGGTGAAGACCGACGCCGCGCAACGCCATCAGGGGATGAGCCTGCTCGTGGTGGAGCGCGGGATGGCGGGCTTCGAGCGCGGTCGCAAGCTGGCCAAGCTGGGACAGCACGCCCAGGACACCGCCGAGCTGTTCTTCCGCGACGTCCAGGTGCCGGTCGCAAACCTGCTCGGCACGCAAGGCGCCGGCTTCACTCACCTGGTGGATCACCTGCCCCAGGAGCGGCTGTCGATGGCTGTCTGCGCGGTGGCCGGAGCGCGGGCGGCGCTGGAGCAGACGCTGGCCTACGTCAAGGACCGCACGGCGTTCGGGCAGCCGATCGGATCGTTCCAGAACACCAGGTTCCGGCTGGCCGAGATGGCCACCGAGATCGACATCGCGCAGGCCTTCACCGACCGCTGCATCGAGGCCCTGAACGACCGCGAGCTGACCGTCACCGACGCCGCCAAGGCCAAGTGGTGGTGCACCGAGCTGCAGGGCCGGGTGCTGGACGGCTGCGTGCAGTTACACGGCGGTTACGGCTACCTGCTTGACTACCCCATCGCCCGGGCCTTCGCCGACGCCCGCGTCACCCGGATCTACGGCGGCACCACCGAAATCATGAAAGAAGTCATCGGCCGAGCACTGGGCTTGTAACCCGTACGTCGTACCCAAGTGCATCACTTGGAGTGAATGTAGGGGTCCAGTGGTACGCAGAAGCCCCCTTCGGCGATGTCTTTACTGAACACCTCAACACACACTGATCAACTGACGAGCGACACCGGCTCGGCGCCCATCGCGTCCGAGCCAGCACGGAAAGGCGGCGCACGATGACCAGCCACAGCAGTGAGGCGGTTGCCCACGACATGTTCGCGCTGCTGCACGAGGCCGCGGCACCCGTGGTGACCCGCTGGAACTACTGCACCGACGATCCCTTCGCGGTGACCGTCGAGATCCAGACCCGCGGCGATCGCTTCGTCGACTGGGTGCTGGCCCGGGAACTGCTCGTGGCGGGGCTCAGCGCTCCCGCCGGGATCGGTGACGTGCGGGTGCGCCCCGCCACCATGGGCGAGTGGGAAGTGATCCTGGTCGAGATCCGCTCCCCCGACGGGCACGCCGTGCTGGAGGTCGATCGCGACCTGCTCCGAGAGTTCGTCGAGGCCACCATCGACGTCATCCCCCTGGGCAACGAGACCCTAGCCATCGACATCGACGCCGAGATCGCAAAGATCACCAACAGCTGAATCGAGTGGATCTCAGGACGCAGCCCTGCTGGGACGTGATCGATCCGGCGATCAAGCCGGGTGGCGTGCTGAGTACCGATCCTGGGTTGCCGGATGCGTGGTGGGCGACACTGAGCATGTCGCTGGGCGCGCTTGCGAGTCACACCACGACCCGGATCGCGACTCCACATACGGTGCCGATCTCCCAGGAGCGGGTGACGGCAACCATCGAGAGTGT
>JBOHFJ010000429.1:0-3728 GCA_050699655.1 Pseudonocardiaceae bacterium
CCGTGTGGTCGTAGCTGCCGCTGGCCAGGGTTCGCCCATCCGGGCTGAACGCCACAGCGTTGACATAATCGGTGTGGTCAGTGAGAGTCGGCTCCAGGGTCGAGTGGCGGGGATCAGCAATATTCCACAGCCACACCTTATGATCAAAACTACCGGCGGCCAGGGTGCTCCCATCGGGGCTGAACGCCACGGTGTTGACGAGTTGGGTGGGACCGGCAAGCGTGGCCTCTGATGTCGGATGATGAGGATCGCTGACGTCCCACAACAGCACTGTTCCATTGGCGTTGCCAGTGGCCAAGGTACGCCCATCCTGGCTGAACGCCACCGCAAAGACAATGCTGGTGGGGGCGGCAAAGGTCGCCTCTAAGGTCGGATGCTGAGGCTCAGCCACGTCCCACAGCATCACCGTCTGATCAAAGCTGGTGGCCAAGGTGCGCCCACTCGGACTGAATGCCACCGAGGTGACTTTGGTGGGACAGAGCAGGGTGGCTTCTGGGGTCGGGTGACGGAGGTCAGTCACGTCCCACAGTCGAACTGTGCGATCGTCGCTGCCAGCGGCCAGAGTGTGTGCGTCCGGGCTGAACGCAACCACGTTAACAACGTCGCCGGGACCGGTCGCGGCGGCCTCGGCGACAGGATGCCGAGGATCACTCAGGTCCCACAACCGCACCGTGTGATCGAAGCTGCCGGCGGCCAGGGTGCGCGCGTCTGGGCTGAACGCCACCGAGGTGAGGACATCGTCGGGACCGGCCACGGTGGCTTCGGCGACGGGGTGCCGAGGATCGCTCAAGTCCCATAACCTCACCGTACGGCCGGTGCCACCAGCCACCAGGGTGTTGCCATCCGGGCCGAATGCAACTGCCTCGAAGTTTGGGGGGCCGGCAAAGGTCGCGCCCGGGATTGGACGGTGGGGGTCAGCCACGTCCCACAGCCGCACCATGTCGTCGATGCTGCCGACAGCCAGGGTATGGCTGTTCGGGCTGAACGCCACCGCATAGACATTGATGGTGGGGCCGCGGAGAGTTGCCTCCGGAGTCGGATGGCGGCGGTCGGCCACATCCCACAACCACACCGTACGGTCGTTGCTACCGACGGCCAGCGTGTGCCCATCCGGGCTGAATGCCACCGTAGCGACGTATTCAGTGGGGCCGCCGAGAGTGGGCTCCGAGGTCGGATGGTGGGGGTCGGTCACGTCCCACAACCACACCTTGGCGTTGCTGCTGCCTGCGGCCAGGGTATGGCTGTCCGGGCTGAACGCCACTGAGCCGACAGAGCCGGTGGGGCCAGTGAGGGCGGGCGTTGGGGTCGGGTGGTGGGAGTCGGCCACGTTCCACAACCGCACCGTACGGTCGTTGCTAGTGGCCAGCATGCGCCCATCCGGGCTGAACGCCACTGAGACGACATTGCTGGTGAAGTCAGTCAAGACAGCTCTGGAGAGAGGGTAGTGAGGATCAGTCACGTCCCACAACCACACCGTACGGTCGCTGCCGCCAGCGGCCAGCGTGCTGCCATCCGGGCTGAAGGCCACTGAGAGGACAGAGCCGGTGTGGTCAGTCAGGATGCTCAGAAAAGTGGCTGTCTGACGGTTTCTTATGTCATAAAGGCGTACTGCCTGGTCATCTGAACCAACAGCCAGGGTTTGACCGTTGGGGCTGAGAGCGAAAGTGCGGATGAGGCCAGTGTCGCCCAGTGACCTCGCAGCAGTATGCAACGTAGAGGAACTAAGCAAGCCGCTCTGAGCCTCGCTGGTGGGCGCAATGTGGTAGGCGGCCACGCTGAGTTGCATCGCCAGAGTCGGATCGGACCCGCTGATCTTGTTGGCTTCGCCAGCGACTTGGCGGGAGATCGCCACATCACGCTGGTTGACCGCGCTCCGCTGCTCAAAGAACGCGAACAGAGACGCGCCGATGGCAACCACGAGCAGGAGCGCCAATGCGGTGGTGAATTGGCGGAAGAAGCGGGCGCGTTGGCGGGCCGCTTCCGCTACCTGCCCGGCCGCTTCTTCGGCACGGCTGCGGGCTTCATCGGCTTGGCGGGCTGCCTCCTCGGCGCGGCGACGGGCTTCCTCCAACTCGGCGATCCGTTGGTCGCGAGCGGAGGTGCTGCGTTCGACCAGCTCGCGAACCTCCGCCGGAATGTCGGTTGAACGTTCAACCAGCCACCGTTGCGCTTCGCTGATGCGGGCCTCGACGAGCAGCTCGCCTTCGGTCACGCGGTCTTCCAGGGTGACCAGCCAGCGCTGAAACTCCGCGTCGGCGTCCACCCAGCTCGCGAGCCGCTCCCAGGACCGGATCAACGCCTCGTGGGCCAGCTCCACGGTCGGGGTGTGGGTGGTCGGGTCCTCACTGGTCACCAACAACCGGCGCTCGGCCAGCTTCTCGACCAGGTCCCAGTCAGCGGCGAGACGATCCCGGCTGACCACCCGCCGGGTGGCCACCACGGCGCCGCCAGGACTACGCACGCAGGCCAGCAGGACTTTCCGGATCCGCTCAGCGGGGCACTCCCGCTCCAGCTCGGCGAGCACGCCGTCGGCGTACCGGTTGAGGGCGCCGGCCACGCCGCCGAAGGAGGGCGCGAAGTAGTCCGCGAACGTCAACCGCCGTCGGTGCTGCCCGGGCCACAGCTGAGTGAGGGCGAACTCCATCAGCGGCAGTCCCCCATCGCCGCCGGCCGCCTCACGGGCGATCTGCTGGGCCAGGCCCTCGTCGTAGGTCACGCCACAGGCCTGGGCGGGTGCGGTGACCGCGCGTTCCAGCGCATCCCGGTCCATCGGGGAGATGGTCATCAGCCGGTCCTGGAGCCGCAGCCCGAGGCCGGGGTGGTCCAGCAGCTGCCCGAGGAAATCGGTGCGCAGCGTGCACACCAGCCGAAACGCCGCGCCGTCGGCGTCCGCCGAGGGCAGGATCTGATCGAGGAACGCGGTCCGCTCGGCGTCCGAGCAGGTGGTGAACAGTTCCTCGAACTGGTCCGCGTAGATCAGGATGCGCTTGCCGGTCAGGATGCCCAGCCCACCCGCCAACCCGGCCAGCCCACCCCGCCGCAGCCGCTCACCGCGCCGGTGGACCTCCGCCACGCTCGCGGGCGATCCCTCCAGCTCGTGCAGCGCCTTGGCCAGCGCGAAGAACGGCATCTCCCGGGGCCGGAACACCGCCGTGGCCCAGTCCGCAGTGCCCAGCTCCGGCAACAGCCCCGCGCTGACCAGCGAAGACTTACCCACCCCCGAGGGCCCGACGACCACGACCAGCGCGCGGCGCTGCACCATCCGGCGCAGCCGCAGAGTCTCCTCCTCCCGGCCGACGAACAGACCGGCCTCGGCATCGGCGGCCCGAAACGGCGTCAAACCCCGGTACGGGCAGCCCGGCAGGGTCTCCAACACCCCTGGCCAAACGTCCACCAGCTGGGCCACCGGGATCGCGTAGGCGTCCCGAGCGTCGCCATCCCAGCTGGCCGCGGCCAGCATGCCCACCACGCCGTCCCCAGCCTCGCCCGCCACCACGGCCGGGGAGCCGCTGTAGCCGGGTTGGGCGCGGAAGGCCGCTTCGCTGTCGGCATCCAGCTGGATCATCCCCGCACCCACCGCGCCACGCAGCCGGCAGGCGGCCCACGCCCCGTCCCGTAGGCGCGGCGGCTCGCCCGGGTAACCGAACACGGCCACCTCGGCGTCCCGGACGTCGCCCGCCTCAACCAGTCGCGCCGGGCCCGCCCCCGCCGGCAGGTCCTCCCCGACC
>JBOHFJ010000430.1:0-3714 GCA_050699655.1 Pseudonocardiaceae bacterium
GGCCGGGGCCCGCGCGATCGCCCCACCCCCCGGCATCGCCACCCCAGGACCACAGGCCAAACCCCTCGGTGTCACCGACACCGGCCACCCCCGCCCAGTGGCGCTGCGAGTCGCCGACGCCCGCCATCACCTGCACGTCCTCGGCGCCACCGGCAGCGGCAAGTCCACCCTGCTGGCCACCATGATCCTGGCCGACGCCCACGCCGGCCGGGGCCTGGTCGTCATCGACCCCAAGGGAGACCTCGTCACCGACGTCCTGTCCCGACTGCCCCGCTCAGCCGCCGACCGGGTGGTGCTCTTCGACGCCGACTCACCGCACCGCCCGCCGTGTCTCAACCCGCTGGACGGCGGGACGACCGACCTGGCCGTGGACAACCTCGTCTCCGTGTTCCGCCGGGTGTACTCGGCGTTCTGGGGACCGCGCACCGACGACGTGATGCGCGCCGCCTGCCTGACCCTGCGCGCCCAGGACGGGATCCCCACCCTGGCCGACCTACCCCGGCTCCTCATCGAACCCGCCTTCCGATCCCGGCTCACCGCCGCCGTCACCGACCCCGTCCTGGCCGGTTTCTGGTCCTGGTACGACGAGCTCACCGACTCCGCGCGCTCCCAGGTCATCTCCCCACTGATGAACAAACTCCGGGCGTTCCTGCTGCGCCCATTCGTCCGCGACGCCCTCGCCGGTGGTCGCTCCACCGTGGACATGACCGCGGTACTCGACGGCGGGATCGCCCTGATGCGCATCCCCAAAGGCTCACTGGGGGAGGAAACCACCCGGCTGATCGGCTCCCTGGTCGTGGCCCAAGCCTGGCAGGCCACCACCCACCGAGCACACCTCCCCCAGCGCGAGCGCCGGGACGCCTCAATGGTCATCGACGAATGCCACAACTTCCTCAACCTGCCCTACCCACTGGAAGACATGCTCGCCGAAGCCCGCGGCTTCCGGGTCTGCATGACCCTGGCCCACCAACACCTCGGCCAACTGCCCCGCGAGCTCCGCGAAGGCATCTCCACCAACGCCCGCAACAAGATCTACTTCACCGCCGGACCCGAAGACGCCCGCGAGCTGGCGCGCCACACCACCCCCCGCCTGTCCGAGCACGACCTCGCCCACCTCGGTGCCTACCACGCCGCCGCGCGACTGGTCCTGGGCGGCGAACACGCCGAGCCCTTCACCCTGACCACCCACCCACTGCCACCCGCGATCCCCGGCCGCGCCCGCGAGATCCGCCGCGCCGCCCGCACCCACACCACACCCACCCCAACCGGGCCCACCCCAGCACCGGCGGCGCTGGCCGGTGCCGAGCCAGCGACCGCATCGCCCGACTGCCCAGCCCACACCGCGCCGCGGCGTCCCAGCACCGATCCCCGCCGCACCAGCTGACCCAGGCCTCTGCCGTTTTTGTCGGTCATCGCCGCGCCCCAGCGCGTGGCGCTACCGCCCCCTGCCCGATCCGCCTATTTCCACGGAGGTGTTCGACCTATGATCACCAACCCGACCCAGCAGCGCACGCTGCGCGGCCACCGCCCCGCCCGCCCCACCCCGCGCGCGGCCAACTCCACCGACCACCAGGCCACCCTCGCCGCCCGGCTGACCCCCCGGGACCGGTGGATCACCCGGATGCTGCACGAACACCGAGTGCTGACCAGCAGCCAGATCACCGCGCTGGCGTTCCCCTCGCCCCGCTCCGGACGCCAACGCCTGCGCGAGCTCTACCAATGGAGTGTCGTCGACCGGTTCCAGCCGTTCATCACACTCGGCACCGCGCCCATGCACTACGTCCTCGCCCCCGCCGGGGCCAGCGCGCTCGCCGCCGAAGTCGGCCTCGACGTCAAGGATCTCGGCTATCGCCACGACCGTGCTTTCGCCATCTCCCACAACCTGCGCCTGGCCCACACCATCGGGGTCAACGATTGGTTCACCGCCCTGATCACCCACACCCGCCACCACCCCGAACACACCCTCACCACGTGGTGGTCGGAAACCCGGTGCGCCCGGCACTTCGGCGACCTCGTCCGCCCCGACGCCTACGGCCGCTGGAGCGCCCACGGGCGGGAGATCGAGTTCTTCCTCGAGTTCGACTTCGGCACCGAGACCCTGCCGGTCCTGGCCAGCAAACTGACCGGCTACGCCCGGCTCGCGGCGGCCACCGCGATCACCACCCCAGTCCTGATCTGGCTGCCCACCACACGACGGGAAACCACCGCCCGCCACCTCCTCACCCAAGCCCACCGTGAACTCGACCAGCCCGCCACGGTCCTGGTCGCCACCGCCGCCGCCACCCTGCTCAACTCGGCGCATCCCAGCCCCGCCGACCCGGTCTGGCTCCCCCTGGACACGACTAGGGGCGGACCAGCCCGGCGCACCCTGCACCAACTGCGCGACGCCTGGCCGCACCTGCCAGCACCCACCACCCATCAGCCCACACCGGGCACCCCGGACCGGTCACCGTCGTCCGGCGCGCTCCCCGCGCCCACGCCGATGCCACCCGCGCCCAGCGCCCCCTCGACACGCCGGCCCGTCACCAAGTAGCACTGGGTGTTCGCCAAGATCGGTATCACCACGCTCGGCGTGCTCATCGCGATCCCGGTGCTCATCGCCGCACTCGCGCAAAGCGTGGTCTCGGTGCTCGCCGGCAGCGGCACCAGCCAACCCAGCCCGACCGCCCTGGCCGACATTCCCGCCGACTACCTCACGCTCTACCGCACCGCCGCGACCGTGTGCCCCGGACTGGACTGGAGCGTCCTGGCCGGCATCGGCAAAGTGGAAACCAACCACGGCCGCCTCAACGCACCCGGAGTCCACAACGGAGAAAACCAGGCCGGGGCCGGCGGCCCCATGCAGTTCCTCCAGCCCACGTTCGACGGCGTGACCTCCCGGCACACGATTCCCCTAGGCGGGGCGAGCCCGCCCTCGCGGTACAACCCGCACGACGCCATCTACGCCGCCGCCTACTACCTCTGCGACAACGGCGCCAACGACCAACACAACCTCCACCAAGCGATCTTCGCCTACAACCACGCCGACTGGTACGTCCGCGAAGTCCTCGACCAAGCCACCCGCTACGCCAACACCGCCACCGTCGGAACCGGCGACTGCACCACCATCCAAGCCACCAACACCACCGCGTGGACCGCCATCAACTACGCCTGCGGACAACGTGGCCTGCCCTACGTCTGGGGCGGCAACGGCCGGGCCGACGGCGGATTCGACTGCAGCGGACTGACCACCGCCGCCTACGCCGCCGCGGGCATCACCCTGCCCCGCACCGCCGACGCCCAATTCCGCACCGGACCCCACGTCCCCAACACCCAGCGCCTCCTACCCGGGGACCTCGTGTTCTACGGCACCCCCACGAACATCCACCACGTCGGCCTCTACCTCGGCAACGGACTCATGATCAACGCCCCCGACTTCGGCCGAGTCGTCAAAATCGAACCCTACCGCCACCCCAAAGATGACTACGCCGGTGCAACCCGCCCAGTTAAATCGCCTACCGTTGTAGCTTCCGTGCACACTTGATCACTTCCGCGTGTGGGTGAGCACTCAATGATCGCCTGATCAGGTACCGCAGAAACCCGCCCCGGGGATCCGAGGTTGGCTCGCCACACCGTTGTTGTGCAGCAGGCCGCCGCCTGCTTGACCGTGCAGCCCGAACGCAACTTGCGCTCGTTGCGACTTTTTCCGCCTGACCATCCGAACACCGTTCGGAA
>JBOHFJ010000431.1:0-3679 GCA_050699655.1 Pseudonocardiaceae bacterium
GACCCTGCCGGTGCTGTCGTCCCCCGCCCAGGCCACCGCTCCGTCCGCGATGGCCAGCGCGGTGGCGCCGGCGACCGACGGAATGCGCCCATCCAGCAACAACGTGGTGCTCATGGCGCAGCAGTATCCCGCACTCACGCTCAGTAGCGGTCCGCCCACGCACCATGGTGAGGCCGGGGGCCACAGTCGGGGCGCGCCCGCCTGGGATGTCGAGCGGCTGTCGACGCTCGCCGGCCGGGCCGATCAGCGTACCTGGCTGGCACCGTGGAACGACATCATCCCGGACTGGCACAAGACTTACGTCGGGCTGGAGGGGCTGGCCTCCCACGAGATCACCTACTTGCCGCTGGTACTGCACGCGCTGGTCCAGACTCAGGAGTACTCGATCGGCGCCACCGCGGGCAGCGCGCGGGTGCGGCCCGATCAGGTGGAGCGGATGGTCAGCCTGCGGATGGAGCGGCAGCGCCGGCTGTTCAGCGACACCGACCCGCTGCGTCTCACGGCCATCATCGAGGAGTCGGTGCTGGACCGGCCGATCGGCGGCGCCGCGACCATGCGCGAGCAGCTCCGGCACCTGGTGGCGCTCTCCGCCCGGGACAATGTCGACATCCTGGTGCTGCCCACCGCCGTTGGGCGGCACGACAGCGTCGAAGGGATGTTCACCGTGCTGCACTTCGCGCAAGCCCAGTCCATCGGCTACATCGAGTACCCCGACGGGGCCATCTACGTGCAAGACCAAGATCAGGTCGCAGCGTATACTCGAACTGCGGAGTCCCTGCGCTCCGTGGCGCTGCCGCCGGGCGAGTCTGTCCAGGCCATCACGGCGCGGCTCCTAACATCGGAGTAACCATGGAGGACGGCGTGGCAACCCCAGGGTGGCGCGCCGGATGGCGGACGTCGACCCACAGCAACAACGGTGGCAACTGCGTCGAGGTGAACTTCACCGCGGCCGGCGTCGCGATGCGGGACAGCAAAGCCCGCGGCACCGGGCCGACCCTGCGCGTCACGCCCACCGAGTGGGCCGCCTTCGTGGCGGGGGCCCGGAATGGCGAATTCGACTAGCCCACCCCGGTGGTTGACCTGGTCGTCTGAAGCATCCCACTCAGCGAAGCTCGCCGCTCGCTGAGCGGGGCGCCGGCTCGTCGACGACCTCGCCCTCGATCACGGCGCCTGGCGCAAAGCGCACCGCAGCGCGCCGCGCCGCTGAGCGCAGTATCAGTCGCCGGGCCAGCGCGCGGGTGGGCGGCAGGAGCAGCAGCAGCCCCAGGACATCGGACACGAAGCCCGGCAGCACGATCAGCACCCCAGCCGCGGCGATCAGCATGCCGTCGAGCAGTTCTCGGTGCGGAAGCCTGCGGGTGCGCAACGCCTCGACGAACGCCCCCAGCGTGCGGGTACCCTCACGCCGCAGCAGAGCGGCCCCCAACAGCGATGCGAGCATCAGCAGCCCGATGGTGGCCAGGACCCCGATCGCGTGCCCCACCGCGATCAGCACCGTCAACTCGATGATGGCGGCGGCGATCAGGACCAGGACCAGCATGGCGCGCGCCTCCTCTCGGATCGGCGGGTTCTACCGTGGTAACGCCCGAAGCGCCAACTTCGCTCCCGAGCCCCCCGGAGGGTGCACATGCATCCATAAGACCGGGTAGGGGCGGGCTAGAAGGTGCACATGCATCCATAAGACCGTGCGCGAGGTTTTAGCGTCCCGCCCGAGGGTCAGCAGCTCGGTCCGGAACGTGATGCCCGCAGGCGAGGCGACCGAGGGTTGGCGACGAACGCCTCACACACTGGTTCCGGCAGGCTGTGCCAGCCATGCCGAGCCTCCTCAGTAAGGGATCTGTCCGGGCTACCGCGGACCGAGGGGTCTGGCGGCGAGCAGCTTGGGCAGTTCGGTGAGCACCATGTCGTGCCAGGCCAGCTCGGCCTCCAGCCGGATCCGCTGGTGCGCCATACACAGCGGCTCCGCACCGTGCAGGTAGGCCGCCGCGGTCTCCTGCAGATGTCGCCACGACATGAGTTCGGTCCGCAGCGCCGCACGGCGGTCGGCGAAGGCGGTGAGCACCTCCTCCTCGCTGAGGTCCTGGCTGTACCGCGGGGCCAGATCCACCGGGTCGGGACGCAGCCGGACAATATGGCCCGCGGTGCCCGAACCCGGATGGGGGCAGGCCTGAATCGCAGGGTGCCTGATTTCCCCGATATGCCGGTATGCGCGGGTCCGTCAGCACAGTCTGGGTGCATGCAAC
The DNA here is from genome assembly GCA_050699655.1 of Pseudonocardiaceae bacterium. GTDB lineage: Bacteria > Actinomycetota > Actinomycetes > Mycobacteriales > Pseudonocardiaceae. Next base: position 2,244 of record JBOHFJ010000431.1, read on the forward strand.
ATGGCTGCCAGGTGACGTCGAGGTAACCCATCCGGACGTCTGCGCTTGCTCATCGATCAGCCCGCCCTTATGGTGATGTGACTCACGTGCATGACCAACCAGGGTCGGGAGGTGTGCGGCGTGTCCGGGTCATCAGCCGGGACCGCCACCGCCGCGGAATTGTTCGAGCGGCGGGTAGCACCCCTTTACCACCTCGCTGACGACGCTCCCGTGATCGCCACCGCGTGCCACGCTATGGCGGTCCGCTTCCACCGTGGCGGCACGCTCGTCGTCTTCGGCAACGGCACAGCCAGCACGGACGCGCAGCACGTCGTGGTCGAGTTCGTCCACCCGGTAATCATGGGCAAGCGCGCGCTGCCAGCGATATCGTTGACCGCTGACGTCGCGACGGTGACCGGCATCGCCGGCACGGAGGGCTTCGACGAGATCTTCTCCCACCAGCTGCGCCACCTCGCCTGCGCCCAGGACATCGCGCTCGGCATCTCCCCCGACGGCAACTGCGGCAACGTGCTGCGCGGGTTGGCCGCCGCCAGGGAGCTGGGCATGCTCACGATCGCGCTCGTCGGCGGCGACGGCGGTGCCGTCGCGTCGTCGCGGGCCGCCGAGCACATCATCCTCGCCCACTCCGATGACCCGCAAGTGATCAAGGAAGTGCACGTCACCGCATACCACGTGCTTTGGGAGCTGGTTCACGTGTTCTTCCAACATCCGGACCTATTGGACCCGAGGGCCGTCGCATGACCATTCCCGAATGCCACGGCGAGGTGTGCATCACGTGCTCGGACCAGGCCGTCGCGGTCCGCGTCGTCGAGTTGCTCCCCGATGGCCTAGCCATGGTAGACACCGGGTCCAGCAGGGAAGAAGTGAGTGTCGCATTGGTGACAGCGGACGTGGGCGACGAGATCCTCGTGCACGCCAAAGAAGCGATCACGGTCCTCGGGCGGCAAGCATGAACCCCGGAGCCAACGGCCACAGCGACCCGGGACCAGCCGCCCGCGTGGCTACCCAGGCACTTTCCGACGCCCAAGCCCTTTCCGATGCCCAGTCCCGGTCCGATGCCCAGTCCCGGTCCGACGACCTGGCATCCCTGTACCCGTTCCTGTACGCACACCCGGACAACGTCGGCCATGACAACCCCGGAGCGGGAGCTCTCGAGGCGGTCTTGGCCGAAGTGCGCCGTTCCACAGTGGACAAGGCGCACCAGATCGTGGCGCTCCGGCGGGAGGTGCTGGCTCTCGATGGCCAGCGGCTGGCCGCGTGCGCCTCGGCAATGGCGGCGGCGTTCGCCACCGGCGGGCGACTGTTCGCCATCGGCAACGGGGGGAGCTGCACCGATGCGGCCGACCTCGCTAGCCTGTTCCTGCACCCGGGTCCGGGACGGCGGGCATTGCCCGCCTTCGCGCTCACCGGCGATATTGCGGCGCTGACCGACACCC
>JBOHFJ010000432.1:0-3678 GCA_050699655.1 Pseudonocardiaceae bacterium
GGCCACGGTGGAGAAGCTGGTGCTGATCATCGTCGCTGGCTACGTGCTGTTCGGGATCTCCTACGCGCTGGACCGCTCGGATGAGCGCCCCCCGGTGGACCCACGGTCGTTGTGGTGGATTCTGCCCTGGTTCGCCGGCCTGACGCTGATCTCTTACCTCGGGCAGTACCACGACCACGGGATGCACCTCATCCCGCCGTGGATCGACCTGGCCGTGGTAGCCGCGTTCAGCCTAGTGATCTGCCACCTGGCCGTCGCCCTCAGCCAGCCCACCCAGTGACTCCGGGTGTCATTGATGCTTGTGCGCCTTCCACGTCGGTGCCAACCTCTGGGAGGATGACTGGCCATGAGGGAGAAGATTGGGACCCGACGTCGGCCCCTTGCGGCACTCACCGCGCTTTGCGCGCTGACCCTGGTGCTGGTGGGGTGTGGCCCAGGCACCACGAGCACAGCGCCCGCCTCGTCGGCACCGTCGACACCGTCGGCGGCGGGCTGCCCGCAAGTGCAGACCGGGTCGTTCGACAAGACCAAATTCGTCCTGCACGCGGGGCTGGGTTTCGGCGCGTTTCACCACTTCATCTACAAGCCGTTCAAGGCGGGTGAATTCTCCTCGGGCAGCCGAGGCCGGGTGGGTCGCCTGGTGAGGGCGGGTCTGGCCACCGCGTTCACGGTGCACGAGCTGCGGCTGGCCAAGCAAGATGCCGAGGCCAACCCGACGCTGTGCCGGGACATCGCCGCCCCGCTGGAGGCCGCCGCGGCAAAACTGGAGGGCCTCAAGGGTTCGATCGGCTCCGGCCAGGCCAGCGGCAGCGACCTCGACCAGGTCAACACCAGCGTCGACCAGGCCCAACACGGCTCGTCCCAGGCCGGGGTACCGGCCGACGACCAGATCCCGTCAGTGCAGCAACTCTCCCACCCCGCGTGAGCGGGTTTCGCCGGAGCACGTGAGTGAGCCGGTCGGTAGCAGCTACCGACCGGCTCACTCACGCTGCGATGACTGGCGACTCAGCGGGTCTGGCGCATCCCGAGGGACATGGCACCCAGAGCTAGCCGGCTACCTGTGCACCCGCCACCACAGGGCCGTGCAGCTGATCGACCGCACCGAGCAGCTGGGCCTCATCGCCCGCAACCGCGATGAGGACGCTGACCGCCGGATCGTGCGCCTCACCCTGACCGAGGCCGGCGAGGAGAAGCTGAGCCTGCTCAGCGCCATCCATCTGGAGGAGCTCGCCCGGCTGACCTCGCTGGTCACCGAGGTGGTCGACCCGGTAGCCGCCGCTCGGCAGGCACTGTGAGCAAAGTTCAGGCCAGCCGCTGATCACGGATCGCCAGGGTGTGCTGTCCGGGTTGGTAGGTGACGTCACGGATGCCCAGCGCGGCGCCGAGTTGCCCGGCGGGCAGGGTGAGCGGGATCGGGCCGGGTCCTTGCCCGGGGTGCGGCAAGGGGTAGGCGGTGGTGGTCGCGCTGTGGAAGGTGACGTTGCCTTCGGTTTTGGTGAACAGCTGGTGGACGTGGCCGTTGAGGCAGGTCACCGAGGAGAACCGGCGCAGGTAACTGAGCGCTTGGACGGCGTCGTCGGTGCCCCACCCCCAGGCCGGGTACATCGCGAACAGCGGGATGTGGCTGAACACCACGATGGGCGTATCAGGCGACAGGCCGGCGACGTCCTTGCGGACGAACTCCAGCTGGTCAGTCCCCAGGTGACCGAGCTTCTCCAAGGCCAGGGTATTGACCAGCCCAATGACGTGCACGCCCTTGATGTCGAAGCTGTACCAGCCGTCCCCGTGGGTGCCGGCGCCGAAGGCGGCTCGGTACTTCTGCCCGTGGTCATCGACCGAGTCGTGCTCGCCGGGCACGGTGAACACCTGCCCGGTGCGCAGCCCGCGCAGCATCTGGCGAACCTGGTCGAACTGGGCCTGGGTGGACAGGTGCGTCAGGTCCCCGGTGTGCATCACGAAGTCGGGGCGGAACCCCAGGGCGTTGACCTGGTTGATGGCGCGGTTGAAGGATCCAGTGACGTCGGTGTTCGCGGATCCGGTGAAACCCAGGTGGCTGTCGCTGAGCTGCACGAACCGCAGCGCGTGCGGGTCCTCGGCGAGCGCGGCCGCGGCGGGTGTGCCGCCGATGTGGCTGATCACTTCGCCGCCGGTGACGGTGAGCGCCACCGCCGCGCCGAACCACGCGGTGTGCCGCAGCAACTGGCGGCGGTTCATCCCCTGCGGGCCGTTCTCGAGCTCACTCATGGCGTCACCACCACGGTGCCCAGCATGAACGGGTGGATCGTGCACAGGTAGTCAAAGCGGCCCGGTGTGGTGAAGGTGTGGCTGTAGGACTGGCCGGTGTTCAGCGTCGCGGAGTGGAACGCCCCGGACATCGCGCTCACGGTGTGCGCATCCTGGTCCTGGTTGGTCCAGGTCACGGTGGTGCCGGCTTTGATGGTCACGGTCGCCGGGGAGAACGCGAAATTCAGGATCGACACCGCGTTAGTGGCCACCGGCGCGGTGGGAGCGGACGCAACCGGAGCTGACGCGGCTGGGGCTGACCCGGCGGAGGGCATTGACATCCCCGACATTCCGGGCATCGCTTGATCGGCCGGTGCTGGTGCGGCCGTGGCGGCGCCGCCGCAGCCGGCGAGGGCCATGATCCCCGCCGCGACCGCTGGCACCACAAACTTGGTTCTGAACTGGCGCATGATGATCAATCCCTCTGTGCTGGCGCACCCGCCTGATGCGGGTCTCACCAACAGATAGGGACCGGGGTTACGCCACCGGGCCATGCGGGTCCCGGCATCCTCGCTGCGACTCACCTGGTCACCAGCGATCTTGAACTGAGCCTCCAGGCCCTCCTCGACGGTTGGCACATCCGGTATGTATGAGTGTTGCTTACTGTTTGATATGCACTGGAGTAGTATGGTGGGGTGGCTACGACGCGCGTGACGATCACAATGGATGACGGTGTTTACCAAGACGCCCTCGCCGCGGCCGCCGAGCATCAGATGAGCGTGTCGGCGTGGATTTCCCGGTGCACCCGGGCCGAGACGATGCGCGACGCCTTGACTCGCCACCAGCAATGGTGCGCTGCCGAGGGCCTGAGCGGACCCGACTACGAACAGCAGCGCGCGCACCTGGCCGCCGAGACGGCCGCCGAGCTGGACCGCCTGGGCGCCGCACGCCGCCGGAACGCGAGCGATGCCGCCTAGGCCCCCGCGGTTTGGTGATGTCTGGACCATCAAGGGCGGGGTGCTGGGCCCAGAGCCGTGGCTGGTCGTCTCCAACGACCTATACCTGGAACTCAACGAGGACAACATGCTGGCCGTCCCGATCCGAGACACCAGCCGCCCCGGGTCCCGAGTGGTCACCGAACCGATCCCCGACGTGGGCCAGGCGGTGCTGGACCGCATCAGCGCGTTACCCCGAACCTGGCTGATCGGCGATGCACCGATCGCCGAGCTGCACCCCGACCGGCACGCCGAGGTCGGCCGCAGGATCCGCAACCTGATCGGACCCTGAACCTGGCCCACAAAGAACCTCGCGGGTGCCTTCGGGCTAGCGACGTGTCGGCGCGGTATCGCTGCCGAGTTGCTGGTGGTGGAGGCGGGTGTAGAGGCCACCCTGGTCGAGTAGCGTGGCCACCGGCGCGGCGGGGGCGGACGCGACCGGGGGCATCGGCATTAACAG
>JBOHFJ010000433.1:0-3668 GCA_050699655.1 Pseudonocardiaceae bacterium
AAACCGTTGCCCGCCTGTTCCCAGCGGTACCAGTCATCCGCTGGCGATGCCCCTTCGGTCTGCACCATCGAGGCCGCGGTGCCCCACCACCACGGCCGGTCAGACTCTCGACCGCCCGATCATCAGGCAGGAGACCGGAAACCACCTGCTCCACGGGACTGACCTCCCACACTTCGTTGCCTGCCCGACTTCGGACTTGTGGCCCCGGTACTGGGGATCGGGCACCGGCGGGGCTACCCGGCGGGGTGGGCAGCTGAGCTGCGGGTACCGGGCGTGCCCGGCGGCGGTGAGGCTGACCCGTCGTAGGCCCCAGGTGTCCTCCTCGGCCAGTGTCAGCATCCCGCCCTGGACGAGCTCATCCAACGCCCCGGTCAGGTGGCTCGGCATCAGATGGCCGCGATCGAAGTAATGATCGCCCGATTTCGCTACCCCACCCCGATACGCCCGCCGCAGCGCCCACGACGCCAGCAGCTCCGGGCTCAGACCGGGGATCGGCTCACCGCTGTTCAGGGGGAGCTGGACACCAGGCACGCCGGCCCGAGGCGAGTCATGCCCTGATCCCCGGGGCGCACGATCCACCAGTGCGGGCAGTGCGGGCCTGCGCCGGGCGGACGCGCCACCAACCGCAGGCTCGGCCGCGGGGATGGAGGTGCGTTCGCGTTGCCGCTGGCGCAGCGCCTGCCACACGATCACCGCCACGACCATGCCCCATAGCGGCTCCCTCCACCAGTCTCCGCGCGCCCGGCGATGCCGGCCCCACTGCCGGTTAGCCTCGGCCGTCATCGGGCCGCCCTGAGTTGAGTGCCTCGGCGAGCGTCCGCTGCACCTCATCCGCGCCCGGCAGGCGGACAGCGCGGTCGTCGGGGAGTGTGGCCGTCCACTGGAGGGGCGGGTATCCGCCCAGCGTCGTCGGCGGCAACGCCGCCCACTGCCCGATCCCGCGCAGGCATACCGACGCGGCGGCCAGATCAGGCCGCAGCGTGCTCGAGCCGGTGGCCACGAGGAGCTGCCATCGGGAGGGTGCTAGCGCCGTGGCCACCGGCACCGTCAGGCCCCGCTTTCCCAGGGCCGGTAACAGCTCGCGCACCCGGAAAGGCACCCCTAGGGCGTCGATGCCGCGTCCGCAGACCAGCAGCACCCCGACCCGCCGCAGCCGCGTCCACACCTCCTCGGCGCGCTCGGGGTCCGTGACCGGGGCGAGGTCCCAGGTGTCCTGAAGCGGGCCTAACTCAGGGAAGCCCCTCTCGTCGGGGCGGCAGGTGCCGGGCACCACCGGCCAGCCTCGGCGGACCGCGCTCACCGCGGCGTCCCGCACCTCCGTCCACGTCACGCTCGCGCTGGTCGGGTTCGTCCTGGCTGCACCACTGCTCGTGTCTCTCATGCGACACTCGGGAGCTGGATCCGGTCACGTTGTCTGTCGATCACGATGGATGACCATGACCGATCAGCGACACCGGATGTCCCGTATCCGGGACGTCCCCCCGATTCCCCCCGGAGGGGGCTAAAGCAGCAGACCAGCCCGGTAGGCCATTCCCCGCAGCTCCCGGCCCGCCGCGTCCCGCCGGGACCGCGTGAGCAGCTCCCCGATGACCTCGCGGGCGAAGGGGTTGCGGAGTACTCGCATCGGGAACAGTTCCTCGGCGATGCGCAGGGCGCGCACCGCGTCGTCCAGGCGGCCGGGCAGTCGGGCCAGCGCCCGGCCGTAGTCCATCCAGTACGTGGCCCGGCGCTCCCTACTGGGATGCGCCTTCGGGTTCACGCCTTCCGCGATCGTGGCAGCACGCTCGTAGTCCCGGATCTCCAGTGCCGCAGCCATGCGCCACAAGCCCACGTTCGTCGGCCCGAACCCCATCAGGTAGGCGTTGCCTTGACCCGTGCGTGCCGCCAGCTCAGCGGCGTAGTCCAGGGCGGCCTCCACATCAGTGGGCCGCTTGTCCGCGGCGGCCACCAGCGAGGCGGACAACGCGAGCATGCCCGCGAGCTGCATCGACTCCGCAGTGTTCGTCGGCACTCTCACCGAGTTCAGCTCCTCCCGGGCCAAGCCGAACGCACCGGCGGTGACCATCTCGATCACAGCACCCCACGCGGCGACGCCGAGCGCGGTTGGGGTGTCGCGTTCCCGCGCCATCCGCTGGGCCAGCGTGGCCGCCTCTCGTCGCAGGTCCAGCGGGGCGCCCACGACGTACAGCCAGCCACGGGTGGTCTGGGCATGCACCAGCACCGCCAGCTCAAGCAACTCCGTCACGCCCCGCCCTGCGGCCAGGGTACTGTGCAAGTCCCGGATCAGGCCCGGCAGCGCGACGCCACGACTGCGGTAGTCGCTGCTCTCGATCACGTTCGCCCTCGCCCGCAACTCCTCCAACGACACCACCTGCCCACCGGGCCGTTCGCGACCGACGGCCATCAGCGCGAGGCGCACCGTGTCCACGGCGCTATCCGCGTGCCCGTTGGCCGGTGCTGGCACCGGTAGCTCGGTCAGCTCCGACGGCGCGATCCGCAGCGCGTTCGCCAAGGCCACGACCTCGGATCGACTGTCCAGCGCCATCTCTCCACGTTCGATGCGGGACAGCTTCGACTTGCTCATCCCCGCCAACCCCGCGACCACCCGCAGCGACTTCTTCCGGGAACCGCGAATCCGGCGCAGCCGCGCACCGATCATCCGCGCGTCGTCGTCACCATCCATGGCCGCCCCCTATCAGTCACCAAGTGGACCACCCCACCGGCGCCCCGGGACCCTCGCCCCGGGGCGTTGCCCTGGGTGAGGCGCGAGCGCCAGGCTACGCGGCGCTCCCCTGCGAATCACCGACCATGGCGGGTTGGTCCAAGCGCCGGTGCCACCAGCGCATCCACCGCCGGCACCAGGATCACCAGAGCACTGTGACCGTGGTCGGCATAGCTATAGTTCCCCATCCCGCGCAGCCTGTGTCGCCAACGCAGACGGGAACCAATCCCGCGCACACCGCCAGCCGCACCACAACCTTCCCGATCACCACAACTTGCGTACAGTGACCAAGGGCCTACCCAGAGAGATCAGGGGGCCTCTCCCGTTCCCTCAACCGACCACCAGGTGCGCACGGACGCTGCGTACCACCTGAACCGCTACGGACTGCGTGACAGATCACAACGGGCGGAGAGGCCATGACGGACACGCCAAGAAATTCTCCCGGAGAGATGGTCGTGCACGCGCTCGGGGTATAGCCGTGAACCCGTGGTGGATGGTCCCTCTCTGGGGTGTGCTCGGTGCCCTCGTCGGCGCCCCGCTGTCTCGGCTGACGCACGCATCCCTGACCGTGCCGCGCCGTGATCATCCGCTGGCCACGACCGCGGCGGTCTCCTCGGCCACGGCGATTCTGTTCGGGCTGCTGGCCTGGCGTGTCAACCTCCACCCGGAACTCCTCACCGACAGTGCGCTCGCCGCGGTCTGCGTGCCGTTGGCCGTGATCGATCTCCTTGAGAACCGGATGCCCGCCAGGCTACTGCTCCCCGCCTACCCCAGCCTCGCGGTGCTGTTCGGGCTCGCGGCGGCCGTGGAGCACAACGGTGCCGCGATGCTCCGCTCGTGCGCTGGCCTGGCCATCCTGTTCACCTTCTACCTCCTCATCGCCCTGGCAGCCCCCGGCGCGCTGGGCGCGGCTGATGTTCGACTCGCCGGCCTGCTGGGACTCGCC
>JBOHFJ010000434.1:0-3635 GCA_050699655.1 Pseudonocardiaceae bacterium
GGTAACCGACCATGAGATGAAGCAGCTTCCGATCGTCAAGCACGAATTTCACGGCGACTGGAACTACACCCTAAAGAAGTCACCGGAAGAATCTGGACAATAAAGTGAGTAATTTAAATACGAGCCATTAGTGCTGCACTCTTGATCAAGAGGGACGACTGTGCGGGGTTGAGCGCCTGCTGGGCCAGCATGCCGAACGCCGTCAGGTAGCTCGCTATCAGCGTCGGGCGCCCCACGTAGTCAGAGCTGGCCATGTCCTCCAGATAGATGGTCTCCCCGTCGGGTGGGTCGCCCAGCCGCAGGTGCACGAAGCTCGACCCCATCGCGGGGTGGGCGCCAGCGGAGAACGGCAGCACCTGGATGGTGATGTTGGGGTCGTTGCCCAGCTCGACCAGGTGCAACAGCTGCCGGCCGATGGTCTCTCGGTCAGACCGCCGGCAGACCGTGAGGTCGCTAGCCGCCCGGCCTGTCTGTCCCAACCCCCGACCAGGCCGGGCGGCGCCAGGGCGAGCGAGAGAAGAGGCCGCAACCATGGCTGATGGCGCGACGGGGGACACGGGCGCACCCTGCGCGAATCGCAGGGCGATCGGGGTCACCTGCGCGGTGCACAAAGGACCCAGGGGCTTCGCGAACCTGGTGCTGGAGAAGCAGGGTGGGGAGATCATCCTCGACCCATGTCACCGGGGAGTGCGTCCTCATCCTCGACGAGGACGCCGCGCGGGTGGTCCGCGACGCGTTGATCGAATGGCTCGGGTGAGCGGGATGTGGGTTGCCCCACGCCACCAGCGGCAACGCCCGCGTGCGGAACCGCCCACCCCAACCTAATAAAGGTGCACAAGCATCCATGAGAGCCCGCACGGGTGCCCTGGAAGGTGCACAAGCATCCATGAGGCCGTGGGTGGCCTCGGGGAGCTGAGCACCGTCGTCGAGGACCCGTTTCCCGCGGACAGATCGTCAGCGGTCAACAGCCGGCCGCGTGCGCGCCGAGGACATCGTCCATCACCCGCTCCTCGTGAACGACCGCGCGGTGCTCGTCGAACGCGACGGCCAAGACCGGGTCCCACGGTGTCGGGGGTGCGGCTGCGGGGTCACGGGGCAGCTCGACTCCCACGGCCGAGGCGTCAGCGAGGGCGTCACGGTAATCCCGCGCGGACATGCGGAACGGCTCGCATCCGGCGTCCCGGGCGCGGCCGGTCATCGCCAGGCCGGGCGCGTCGATATCACCGTGGTAGCGCAGCCGTGCCCCGCACGACCGGAGCTGTGCGATGGCCAGGCTCGGGGCCGTGGTCGGGTTGCCATTGGTGCAGAGCACCGCAGCCGGGAGGCGACGTTGCGCCGCCGCCTCCACCAGTCGCGGGTTCTCCACCACCAGCACCGGCTTCCCGGGCGCGACAGTGAGCGGCGACGCCCGCAGCGCCAGCACCGACAGCTGCATCGGCAGCCCGGCCGCCGTCATCGCCCGCACCGCGTCGGCGACTCCGTCCGCGCCGAGGACTGGCAGTGCCCAGGTCAACACCGGGGCCGACACGAGGTCCAGCGGCAGGCCGGCGCGTTCCCACGCGCCGCGCTCGTCAGCCGCACCGTCGCGGGCAATCAGTGCCCGGGTGACCAAGGTGGCGAGCCGGGTGGAGGTGTCGAGCGCGTGCGCGTCACCGAGTAGCTGCGCCGCCACCTCGGTGCGGCTGCGGCCGGAGCCGGCGCGGGCGAGCACCTGCCCGACCCGGGTGACCGCCGTGGTGACCTCGTCGGCGGTGTGCCGCGCGAACAGCCCGTCGGTCCAGGCGGCGTCGCGCCAAGCGATCACCCAAGTCGCATCGCCCAGCTGCGCTGCCGTCGCGTCATCCAGGGCGGCCCGCCGCCGCGTCGTGGCGTCGTGGCGGGCCAGCGCCGCTTCTCGCCGGCCGGCGGGTGGGTGTCCGAGTGTCCCCAGAGCGTCGACAAAGATGGCGCCGGTGAGCCGCTCCACGCCAGCCGCGACGGCATCGAGCGAGACCGTGCGCCGGGTGGCCGGCATCCGGGTCTCGATCAGAACCCCGAGCCGGCGACGACCCTCGGCAGTGAGGTCGGGCAGCGTTAACCGGCCGCGCCAGCCCAGGCCGTTACGGTCCAGGGCCGCGGTCACGGCCCGCCACAGCGGCTGCAGCGCCGGGTCGGCAAGGAAGCTGTTCACAGCAGGGTCTGCTGCCCCGCGTCGTCGTCAGCACTGGCCACGGTGACGTTCGGAGCGAACCGGGCCGCGACCGGGCGGGGGCGCACCCGCCCGTCGGGTTCGACCGTGACCACGGCCATCGCCGTCAGCAGCGCGACGGCCTCGTCGCGCAGGTTCTCCGGTTCTACGTCCTTTCGCCAGTAGCGGCCGTAGCGTTCCAGCAGCTCACACAGCTCGCGGTCCAGCATGGCATTGTCGGCGCCGTCGCGATGGCGGGTGGTGAGCGCGTCCAGGAGCAGCAGGGCGGCGTGGGCGGTGGTGCCGCCGGCCGGGAATGCGATGTCGGTGCAGCCGCCGTCCACGTCGATCGCGGCGACGCCCTCGGCCCGGGCCTCGACGACGAGCCCGAACATCTCCTCGCAGTAGCGGGACTCCTCACCGAAGCGGCGGCGCAGCTCGGCCCAGTCCTGCGGCGTGACGTCGTCGGCGTGCAGCACGGGATCCTCCACCAGCCGGCGGCGCAGCGCAGCCCGGCCGGTGCCCTCGCCCGCGGCGCGGTCGAGCAGCTCGTCGGCCGACTCCGCGCCCACCAGCGCAGGCGCGGGCAGCAGCGCCATCCGGTCGTTGCGGACCTCCAGCAGGGCGTCGGCGTCAGCGTCGGTCTCGTAGCCGGTGACCGACCGGTCGAGTTCGCGCACCACGCCGTTGCCCACCAGCCAGCGCAGCGCGGTGACCAGCGCGCGGCGCTCGCTGGTGGCACCGTCCAGCGCGATGCCCGCGTCGGCGGCGGCGGAACGGACCTGCAACACGAGGTCGCGCAGGCTGATCCGGTCCGGCCCGGCCGCCGTAGCCGCCAGCACCAGGGCGAGCAGGACGTACTCGCGCGCGGTGAAGGGGCGATCCGTGTGGGTACGCAGCGGGCGGTCAGGCGGGATGTGCCCGGACTTCACCAGCCGGGCCGTGTCGGTGCCGACGATGAGCCGGTAGCCCAGGCGCTGGGTGAACCAGCGGTCCAGCTGCTCGGCGTGGCGGCGGATGAGCAGGAACAGCGGGCGGTCGGCCTCGGCGGTGCGCCACGGACGGGTCAGCAGCGCCCTGGCCGACCCGGTCAGTTCCCCGGCCCGCTGCGGATCGTCGCGCATCACGGCTCCCGCGCCGCGGTGATCGTGAGGCTGAGATCGATCAGCCGCAGCGCACCGGCCGGGGTATGCACGGTGGTTGGCTCGCCGGGACGGCGCTCTACGACGCAGCGCAGCCCGTCGGTCTCGGTCTCGCCCTTGACGCGGCCCGGACCCATCGCGGCGACGGCCGGGCCGAGCAGCCGCTGCAGCGCCGCGAGCGCGCGCTCGGACAGCACGACCCCGTCGAGCAGCGCCCCGTCGGGTCCCGCGGCGTCCAGCAGCTCCGACCGGACGGCCCTGGCCCGCTGCTCGTCGGCGCGGCGTCGGGCCAGCAGGTACTCGCGCTGCACCGAGCGATCCTGCAC
>JBOHFJ010000435.1:0-3622 GCA_050699655.1 Pseudonocardiaceae bacterium
CGACACGCCGGGTGGTCCCACCACTGGCAACCGAGTGGTCCCATCCTCGTGGCAAAAATCCGCTCACGACGGTCCCATGATCGTGGCGGGCGACACGAACATCACCATGGCCAGCAGCAACCACGTCGTTACCTCGTCGTCGCTGCACGGCCTCCAGTCTCTTGGCTCGACACCACCCGCCGTACAATCAGCGCCGCGTGTCAGGTCGGTGGTGAGAAGCTGGTCTACGGCACGCGGCACAGATGCGGCACAGACCGTCTGGAGCGAGGCAGCCAGCCCGAGCCTGACGGACCAACACACGCCCGGCATGCTGGGCAAACGCACAACGTAGGCCCTCGTAGCTCAGGGGATAGAGCATCGGTTTCCTAAACCGTGTGTCGCAGGTTCGAATCCTGCCGGGGGCACTTAACTGATCATGAATTTCCGCAGGTCACGCCGGATCCGCTGGTGAGCCTGTAGGTCTGTGTCGAGAGGAAGCCGCAGGTCATTACGGTCCGGTTGGTGCCCTACCGGGATGCCCAACTGGCCGCGTGGCGGCACAGGTTCAGCACTCGGTCAGACTCGCCCTCGCGCGCTCGCGCCGCCACCGGCCTGCGCACGAAGGAGATGTGCAGTTGATCACGGACTTCGTACGGGCCAACACCGCGCTGCCTGTCGGTCGGGAGGCAAGGAGGCAGGGAAGCTCGCCAAAGGCGAAACGGGCGTTTGACGTGTTCAGCGCGGGTGCTCAATGAGTTGCCGCCCTCGGTGTGCCATGTCATGGAGCAGTATGCGAATAATCCGATCGAGTCCGATCATGGACGGCTCAAGTCCCGCCGCAGACCGATGCGTGGCCTCAAACAGCTCCGCTCGGCCCGCGTGATCAGCACCGGACACGCATCCGTCCAGAACCTCCGCCGCAGCCACTACGAGCTCAGCATGGAACTCGGCCCACAGCATCGGCTCCCGGCAGCCTTGGCCGAACTCGCCCTCGCCATCTGATCAGGGCGCCACCCCGGTCAGCCGTACCCGCTTTCCGTCAGCGTAACAATGCCGGCGGGTCTTTCTTGACGTAAGTGTGGGTGCGGGCGTACGGCTGGAAGCCGATGCTGCGATAGAGGGCCTGGGGGATGGGGTAGGCCTCGTCGCCCCTGGGGGAGACGACGGCCATTCCGGCGCCCGCCTCGTGGAGGGCATGCAGCGCGGCGAGGCAAACCGCGCGGGACAGGCCGCGGCGGCGGAAGTCCGGCACCGTGCCGACGGGTTCGATCAGGCCCACGCGATTGCCCTCGTCGTACCAGATGTGGCAGTTCGCGACGAACTCACCGTCCGGGGCTTCCATCACCCAGTCCAGCTCGGACCGGTAGGGCCAGGCAGCCATGACGTCGCGATAAGACTGCGCGGTCACGCGGGTGGAGTTCCATGCCTTCTGGTGCACGGCGACGCGGTTGGCCAGGTCCTCTTCTCCTCGGACGGCGTGTGCGGTGACACTCTCCGGCAGTTCGGGCTTGGGCAGGTCGAGCAGCGCGCGGGCGTGGTGAGCGAAATACGGTACGTCTTCCCGCCGTTCGTACCCGTGACGGACCAACACCTCCCGCAGCTCTACCTGGTTGTCCAAAACATCGAGCTCACGGACGCCGCCGTCGGCGAGTTCGTCGAACCAGGCGAGGACGTCGTCGACCAGTTCCCCGCGCGCCGGGTCGACCTGCAGTTTCAGCTCGTCCGGGAAGTGGGCCCAGCCCCATGCCACCACGCGGTCGCCGTCCTCCCACAGGGCGATCGGCCAGTCCACCAGCTCCGGGGTATACATGAACCGACCCCAGGCCAGGTCCCCGACGTGGTGCAGGCTGGCGGGCGACCACACCCTCTGCGTCAGCTCCTGCATTGTCCGCAGATCCGCCGCACCCGCGTAGGCCCGCATGATTGTTCCGATGGGGTTTATCTTTTCACACCGGTATCGCGGCGGTCCCGCTGCCGCCGCAGTGCCCGGCGGCGGTCGTCGGTCCTCGTCCGCCGGGTCGTCCGCCCGGCTTTCCAGGTGCGCCGCCAAGCCGCGGACCGTGGTGTGCTGGAATAGCTCCACCGTTGGAGGTCCGAGCCGACGGTCGCGCGCAACTGCTGCAGCACGTGCACCAACAGCAGGGAGTGCCCGCCGAGATCGAAGAAGTTGGCATCCGGGTCGATTTCGGTGCGCTTGAGCACCTGCCGCCAGATCGCCTCGATGGTGCTCGCGACCGAACCGTCCCCGCCCACGGCCGGGCCTGTAGCGTCGTGGCTGTGCGGCTGGTTCACGTGTGGCTCGTACCAGGGCCCGGCAACCGGCTCGGTCCGGACATCGCCCAGCAGGGCCGAATCCGGTAGTCCCACTAGCGCGCCTCGCCTGCGGAGCAGCACGTCGCACGTGCCGGAGGCACCGTCGTCGAGCAACCAGCCGACACTGGGGTACCCAGTTTGCGCTCTGGTTCTGTCCCGCTCTCTTGTTGGTTATACCGAGTTTTCGTCGTGGTGTCGGTGTGAGGGGCAGCGTTTGTGTCCGGCCGTTGGCGTGGGGCCAGCTCGTTCTCCTGGCTGTGGTGAGGAGCACCAGGGCTCTTCGCGCTAGGCCGTTGTGTAGTCGAGCCGCTACACGTTGCACTTCGAACATCCGTTAGCATCCCCAGAGCTAACCGCTCACGTGACCGGCCGTTGTTTGCCCGACCCACACGGCCGATGATCGGAGAGACGCGATGAGCCTTGACGCCGACCGCGCCGCCGTTCCTTTCGCGCTGCGCCGGGATGAGGGCGAGGCGAGGTGGTTCCTCACCACTTTGACTCTGATCAAGAGCACCGGCGCGGCCACTGGCGGGCGGCTGGCCGTAGTCGAGTCGCGGGGACCGCGCGGCCCGGCATCACCGCTACATGTGCACCACCGGGAGGCGGAGTTCTTCTATGTGATCGAGGGTGAATTGACTGTGTGGGTCGGCGGTGAGTTGATCGAAGCACCCGAGGGATCGCTGGTTTACGGGCCGCCCGACGTTCCGCATACGTTAGTGGTTACTTCTGATCAGGCTCGATTCCTGGTGTTGAGCCAGCCGACGGGTTTCGAGGACTTCATACGCGACGTGTCCGAGCCCGCAACCGCGCTTACCCTGCCGTCCGCCGGTGGGCCGGCCCCTGACCTGGTACGGCTAGCTGCCGTGGCCGCCGAGTACGGCATCGAGGTCCTCGGTCCGCCCGGTCTTCCTGAGTGAGGCCTGTAAATCCGTCGGCTGATGCCTTCCAAGGTTCGAATCCTTGACCCGTCACGCCAGTAGGAACTGCGCTCGACCAGCGATGACTGGTCGTGGTTGGGGTTGGGGAGTCACGGGTTGTCTCCGTGGTTCCCCGCTGTACTCCGTGGGTCGCCGCTGTATCTAGGCACGGTCGGTGGCTGGGGTGGGGCTCGGCCTGTTCTGCCCTCGTTTCCTCGTACCTGGCCGCGTCTGCGTTGGATTGTTGGGGTCAGCGTCGGGCATGTCAGTGACGGCGGTCATGACAGCTCCGTCGTGGGGAAGTTACTCCGTTAGAGTGAGGCCGTCGACTCCCATACTTACAGGGTGAAGTGGAAGTGAGTCGTGGCTGCACCGATGGGGATCCTCGCTACTAAGCGTGGTTGGTCCAGTCT
>JBOHFJ010000436.1:0-3604 GCA_050699655.1 Pseudonocardiaceae bacterium
GTCGCTAAGCGACCAATGCATGGAGATGGGGTCGGGAGTCAGCAGCCGCCGCTCGGTAGCTTCCTTGCGCCACTGCCTTTCCACCGCCTCGGCCAGCAGTGCGGCCAGGACGTCCACCGAACGGACAAATGAAGGACGACCGGCGACACCACCAGCGAGCTGGCACCGACGAGGAAAGTGGCCACGGCCAGTACGAATTGGGCGGGACCGAGGGCACCACCACGCTCAGCCGTCGGCAGATGGTAAATCCACCCCGCCCACGCGATAGCCCCACCCATGAGAATCGCGCCCACGATGGCAGACGCCCGGTCCCGTGCCCACCTGCCCATGACCGGGAAGTCTGACAGTTCGGACCGGCTGAGCCCATGGGGTGTCGCTACGACCGTTTGAGCCTATGCCCGGTGGAATCAGCCCGGCGCGTCACGAACGGGCCGAATGGTAGGCGTCGGCGCGGTAGGCGATGTCGACGACGATCACGAGCCGCTTGCCGTCATCCACGCGGTAACGCACCCGGTAGGCGCCGCGCCGGGCCGAATACTGCCCGGCGAATGGCTGGCGCAGGGACTTGCCCACCCGGTACGGTGCCTCCCGGAGCGGGCTATCGCAGAACGCCCACACCGCCGCCGCGATCCGCTCCGGGAGCTGTTCGGTGAGCGCTCGGCGTGCCGCAGCCCCGACGACCAGGTCGTAGAACTCCGTCACGCGGAGTGTCGCGCCTGCGCGGCGAGTATGGCCGCCATCTCGTCGCGCCCAGTGACGTCACCGGCGTCGACGGCCTCGTCGGCCTCTTGGGCGCGACGCACAGCCACGTCACCATCCAGCCACGCCAGGGTCTCCTCCATCGCAGCTAGGTCGTCGACCGAGATGACCACCGCTGCGGGCACGCCGTTACGAGTGATCAACACCCGTTCGGCTGTGCGGTCGATGGTGTCGACGAGCTCGGAGAGCCGCGCCCGCACCTGGGCGAGTGGCAACACCTGCATGTACAGAATTCTAGCGCAGGCCGGAGGTGCTGCGCTGTGCGCAATTGTCACCAGCGCGACGAGCAACCCGGACCTCTACCGCAAGACACGCACAGCACGCAGTCACCGACGGGTTGAGACACCTGCGGAGGCGAGCCACCGCGTTTCTGGTCCCGGTGTTTGGCCCGGTTGCGGCTGACCGATTCATGCCAGGTCGATGAACTTGTTGTTCCGCACGCCGCTGATCCAGGCGGCCAGCTCGGCACGGGGGAGGAACAGCACGGCCCCGCCGGGGTGCTTGCTGTCCCGCACCGCGATCCGGCCACCGTCCAGCGCCGCTATCTATAGGGTTGGATCACTAAACGCGAGATCTTGAGGACACGTGCCGCGCGACGCTGGCGCGCCCCGTCGAGGGGGCCGGTGAAGTCGAAAACGGTAGTGTCGTCGTAGGCAGCCAGGATCCGCTGGGCGGTCGGGTACCGCTACCGACCTGCCTGCTTGTCCGGGCCGGACGGTCACATCGGCTGGCGCTGCACCTACACTGACCGCCACCACGACGAAAGTCCCTTCCGGCGGCCCAGGAGCGCTCAATGGCCATCACAGGTGGCCGGAAAGACCCAGTTCCGGTCCCGAGCTGTTCCCCGTGCTGGTCACCGAACGTGGCTGGTTAGTCGCGGAATGGGAGCGCTGGACCCTCGGCGTCCTGCGCTGTGAACTCCTCGGGTAAGCCCTCGAGCGCGGCCGGGTGAGACACCCGCTTGCATCCTGGCGCCCTCAAGAGCGTACCTCTGGCCACGGGGATGACGGGCTCCGTCCCGGCCCGGCTGGATGCGGATGGCTCGCCGCTCTCGCCGTCTACCGCGAGCCCCGGCTGAGGATCATTTTTCTGATGGGCTTCGCCAGCGGGCTTCCGCTGGCGTTGACCGGGGCGACCCTCGCCATCTGGCTGACGGAACTGCGGCTGTCGCTCACCTCGATCGGCCTGTTCGCCATGCTGGGCGTGCCCTACAACGTCAAGTTCGTGTGGTCCCCACTCATCGACCGCGTGCCGATTCCCATGCTGACCCGGCTGCTGGGGCGGCGGCGAAGCTGGCTACTTGTCGTCCAGCTCGCTCTGGCCGGCGCCATCATGGCACTCGGCGCCACGCGGCCCGAGAAGGCGCCAATCTGGACGGTCGTAGCCGGACTGGCCGTCGCCTTCCTCTCCGCCAGTCAAGACGTCATCATTGATGCGTACCGGATCGAGACGGTGCGCGAGCACGAACAGGGCGCGGCCGCCGCCATGACGCAGTACGGCTACCGGCTAGGGATGCTGGCCAGCGGCGCGGGGGCACTCTTCCTCGCCGCGGTGGCGCCGTGGTCGTGGGTTTACGCGGCAATGGCGGGATTGCTCGCGGTCGGGCTGGTGACCACGCTGTTGGCCCCCGAACCGAGAGCCACCGCGGTGGCGACACCGAGCGCTGAGCTCCCTGGCTGTCTCCGGGAGGCGGTCGTCGCACCCTTTGCCGAGTTCCTCCGCCGCCACGGGGTCGCGGTCGCTGTCGTTGTCCTGGCTTTCATCGTGCTCTACACCCTCGGCGACGCCTTCGCCGGGAGCATGGCCAATCCCTTCTACCTCAAAATCGGCTTCAGCAAAGTCGAGATCGCGACGGTGACCAAAACCTTCGGCTTGGGCGCCACGCTGACCGGCGTCTTCCTCGGTGGCCTTACCGTTGGCCGGTACGGTGTTATGAAAGCACTTTTCGTATGCGGGATCTGCCAAGCGCTCTCAAACCTGATGTTCGCCGCCCAGGCGCTGGCCGGTCACGACGTACGCGTCCTCGTCTGCACAGTCACGATCGAGAACTTGACCGGTGGCATGGCCTCGGCTGCCCTCGTCGCATACCTGGCGATGCTCTGCAACGCGACCTACACCGCGACGCAGTACGCTCTGTTCACCTCATTCATGGCCTTCGGGCGGACGGTCCTCGCCTCGACCGGTGGCTGGGTCGCCGACCACATGGCATGGGTGGAGTTCTTCGCCATGTCCACCCTGCTCGCTGTCCCCGGACTCGCCATTCTCGGATGGATGATGCGCCGGTTTCCCGCCACTTCGGCCAACTGTGTTCCAGCCGTAGATCCCACGAGCACGTGACCGGACCGCCTGCCCGCACGGCGTGCTTCCACCGGCTGACACCAAGGAACGTCTGGCCGGTCAGATCAGGTCGGTGAAGCGGAATGGGAGCGCTGGACCCTAAGCGTCCTGCGCCGTGAGCTCCTCGCGTAGGCCAGTGTAGCGATGATCAGCGGCGGAGGGGGTTGGTGAGGGGTCGGCGGTCGGGGTCGATGATGGCGGGTGGCCGGAATTCGACGCGTCCGCCGTGGATGGTGACGTCCCAGCCTTGCAGGTGCACTTGTTGGTGGTGCATCGGGCACAGCAGGCAACAATTTCCCATTGTGGTCTCGCCGCCGTCGATCCAGTGGCGCGCGTGGTGCGCGGCGCAGAGTCCGGGTGGTCGATCGCAGCCCGGGAAGGTGCACCCGCCGTCTCGGGCTGCGAGGGCGCGGCGGATGCCCAGGGGTACGGTGCGCATGGCGCGGCCGACGTCGAGGGGTTCGGAGTCGCCGCCGAGCACCACGGGAATCAGTTTGCAGTCGCACGC
>JBOHFJ010000437.1:0-3599 GCA_050699655.1 Pseudonocardiaceae bacterium
CCTGCTGACCACGTGGTCCTGCGCTCGGCAGCGCTAGTGTTCGGAAGGACGCAATCTTGGCAGTCTCCCGCCCGACCAAGACCTCTGCTGCGAACAACTCCGTATCCCGCCTTCCGGGGGCTCCGGCCCGTCCGTCTTTCGCGAAGATCCGTGAGCCGCTCCAGGTCCCTAATCTGCTGGACTTGCAGCTCCAATCGTTCGATTGGCTGACTGGTGACCCCAAGTGGTACCAGCGCCGCATCGACGCCGGTGACGAGAAGCCCATCGGTGGTCTCGCTGAGGTGCTCGAGGAGATCTCTCCGATTGAGGACTTCTCCGGCTCGATGTCCCTGTCCTTCTCGGACCCCCGTTTCGACGAGGTCAAGGCCTCCGTGGAGGAGTGTCGGGACAAGGACATGACCTACGCCGCACCGCTGTTCGTCACGGCGGAGTTCACCAACAACAACACTGGTGAGATCAAGTCGCAGACGGTGTTCATGGGCGACTTCCCGATGATGACCGACAAGGGAACCTTCATCATCAATGGGACCGAGCGGGTCGTGGTGTCCCAGCTCGTTCGCTCTCCTGGCGTGTACTTCGACCATGCGGTGGACAAGACCACCGACAAGGACGTCTACAGCGTCAAGATCATCCCCAGTCGTGGTGCCTGGCTGGAGTTCGACGTCGACAAGCGCGACACGGTGGGCGTGCGGATTGACCGCAAGCGCCGCCAGCCGGTGACCGTGCTGCTCAAGGCCCTGGGCTGGACGACCGAACGGATCGCCGCGCGTTTCGCCCACTCCGAGACGCTGCTCGCCACCCTGGAGAAGGACCACACCATCGGCCCCGACGAGGCGCTGCTGGACATCTACCGCAAGCTGCGGCCGGGCGAGCCGCCCACCAAGGAGAGCGCGCAGGCGCTGCTGGAGAACCTCTTCTTCAAGGTCAAGCGCTACGACCTGGCCAAGGTCGGCCGGTACAAGGCCAACAAAAAGCTGGGCCTGCGCCTGCCGCACCGCAACGGGGTGCTCACCGAGGACGACATCGTCACCACCATCGACTACCTCGTCCGGCTGCACGCGGGCGAGACGACGATGCCCGCCGCGAATGGTGTGCCTGACGCGACGATTCCGGTGGAGACCGACGACATCGACCACTTCGGCAATCGCCGCCTGCGCACGGTTGGTGAGCTGATCCAGAACCAGATCCGGGTCGGCCTGTCCCGCATGGAGCGGGTCGTTCGCGAGCGGATGACCACTCAAGACGTCGAGGCGATCACGCCACAGACTCTGATCAACATCCGCCCCGTGGTGGCGGCGATCAAGGAATTCTTCGGCACCTCACAGCTGTCCCAGTTCATGGACCAGACCAACCCGCTGGCTGGGTTGACGCACAAGCGGCGACTGTCCGCGCTGGGTCCAGGTGGGCTGTCGCGGGAGCGGGCCGGCTTCGAGGTCCGTGACGTGCATGCGTCGCACTACGGCCGGATGTGCCCCATCGAGACCCCGGAAGGTCCGAACATCGGGCTAATCGGGTCGCTGTCCTCGTTCGCCAGGGTCAACCCTTTCGGTTTCATCGAGACGCCTTACCGCAAGGTCGTCGACGGTCGCGTCACCGCGCAGATCGACTACCTGACCGCCGACGAGGAAGACCGGTACGTCAAAGCGCAGGCCAACGCGGTGCTGGGCGAGGATGGCTACTTCGCCGAGGAGCGCGTGCTGGTCCGACGCAAGGGCGGTGACGTCGACTACATCGATCCGCAGGGCGTGGACTACATGGACGTCTCGCCTCAGCAGATGGTCTCGGTGGCCACCGCGATGATTCCGTTCGTCGAGCATGACGATGCCAACCGGGCATTGATGGGCGCCAACATGCAGCGTCAGGCGGTACCGCTGTTGCGCAGTGATGCGCCATTGGTGGGAACCGGCATGGAGCTGCGGGCCGCGGTGGATGCCGGAGACGTCGTGGTGGCCCACAAGGCTGGCGTGGTCGAGGAGCTGTGCGCCGACTACGTCACCGTCATGGCCGACGACGGCAGCCGGCAGACCTACCGGATGAACAAGTTCCATCGGTCCAACCAGGGAACCTGTATTAACCAGCGACCCATTGTCGCTGAGGGTGACCGGGTGGAGAACGATCAAGTGATCGCCGACGGGCCATGCACCGACCAGGGTGAGATGGCCCTGGGCAAGAACATGCTCGTGGCGATCATGCCCTGGGAGGGCCACAACTACGAGGACGCGATCATCCTGAGCCAGCGTCTGGTACAGGACGACGTGCTCACCTCGATCCACATTGACGAGCACGAGATCGACGCCCGAGACACCAAACTCGGTGCTGAGGAGATCACCCGGGACATCCCGAATGTCTCCGAAGAAGTGTTGGCGGATCTCGATGAGCGCGGGATTATCCGCATCGGTGCCGAGGTACAGGCCGGGGACATCCTGGTGGGCAAGGTGACGCCGAAGGGCGAGACCGAGCTGACCCCCGAAGAGCGGCTGCTGCGCGCCATCTTCGGGGAGAAGGCCCGCGAGGTGCGCGACACCAGCCTCAAGGTGCCGCACGGTGAGACCGGCAAGGTCATCGGTATCCGGGTGTTCTCCCGGGAGGACGACGACGAACTGTCGCCTGGCGTCAACGAACTGGTGCGGGTCTATGTCGCGCAGAAGCGCAAGATCCAGGATGGTGACAAACTCGCAGGCCGACACGGTAACAAGGGCGTCATTGGCAAGATTCTCCCGGTGGAGGACATGCCGTTTCTGCCGGATGGGACACCGGTGGACATCATCCTCAACACCCACGGTGTCCCGCGCCGGATGAACATCGGGCAGATCTTGGAGACCCACCTCGGGTGGATCGCCAAGAGTGGGTGGCGCATCGACGGTGATCCGGAGTGGGCCTCCCGGCTGCCTGAGGAGTTGTACACGGGCGAGCCTGGCACCGTGGTTGCCACGCCGGTGTTCGACGGCGCGCGGGAAGAGGAGATCACCGGGCTGCTCCACTCGACACTGCCCAACCGGGACGGCCAGCAGATGGTCGGATCTGACGGCAAGGCGCAGTTGTTCGACGGTCGAACCGGTGAGCCGTACCCTTACCCGGTCGCGGTTGGCTACATGTACATCATCAAGCTGCTGCACCTGGTTGATGACAAGATCCATGCTCGCTCGACCGGTCCGTACTCGATGATTACGCAGCAGCCGCTCGGTGGAAAAGCACAGTTCGGCGGCCAGCGCTTCGGCGAGATGGAGTGCTGGGCGATGCAGGCCTATGGGGCGGCTTACACCCTGCAGGAACTGCTCACGATCAAGTCCGACGATGTGCTTGGCCGGGTAAAGGTCTACGAGGCCATCGTCAAGGGCGAGAACATTCCCGAGCCCGGGATCCCTGAGTCGTTCAAGGTGCTGCTCAAGGAGTTGCAGTCGCTGTGCCTCAACGTCGAGGTGCTCTCCAGTGACGGGGCGGCGATCGAGATGCGGGACTCCGACGATGAGGATCTGGAGCGGGCAGCTGCCAACCTCGGTATCAACCTGGCTCGCCCCGAGTCTCCGTCGGTAGATGACGTCGTGCAGTAACGGCTCCCAGACCGCACCCGTCGCGGGGGGTGTTCCCCCCGCTCACCT
>JBOHFJ010000438.1:0-3560 GCA_050699655.1 Pseudonocardiaceae bacterium
CCGCAGGGCGAATCAGTCACCGTGCTCACCGCGCACGGCGCGGCCGGCCGGGAATGGTCACTCGTCGCGGTGCCCGGCGTGCAGGAGGGCAGCTGGCCCGACCTGCGGTTGCGCGGTTCCCTGCTCGGGGTGGAACATCTGATCGACATCATCGCCGGCATCGACTCCGCCACCGTCTCGCGCACCGCGCCGCTGCTGGCCGAGGAACGCCGGCTGCTGCTGCTGGCCGTCAGCCGAGCCCGGCACCGGTTGCTGGTCAGCGCGGTGCGCGGGGAAGACGAGCAGCCCTCCCGGTTCCTCACCGAGTTGGCGAGCACCGAGTTGGCGAGCACTGGGGATGTGGACAACACCGGGGAGTCGATGCGCGAGC
This sequence comes from Pseudonocardiaceae bacterium, assembly GCA_050699655.1. GTDB lineage: Bacteria > Actinomycetota > Actinomycetes > Mycobacteriales > Pseudonocardiaceae. The sequence goes on from JBOHFJ010000438.1 coordinate 371, forward strand.
AACCGGCGGGGTGCCGGGAACGGGGTCTGAACCTGCCCGAGCTCGTCGCCGAGTTGCGCCGAGTGTGCTGCGATCCAGCCGAGAGCCCTACTCGGCGCCGCGACGCCGCGGCCGGTGTGGCGCGGCTGGCGCGGGCCGGGGTACCCGGCGCCCACCCCGATTCCTGGTACGGGCTGGGGCCGCCGTCGAGTGTGGCTCCGCTGCGGGTGCGGGGCGAGCCAGCTCGGGTGTCACCGTCGCTGGTGGAGCTGGTGTCGAGCTGCCCGTTGCGCTGGCTGCTCACCCGCCACGGTGGCGAGGATCTCCGGGCATTGCCGGCGGTCACCGGGTCGCTGGTGCACCGGTTGGTGCAGGCGGCGGCGGCTGGCGCCACCGAGGAACAGGTGGACGCGGCACTGGCGCAGGCCTGGGCCGGCGTCGACGCGGGTGCGGCGTGGTACTCCCGCGCCGAGCGGCAGCGGGTGCGCCAGATGGTCGAGACGTTTCGGCTCTGGTGGCGGGACAGCCGAGCGGAGCTCACCGAAGTCGGTTGCGAGCAGGAGATCGAGGTGCGACTGCCTCCCGCTGACGACTCAGGCGGGGGACCAGATAACAGTCCTGTTGACGACCCCGCGGTGTTACTTCGCGGGCGGGTGGACCGGCTGGAGCGCGACCGCCACGGCCGCCCGGTGATCGTCGATGTGAAGAGCGGCAAGACCCCGCTCAGCAAGCAGGCCGCCGAGAATCACGCGCAGTTGGCCATCTACCAGCTCGCCGCCGCGCATGGTGCTTTCACCGAACACGGCCTCGCCACACAACCCGGTGGGGCTTGCCTGGTGCAGGTTTCCGCGCGCAGCGCCGCGTCGGTGCAGCGCAACCAACAGCCGTTGGACGCCCCCGCGCTGGCGCGCTGGCGCGAGGTCGTGCGTGAGGCCGCCCGGCGCACCACGGGGCCGGAGTTCGTCGCCATCGACAACGGCGACTGCGCGCGGTGCCCCGCGAAGATAGCTTGCCCGCTGCACGACTCCGGCCGGCAGGTGACGCAATGACAACGGTGACGACGGGGCTGACTGGACGGATCGGGCCCGAGGAGCTTGCCGAGGAACTGGGTATCGCAACGCCCACCGCGGCGCAGGCCAGCGTCATCGCCGCCGACCCCGACGGGCCAACGCTCGTGGTCGCCGGTGCTGGATCCGGCAAGACCGAGACGATGGCGGCTCGGGTGGTGTGGCTGGTCGCCAACGGGTATGTCACTCCCGAGGGTGTGCTCGGCCTGACGTTCACCCGCAAGGCCGCTCAGCAGCTCGCCGAGCGGGTTCGGGCGCGGTTGCGCCGGCTAGCCGGCTCGGCGGTGCTGGATCGGCTCGACCCCACCGGGCAGCGCCGGGCCGCGGTGGCGGCCGGTGAGGCCACCGTGCTCACCTACCACGCCTATGCCGGCCGGCTGGTCGCTGAACACGCGCTGCGGCTGCCCGCCGACCCAGGCGCTCGGCTGCTCACGGAGACGGGCGCGTGGCAGCTTGCGCACCGGGTCACCACCAGCTGGGAACCGGACCTCGAGCTGGACGGGAAAGTGCCCCGCACGGTCACTAGCTGGGTGCTCGGGCTGGCCAGCCAGCTTGCCGAGCACCTCTGCGACCCGGCACGGCTGCGGGAATCCACCGAGGATTTGGTCGCTGCCCTGCTCACCGCCGCGTCCAGCCCACGCCAGCGGGGCCCGCTGCGCGCCGAGCTCAAGCCGATGGTGGACGCCGCGCGGTCCCGGTTGGCGATCCTGCCGCTGGTGGAGCGCTACATCGAGCTCAAGCGGCGCGAGGCCGTGCTCGACTTCGGTGACCAGATGGGTGTCGCGGCCACTCTGGCGCGCGACCATCCGGAGGTCGGCGCGGCCGAGCGGGCCCGCTTCGGGGCCGTGCTGCTGGATGAGTACCAGGACACCGGGCATGCCCAGCGGGTGCTGCTGCGGTCATTGTTCGGCGGTGTCGTGGTTTCCGGGAGTGCTGGGCGCGCGATCCCGGTCACCGCGGTCGGCGATCCTTGCCAGTCGATCTACGGTTGGCGTGGCGCCTGCGCGGGCAACCTACCGCGGTTCACCACCGACTTTCCCGCTGCGGACGGGAGCCCAGCGGTGACCCGGGGTTTGCTCACCAGCTTCCGCAACCCGCCGGAGGTGCTCGCGGTGGCGAACGCGGTCTCCGGTGAGCTTCGCGGCGGGTCGGTGCGGGTCGGCGAGCTGCGCTGCCGGGACGGTGCGCCGCCCGGTGAGGTCCGCGCCGCGCTGCTGCCCGACGTCCGTGCCGAGGTGAACTGGGTCGCCGACGCCATCGCCGAGCGCTGGCACGCGGCGATGGCCGAGCGAGGTGCCCCGCCGACCGCCGCGGTGCTGGTGCGCCGCCGCGCGGACATGGCGGCGCTGGCCACCGCGTTGCGGGCCCGGGGCCTGCCCGTCGAGGTGGTTGGCCTGGGTGGGTTGCTGGACACCCCAGAGGTCCGTGACCTGGTGTGTGTGCTGCGGCTGCTGGCCGACCCGCTGGCCGGCACGGCCGCGGTCCGGTTGCTGACCGGCGCGCGGTGGCGAATCGGCGCGACCGACCTGGCCGCGTTGTGGGAGCGGGCCCGGGAGCAGGCGCCGGCCGCGTTGCATGGGGAGCTGTCCGGGGAATCCGTCGAGGTGCCGGGCCTGGTCGACGCGCTGGATGCGCCCGGGGATCCGGCCCGCTACTCCGCGCTGGGCTACCAGCGGCTGTGCACGCTGGGTGCGGAGTTGCGGGCGCTGCGGCGCCGGGTCACCGCGCCGCTGACCGACCTGGTCGCCGACGCCGAGCGGACCTTGCTGCTGGACACCGAGTCGCTGGCCCGCCCCGGCCCCGCCGGTCGGGCCCATCTTGACGCCTTTGCCGACGTGGTCGCGGACTTCGCCGCAACCAGCCCGCTGGCTGGGCTGCCCGCGCTGCTGGATTACCTGGCCACTGCGCAGGAGGCCGAGGATGGTCTCGAGCCAGGCGAGGTCGAGGTTGCCCACGACCGGGTGCAGATCCTCACCGTGCACGCCGCCAAAGGTCTGGAATGGCGGGTGGTGGCCGTCCCGCACCTGGTGGAGGGCGTGTTCCCAGCGACCAAGAAGAGTTCGTCATGGTTGCGGACGGTCACCGAGCTGCCGATACCGCTGCGCGGTGACCGAGCCGAGCTGCCGGGGCTCACGCTGACAGCT
>JBOHFJ010000439.1:0-3545 GCA_050699655.1 Pseudonocardiaceae bacterium
GTGAGTAGATCCCCGGTTCGGCCGCCGGTGGAGCGCTGTCCCCCCGTGCCCGCTCCCGGCGGCCGGCCGGCCCAACCCACACACCCTGAGGTGACCAAACACGATGCCCGCCCAGGACCCCTGTCGCGAGGACCCCGGCACGGCTGAGTCGTGCCCGGGATGCGGGGCCACTACCGGTGTGCTGCGGACCACCGGTACCGCACCGACGATCCAAACATGGTCGTGCACGACGTGCGGCCTGAACTGGGTGATCAGCATGGTCAACCCACACCTGCGTTCCACTCACCTCGCCGACCTGGCTGCGGCGGTCGAGGAGATCGGGCGGCTACGCTGGACACTGCGGCAGGTGATCACGCTGGCCGACGACGCACCCCAGCTGACCGACCAGCAGTTGCGAGACCGACTGCTCGCGCTGGCCTGCCATGCCCGGTGACCGGGCCGCCGTGACGCCGGGGTGAGCCCGCCATGCCGACCCGCCCGCCGCGACCCGAATCCGACCTGCCGGCCCGGACCGTGGAATGGCTGGACGGGCGCCCCCACGTCGAACGCAACTTCGTCCACTCCGTGTGGGACCGGCTCGCCGAGCTGGAGCGGTTCGGGTGCCCCACGGGGCCGATCGACGCGCTCCGGTCGATCTTGCTCGATCACCAGCCGACTACCCCCGCGGGCCGCTGCCACGGCTGCCGCCGCCTCAACTGGCGCTACCGCGTCGTCTAGCGTTACCACCTCATCCCCGTCCCTCGGTGCCGCCGCTTCCCCTGCCTCGTGTGGTCTCAGGTCGGTGTCGAGCTGCTGGAGATTCCCGCTGAGCGCGGTCGCCACCGCCGGGCTGCCACCAGGTAGCGACCCAGGAGCCCTAGTGGGCCACGGACGTGAGAACGTCGTGACAACGCACGGACCGGAATGGGCGCACCACCTCTGACCAGTGTAAATAGGTTGCGGGTGCGCTGTCCCGAGAATGGCGTGCGCCAAGTGGGCGCGCCCTGGGTCGGGGTTCACGTTGTTGTTCGAGGCGCTGGTCCTCGGCTTCGCCGCGGTGATGCCGATCGCCAAGGTCGCCGCGATGACTCGAGAGCACGAAACGCGGATCTGGCGGGTCGTGGAACATAACGTCAAGCTGGCCATGCGGGTTAGATTCTCGTCGCCCGCTCCACGTATTTTTGCTAGTTGGTGGCTTGTTTTCCGTCGGGGCGTGGCGGGGACGCCTTTCGTCTTACTGCGACAGTGCCGCTGCGAGCCCTGGGGGCACCGCACGCGGGCGCGTGGTCGGCAAGCACCTGATCCGCATGGTGGTCCACGCCAGCTGGTAGCACTGGAGATAAGGATCGGGGCACGGTGAGCGCAACACGACTGTGGTGGTCGGGAATGCGGCGAGTTTGGCGGCGGTGGCGTCCCCGGTCGGGGATACCGGTGTTGTGCCGCCACCACCGCTCGATGACGCCCACCAGCGTGAAGGTCACCAGGACGTAACCCCAGCCCGCGAGCACGTCGATGAGGTAGTGCTCGGCGCAGTAGAGCACGGTGAACATCATCATCAGCGGGTAGGCGAACAGCGGGGGTCGCCATCGCCGGGGAACAGTTGGTAGGAAGAACACCGCGAGGAACATGGAGAACGCGGCGTGCAGCGAGGGCATCGCGGCGACCGGGTTGGCCAGCGCCTGACCCTGGTCGAACAGGGGGCCAGTGCTATCCAGGCCCAGGGCGGACCACCCTCGGGCGGAGAGCCGCTCGACGTGCTCACCGAGATAGCCGTGCACCGAGGCCCACCAGGGTGGCGCCGCTGGGTAGGCGAGGTAGGTCGCTACGCCAGCGATGCACAGCACCAGCCAGCGCCGCACAAACGCCGACCACAACTCCCGTCGGCACAGCCACAGCACGCCCGCGACCCCCGGCACCGCGACGAAATGTGACAGGTAGACCACCGACGCGAGGACATCCCACCAGTGCACTCCCACGGGGTCATAGAGATGCCGCTGCAACCACAGCGTCGGCAACCGCCCACCCGCGAGGAACTCATCAGCCTTGATCATTTCCGTGACGTGCGGCGCCAGCCCATGCGCCGCGATCCCCCGGCTGTAGTCGTAGCCCACCAACACAGCCAGGACAGGGCCCCAGTCACGCACCCACCGCAGCGCCCCGCGCCACGGCAGGCCCACGTTCCAGCACAACACCCCGACGCTGAGCCACCCGAAGATGAGCAGCGTGTCAGTCGGCCACCCCCACCACAGACACTGCGCCAGAAAACCCACCAGGCAGCCCACCACCGCGAGCACCCGGATCGCCGGCCACGTCCTCGCGCGACGTGGCGAGATCGCGGCAGCTCCGTCGAAGGCACGCATCCGAGATCTCCAGTCAGCGGAACTGGACATGCCGAGGCTCTCGCCCAGGAAGTGGTGACCCACCTACCGCCCGTCCCTCCCCGCCACCTGACGCCAACTACGCCCTCACACGCCCGCTCGATCCACCACACCTCTGGCGCCGCGACCACGATCACCAAAGCCCGCAACGCCCTCACCCTGGCCCGCGACGAGATCGAGGCCGTCGACCTCGACATCCAACGAATGACCAGGACACATGGACCGACACCGAGTTCAACAAGATCCCGCGCCGGAAGCGCTCAACCGGCCGCGCTCACCTGGCCACCGTGATCCGGTTGCCGCGCTGCCCTAGCCAGGCGATCAGGCATTCACTCACACCGGGGCCACGGTGTTGTTCAGGACGCCGCCACCAGAGACCAGTTGAGAGCAATCCCCCTGGTCAGCACCCCGATAACTGATCACCACGTGAGGTGAGGAAGCGTTCACGGACTCCCTCACCTCAGCCATGCTGACCAATCGCGGTAGTCCCAGTCCATCCGGTACACCGGGTGGCTGGAGCTGATCGCGGCCACCCACTGGGCTGAGCGTGCTAGCCGACGCCGAGCCCACTCCAAGCGCCAGCGCGCCAGCGGTCCAGAGCGCTAGAGCGCCGCCTCGACGCGCTGTCCGGCCTAGATGCATGGTGAACCCTCCTCGATCGAGCACGGATAGACCTCAGAAGAGACGCCGCGGTGCAAATACGGTTGCACGAGATAGCTGGGAGTTCGCTGGGAACATCCGATCACCGCCACGCCGAGCGGAGACTCACGATCATTGACGCCGCGGTGAACGCGCTGGCCCGCGGGTTGTCCGTGACCGTCGCCCCTGGTGCCACAGCCGAATGGCGCCGGAAGGCGCTCGCGAACAGCCATTCGGTTCCGAATGGCGAGCATCGACGCACGACACGATCAGTGATTCCGCTGGCGGAGCTGGTGCTCGGCTAGGGCAGAGACGTCCACCTCGTCCAGCGACGTGACGACGAGGTCGGCGTTCGCGGCCGCGAGGAGCTGCTCATCGTCGGCTCGAGCCAGACCCAGCGCCCCCATGCCACCGGCCTTGGCCGCCTGCACGCCGCTGACCGCGTCCTCCACGACGAAGCAGTGTCGCGGGTCGACGCCCAGCTCGGTGGCTCCGGTCAGGAAGATCTCCGGGTTCGGTTTGCCCTGCGCGAAGTCGCGTCCGGAGATG
>JBOHFJ010000440.1:0-3545 GCA_050699655.1 Pseudonocardiaceae bacterium
GAGGCGTACCTGCCCGGTCGCAGCCTCGTCGCGGGCGCTCTGGAAAACCTAGGCTGGACCACCGTGGTGATGTGGGACCGCGATGTGACGCACACCCACGGCTGTAGCCCGGAACACGACCACCGGGTCGTCTACGGCGTCTGGCGTCGCTCGTGAGCTCGGCGCGATCAGGGTGTACCCGCCCTCGTACCCCTCAGACGTCTTCCCAATCCGCATGGAAGACGACACTACTGGGCGGCTTCTACCGAGGCCGACGTGCACCCATCGGAAAGGAACACCATGGCCAAGACCCTCATCGAGCGCGCTCCGGAGAGTGCGGTCCGCGCCGCGCTGATCCAGAACGGCAACAACCCAGACCCCTACAGCCACTCCGGAATCTCGTTCGTCAAGCCTACCCCGGGGACTGCGGTCGGCGTTGCGCTGATCCCGAACGGCAACGATCCCGGCACCTGCAGTGATTCCGGCGTCGGTCGGTGACCTGACGGGTCGTGCCGGGGCGGCGCGCTCCGGCACGACCCACCGCCCGTCCCGTGAAGGAGTTCCGACCAATCATGATCATCCAGGCGCCGTCCGGTGCGCTCCCCGTATACGTGCCCCATCCGCAGTTGCTGGTCTATCCCGCGACCATCGCCGACGACCGGGTCATGGTGGCGGAGACGGACTCCGCGCAGGCGCCGCTGGTGCTCCGGGACCCCCGTGTCCCGCTGGCGACCACCGTGCTGCCGGACCATGGCACCCGCGAGGAGATCATCTCTGGCTGGCGGAGCGTGGAGAGCCTGTGTCCTATTGCGGACGAGCTGTGGACCGCGTTCGAGAACGAAGGACTGCTAGTACCTGCGGGGGAGGTGCCAATCCGGGCCGCCGCATGGCGTTCCTTCGGCTGGGACGAGGCGTACCGTTACCATGCCTCCACACGGGACTACCCCTTCCTCCAGATGGACCGTGAGGGAGCCTTCGAGGCGGACGACGCGCGGATGGCGGAGTACATCGCCCAAAGTCCACCGCCTGCCATCACGGCGACTCTGCCGAGCTTGCGCTCGGTGCCGCTGCGCAAGCTCGAGGCGGAGGAGTCCGCTGACGCCCTGTTGGAAGCCATGCCTCTGCCGGAGCGGCGCCGTCTCGGCGGCTTGGCGCTGCTCATGGACGTGTGCTTCGGTGAGCGGACCCGGCGCCCCTTCGCGGTGCAGGGCGACTTCCTGCGTAAAGCGGTGCCCTCCGGGGGCGCTCGGCACCCCACCGAGGCGTTCCTGGCGGTATTCTCTGGATTCTCTGGCGATGAGGTCGAACCGGGCGTCTACCACTACAACGTCGAGCACCACCGACTCGATCTGTTTAACGAGGGTGACCATGCGGCGGCGTTCCGGCACGCTAGTTTTGACCTCTTCGACAAGTTCCACGAAGAGCCGTTCGGTCTCCTGGTCTTCTGCTCCCTGGTGGAGCGGGCCATGTGGCGGTACCGGGATGCCCGCTCTGCCCGCGCTCCGTTCATCGACATCGGCCACACCCTGATGGCCTACCGCACTGTGATCAGGCGGCTCGGCGTCGGCGGCTACACCTATCAGAAGTTCCACGATCGGGAAGTCACCGGCCTGCTCGGAACCAGCGCCGAACGTATGCCACCCCTCTTCCTCGGGACACTCGTATGACTCTCCTCGCATCCGAACCCGGCGGCGTGGCTCTCACCGCCGGCACCTTGCCCGCCCGACTGGTCACGTCACCCCTGTTCTTCGCCCATGAGCGACGCGGCGGCGAGCTGTGCGCACTGGGCCTGGCCACTCGTGAGCGGCTGCGTGCCGTCAGTCTCCGGGCCTGGGAGCTCCTTTACTTCTTCCTGCAGCCCCGCACCCGGATAGAGAGCCGGACCGCAGGATTCACCGAAGAGGAAGAGATCCAGGCGCACGACGCGGGGCTGCTGGTGGACGCTGACGCACCGGCCAGCATGAATATGTTCTGCTGGGAGTCCAACCGCTGGTCCAGGGCCGCCTACCTGCTCTACTCTCAACAGGATCTTCCCTACGTCGAACCGGTCGACAAGGGCCACCACCTCAGTGCCCTGTCCGCCTTCCGCCGTGGGGAGATCGTCTCCTTTCTGAAGGAAGCGCCGTATCCACCGCGCTTCCGGGTGGATACGGCGCGGGTCCACCGGCTGCCGGTGCCCGACGCTCCGATCACCTACAGCCTGGATTCCATGCTGGGCCGGCGCAGCGTGCGCAGGTTTTCCGATTCTCAGGTCGCTGCCGGGATGTTGGGAGCCTTGCTTTACCACGCCACCGCCAACGTCCGGATAGCGGAGGACTCGAGGGCCGGCGGGGATCCTTACTATCTCCTCAACTCCTTCTACACCTGGCTGCACGTCTATGTGGTCGTGCAGGGCGTCGAGGGAGTCCGGCGCGGCGTGTACCAGTACGACTTCGACGAGAACGCGCTGCTTGCCGTGGGCAAACAGCCGTCCGACGAAGATCTCGCCTCGACCATCCAGGGGCAGAACTGGATCGGCGGCGGTGGGGTGAGCGTCTTCGTCATCGTGCAGTGGGACCGTTACCAGTGGCTCTACCGCCACTCCAGGGCCTATCTCAACCTACTGATCCAGATCGGCGAGTTCGCCCAAGAGCTGCTCCAGGTCGGGTACCAGCTCGGTCTGGTGGGCTGGCTGACCCCGGCGGTGGCGGAGAGCCGTGCGGCGGCGATGCTGGGCTTGGACGCGGTGGACAGTGACGTCGACGCGATGTACTACCTCAAACTGGGGCATCCGCGATGACCGGTGCGGCGGTCCGGGACGTGCGGCGGCTGTGGCCTGCGGGTCGGCAGCGCGAAACCCCTCTGAGAGCTGCGCGGTTCACCCCCGGCCACGGTTTCGGGCCGCTGCCGCGCGTGGTGGAGGAACTCACCAGCAGTCGGGTCGAGTTGACCCGTGATGTGACGGTCGGCATGCCGGGCGACCACGTCGACCTCGTCGCCGAGCGGGGCGACTTCTGGTTTCACACCGATGCCGCCTTCCTGACTGTCCCGCCCCGCTGGATGGTCATCGCCGTGCTGGAGGCGGACGGGGGCGGCGGCCTTGACCTGCTCCCGGTTGAACTGATCGACCCTGACGCGCTCGCCGCCCCGGCGTCCTACCTCACTCCGCATGGACTGCTGGTCTGCCCGGTGCTGGAGCTCTCCGACAGCACAGGCGTCAACCGTCTTCGGTACCGGCAGGACCGGATGTTCGCCGCAGGCGACGCGGCGGCACTGGACAGGGCGCACCGGGCCGTCCGTGCGGCGGCACGCCTCGCGGTGGCCGTCGGAGAGCTCTCACCGGGAGAGTGCCTACTGGTGGACAATTGGAATGTGCTCCACCGACGTCGCCACTTCACGGGCCGGCGGGTGATCCGCCGGCTCTGGTTCGACGAGGTGTGCTGAGACGCTACACTTTCTCCCCATAGGCACCGATCCGGCTATCACCGGGGAGCCTCCGGAAGAACAGGCGCAGGTGGCAGCGTGGCCGCTACCGCCTTAGTAGAACCGGACGTGGGCTGCACGTCACAGCGGCACTATGAGCGGTG
>JBOHFJ010000441.1:0-3544 GCA_050699655.1 Pseudonocardiaceae bacterium
GGTGTGGACATCTCCGGGTTTGTCCACACCCCACGGCCGAGGCCTTGACAGCTACCCAGCGAGGTATTGCTGCGCGTCGAACCAGGCTTGGCCGATGCGCCGCCAGGACTGTTGGTCACAGAGCTGCCAGACCAGCCGGTCCACCCGCACCCGCAGGTGGGGCGGGGTGCGGGTCTCGCGGTAGCCGGTGATCCATTGGGTGGCGACCTCGACGGGACCGGTGAGCCGGAGCGCGACGCCGACCGGGTAGGTGTCCGGCGAGGGGGCGAGCCATGTTTGTGAGACCCGCTCGGGGAGCCGGGTGGCCGCGAGGTACTGCGCGGCGTCCCACCGCTGGCGGATGCGCGCGGCCACCGCGGGGTCGGTCAGGTAGACCACGGCGTCGCCGATGCGGGCGGTGACCTGCCGCTCGGGGTGCCCGAGGGCGTGGGGGTGCACCTCGGTGGGCACGGGGCCCGCGACCCGCATCACCACGGTCAGCACGGTGGAGGCCAGGACGGGGACGGTCTGTGGGGCGGGCAGCGCCCGCTGGGTGATGGTCATGCTGATGCTCCTTTGCTCGGATGGCGATCGGCAGGGTGGGCCGGGGCGGCGGGGTGACCGAGGCGGCGAACCGGTACCTGGCCAGTAGCCCGGTACCGGTTCCGGCCGGGGTTAGGCGGTGGCGGCCAGCTGCTCGCGGTTGTGCTCCAGGCCCGCCTCGCGGGTGGACTTGCTGGTCTTGGTGACCTGGGCGGTGGCGAAGCGGAGGCTGGCGGCGATGTCGCTGGCTTCGAGCTTGTCCCGCCGGACCGGGTACTCGGAGCCCTCCGGGGTGAAGGAGTCGTCCAGCAGCTTGCCGGTGACCGTGAGGGCCATGCCCTTGGTGAGGGTGGCCAGCGCGTTGTCGGCCAGCTCCCGGTAGGCGACGACGGGCTGGAAGCGCGTCCGGGACATCCAGCGGTTGCGGGTCTTGTCGAAGTAGCCGTTGTCGACCGCGAGGTCGAAACCGAAAATCGTCACCCCCGAGCTGGCCTGGCGGGGCTCGTAGATCTTGCTGACGTTGCCGGTGAAGGTGATCTCGTTCATGGTGGCGTCTCCCTTGTCTCGGTGTCGGTGGAACGCGGCTCCGCCTCAGCGGGCCGGGGGAGGGGTCCGCAGGACGGCGGGGGTTCCGGCTCGTCCAGCCGGGTGGGATCGCGCAGCGACCGCCCCGGGGGCGGCTGGTCTCACCCGGGTGGATGGGCCGGGTTCATCGCCGCTCGCCCCTCCCTCGGTCTGCTGACCTCCGGGCGATCCACTGACTCCGAGTACGGGACCGGCATCGGGCGAGCACCGGGGCCCATTGCGGCAGGGCTACGAGGGCTGACTCACCCCAGCTGGGCAGTGCTGATCGGTCTCGGCGTTGGTGGCGTCGGTCCGCACCCGGCGGGGGAGGTGACGATGCGCCACCCGTTTGGCCTTGAGGTCTTGCTCCAGCCCGCCGAGGTCGCGGGGCGGTGTCGCCGTCCTCGACACCGGCGGCGGTGGAGATGGCGGCTCATCGTCTCCGGGTGAATGGATGTCGAGCCAGAACATCTCGGGCGCCGCGGCGCGCGGTGGAACAGCGCCACCACGACCGCCATCACGTGGGTGGTCGCGAGGGCGAGACAGCGGATCAGGCAGTAGAGGGCCGCGATCCAGGGGAGGGCATGGGTGGCCACCTGGAATGTGGGGGAGAACTCAACGGCCATCACGGGGATACCACCAACAGGCTCGGGGCCGGGCCTGAGCGTCCGGCGCTGCCGCTAGAGCACCACCACCCACGGAACGGCGTGTCACAAAGGTAGTGGGTCTCTAAATTCGAGGTCGTGGCGCTGCGCTAGCGTCAGCGGCCGTGCCTCGCAAGCCTGAGCCGAGTCCCGCCGACCGGACGCTCCTCTGTCATGCCGAGCGGCACGGGCTGGTGGTCACCGTCCGCCAGCTGGAGACCGGGCGACGGTCGGGGCTCCTGCCGGGCAACGTTCCTCGGGGTCTCGGCCAAGGCCGGGGCAGCGCGTCCGAGGTGCATGGCGATGCGAAGGAGCTGGTGGTCTGGCTCGCCCGGAACTCGCGCCGGGGACGCCGGCCGGGGGACCTGGCGCTGGTGGCCTTCGCGCAGCGGCTCCCCGTGCCGGAGCGGACCATCCCATCCGCACCGCGTTCCGGTGCGCCCTTGACCGCCTGGTGCTGACGGCGGAGGACGCCCCGGATGCGGTCGCGGAAGAAGATCCCGAGGAGCGCACCGCCGTGATCGCCGAGATGGCGGCCGAGGTGGGATCACGGAGAACGCTGGTGCCCCGCCGCATCCGTCGGATCGATGACCGGCTCCGGGACGCGGGCCTGAGCTTCTCACCCGACGGGGTCGCCCGGTTGGACAAGGGGTCCAGCTCGCGAGAGCGCATGACCACGCGGGACTTCACCGCCACCGCGGTGAGCATGATCCGCCTCGGGCGGGCGGCCATCGGGGACCAGGACCTCGGGGATGCCGCCCGCGCTCACGTGCCGCCCGATGCGGCCAGCCCGCTGGCCTCCATGATCGAGCATCTGAGCGAGGACCCGCTAGGTGTCTCCCTCCAGGACATCGAGGGCGTCGTCCCCGACGGAGACCTTCGTGACCGTCTGCGTGAGCTGATGGCCAGCACGCCGCTGGAGACCCTGCGGTTGGCCTGGACGACCGTGGAGGAGCTTCGCCGCTGGGCGCAGAGCCTGTGCGCCGCGGTCGAAGCGGAACTCGACGCGCACCAACCGGGCGAGGCCACACTCGCTTGGCTGCTCGCGGCCAGTTTTGTCGGCCGCCTGTTCCTGGTGACCGCGCTGCGGCACAGCCGCACCCCGACCGAGCAAGCTCAATCCGCCGCTGGGCTGCTGCTCGTCCGGGACATGCTGCAGCGCCTGCGGCACCAGATGCCGGAGGGCTCAGGGGAACTGCTGGACAACCCCGCCGTGGTCCCCGCGTGTCTCCAGCGGCTTGTCAACTCGGGCCGCCGGTAAGAACCCTTCGGCGAGTTCGGCGGTCATAGTCCAGCCGCCGCACTGGGTGCAGGGCACGGGCCGCTCGGCGCGCTCGGCGAGGCTGGGTTCCCAGACGTGGTCACAGCTCTCGCGGACCAGGACGACGCCGGGCCCGGCATGCGGATCCTGGGAACGATCGTGTGGGCTGGTCATGGTGGCCACCTCCGGGGTGGGGGGTTAGAGGGTCGGGTCGTGGCAGTCCCGGCATTGGCCGCCGAGCAGGTCGTCGCACCGGCGTTCCTGCGGGGTCCGGGCAAGGTGGCAGGTGCGGCAGATCCGGGGGCCGGGCTGAACGCGAGTGGGGTAGCGGGTCGCTGTGCTGCGCCGCACGAGGTCCATGTCAGGCGTCCTTTCTGTGAGTGGTCAGGCGGAGCGTCCGGGGCGGCGGGAGCTCACCAGTCGCGGTCGCCGGGGTCGAGGTCGGCGGTGAGGTTCTCGGCGATGAGCTCGTGGAGGGCGTCGTGGTCCTCGCACGGGCGCCAGCTGTGGTGGGCGGCGCTGGTGTGGGTGGTCATCGGGGCCTCCTTGGGGT
>JBOHFJ010000442.1:0-3530 GCA_050699655.1 Pseudonocardiaceae bacterium
GTCCCGGACCGACCACAGATCCGGGCTCTCCCGCTGGGCCACCACCTTCACCGCGGGCGGAGCCGCGATCACCAGCCCGCCCAGCCGGGCGCGCAGGACGTCGCGCCGGTGGTTGCACGCGAGCAGGAACACCCGCCACGCCGCAAGCCACTCGTCGTCGGCCAGCTGGGATGCCGACACCCAGGTGCATCCGGGTGGCGCGGCACCGCGCTCTTCAAGCTCGTCCAGCAGGCCCGCCAATTCCGTAGGCGTAGCGGGCTGCAGGACGGTGAGCGGGTGCGCGCGCAGCCGGCGGTTCGCCCGCACCCGCTCGCGCAGCACGCGCTGGGCGGTCAGGTCGTCGGTGAGGATGAAGGCGAGCCAGAAGGCGTCCGCCCGGTCCAGGTGACGGCGCAACCAGGTCCAGGCCCGCTCCCCCTCGGGGCTGAGGAACTCCGGGTCAGCGAGACGCTGGGGCACGGTCGATCTCGTCATGCAGCAGCGGGTGCACGTCGTACCAGGGCTGCCCGTTCTGGTAGCCGAGCACGAAGTGCTGGTCAAGCAGGGTGGCCACGACGTCCCAGTCGTCCTGGGAGGCCAGCGGGAGCTCGTGGGAGGCCGCGACCCGGCGCAGCATGGCGCGCTGGTCGTCGGCCAGGGGCAGCATGCCGTTGCGCACCTGCTGGATCGCCGCGTTCACCGTGGCGTCGTCCACCGGGAGCGACTCGGCCTGAGTCACCACCTCCATCACCAGCCCGAGCAGGATGCGCAGGTGCCCACCGGAGGCCAGCACTAGCCGGTCGACGGTGTCGCCATAGAGCAGCCGATCGAGCCCGGCACCCGGGACACGGTGCAGAAGCACCTTCCGGGCGGCGGCGAGGCCGTCAGCATTGAGCTTGCGCTCGCGGTCGGTGACCCGCAGGTTGGTGACCCGGCGCACCGCCCTGGCCGCGGAGATCGGCACATACATCGGTAACGTGAAAACGGTGCGGCACTCGGCGAGCCGGAGATTGTCGTAGTCCTTGTCGAACAGGTTCACCAACGCCCGGCGCACCTGCTGGAATTTCTCGCTGTCCACCGCGCGGTTGTGATCCAGCGAGTCGACAATGACGACCAGACCTTTCCACTCACCATTCGTCCAGTGTCGGCGCATCTCGGCCACCAGCTCCGACGATCTGGTTGGCTTGCTCAACCAATTCGCTGAGCCGACCCCGGAGAAACTCCCGCAACTGGGCGACAAAGGCGGTGTCCCGGCGCAGCTCCGCCTTGAGCGACGCCTTGGTCCCCAGCAGAGTGGTGCCGACCTCAGCGCCGGTCACGTCAGTCCGGCTGGGCAGCTCAGCCAGCCACTGCCACAGCCTCGACCAACCCCGGGACGTCGCGGCGTCGCCCCGCTCGATGAGGCCGTATTCGACGGCTTGGTCCGATATCGCGCCCACCAGGAAGAACAGCACGTCGACCACGTTGAGCGGCTCGTGCATATTCAGATAATCCTCGGCGCTGAACATGACCACCGCGAACCCTTGCCGCGCCAGATCCCGCTTCAGGCGCAGTAGCTGCACGGTTTTGCCCGAACCGCGCAACCCGGTGAGGAAGAACGCCTCCCCCGGGGTGGTCATCGTGATGGTGCGGCACAGCAGCTTCACCGCGTCAGGGCCCCATCACCTGGCCTGGCAACTGCTCCAGCGGCACGTACAGCGGCGAGTCCGGTGGCACCGCCTGTTTGGTGAGGTTGCGATACAGCTCCGTGAGGAACTCCTCGTCCCCGGACGTCATGGCGCCAGCCTACGGGGCGTAGGTGGAGGCACTTGTGACGAGTAGGAGCCCAGCGGAGGTGTAACCGGGTCAGCAGCGTCGCATTCACCCCGAGTCTGGTGATTTCCTGGGCGAGACGGCTCATGATCGCCGAAACTGAGCCCCAGCTGTGCAGAATTGCACGGTCACGGCTCAGTTTCGGCGATCACCAGCGCCATCGGGGTCTCACTCGGGTGGGAACCACGCGACCTGCACGAGCTGGCGGCCGGTTTTGCGCCCCACCAAGGTGCCCCGGCCGGGCGGCATCGGGGAGGGCTTGATGTTGCCGAGCAGCGGGCCCTCCTCGGGATTGCCGCTCATCACGATGCCGGGCGTGGACAGCTCCCGCAGCCTGGCGGCCACCGACTCGAACAGGGCCCGCGCCGCACCTCCGCAACGCCGGGCAATGATCAGGTGCAGGCCCACATCCTTGGCCTGGGCCAGGAACTCCACCAGCGGCGCGAGCGGGTTCGCCCCGCCCTGGGTGGCCACCAGGTCGTAGTCGTCGACCAGGACGTAGAGTTCCGGGCCCGACCACCAGGAACGATCCCGGAGCTGCTGCTGGGTGACCCCGGGGCCGGGCAGGCGCTTGCGCATCGCGCGGTGCACGTCGCTGATGATCGGAGTCAGCACGTCGGCGGAGGTCCCGTACGCGAGGAGATGCTCGGATTCCACGACGCCGAGCATGGTCCGGCGATAGTCGGCGATCACAATGCGGGCCTGCTCCGGGGTGGCGCGCGCCACGATGCCCCGGGCGATCATCCGCAGCAGGTTGGTCTTGCCGGACTCGCCGTCGGCGAAGCACAGGAAGTGCGGCTCGGCGGCGAAGTCGAGGTACACCGGGGCGAGCTCAGCCTCGTTGATCCCGATCGGGATCAGGTGCGGTTGCTCGGGTGTGGGCAGCTGATCGTAGGGGATCCGCTCAGGCAGCAACCGGACCCGCGGCGCACCAGCTCCGGGCCAGGCGTCGCGAATCCGCGCGACGGCCTGCGCCACCCCGGCGCCGATGTCCCGCGCGCCGCTGACCGCGTCGATGCGCGGCAGCGCGGCGAGGAAGTGCAGCTTGTCCCGGGTCAGCCCCCGCCCCGGGCGACTGCGCGGCACGTTGAGTGCGGCCTGCCGCCCGATGTCGGACTCGCCCGGGTCTCCCAGGCGCAGCTCGAAGCGAGTACCCAGCAGGTCCTTGAGCGCGGGCCGGATTTCAGCCCACCGGGTGGCGCTGAGCAGCACGTGCACCCCGTAGGACAGGCCCTGGGTGGCCAGGTTCACCACCCGCATCTCCAGGTCGCTGGTCTCGAACTCCTGGCGGAAGCTGTGCCACCCATCGATGACGAGGAACACGTCACCGAACGGGTCGTCCCGAAGCTCGTCTGTCTGACCAGGAGATCGGCCGGGCTGCTGTCGGACCCGGTAATCGGCCATCGAATCGATGCCCAGGCCGCGGAATCGCCGCTCGCGAGCGGCGAGCACACCACTGACCTCGGCGAGGATGCGCCGGACGGTGTCCGGCTCCAGCCGCCCGGCCACCCCACCGCAGTGCGGCAGGCCATCCAGCGACGCCAGCGTTCCACCGCCGAAGTCAATGCCGAAGAACTGCACCTCCGCGGGCGTGTGGGTGAGCGCCAGCGACAGCACCATCGAGCGCAGCAGGGTGGACTTGCCCGACTGCGGGCCGCCGGTGACCACGGCGTGGCCCTGCGCGCCGGAGAGATCCGCCCAGAGCGGGTCGCGGCGCTGCTCGTAGGGCTTGTCCACGA
>JBOHFJ010000443.1:0-3527 GCA_050699655.1 Pseudonocardiaceae bacterium
GTACCAAGCCATCAGACACCCCGCTCGCACACCGGGCAATGAAAGCGCGCCGGGGCAGCAAGGCTCGCGGGGACCACCTGCGCACCGCAAAGAGCGACGTAGCGACCCCCCGAACGACGGCCCACAGCGAAGGCCTCCTCGGTGACGCAATGCGAGATACCGGTCAGCCCGTCCGCGAACCCGATAGTGCACCTCGGCGGTGTGACAACGGGCTTTCGAACGCGGCGGTGCCGATCCAAGATCTCTCGAAGTGTGGCAATACCACGGAAACAGTGTCTGCCTGCCATAGACCCTCGCTCCTCACTTCGTAGCTAGCGGCAACGCCGCCCGGCCCGGTCGGGGAGCAACGCGTGTACGTCACGCTAAGCCCACGTTCGCGCACCGACCGGGAGAGATTTTCTGGGGTCGTTGCCTGGACCTCTGGACCTCTGGAAGGCTGCCGCGATGCGTGGGATGACGGAGGGCATGACGATCGGGGAGCGCGTGGCGTTCTATCGCAATCGGCGGGGGATGTCCCAGGAAGTCCTGGCCGGGCTGATCGGCCGGACCGCGGACTGGCTGTGCAAGGTGGAGCACAACCGTCTCTCGCTGGACCGGCTGTCGGTCATCCGCCGCCTCGCCCACGCCCTCGATGTGACCTTGGGGGATCTGATCGGTGAGCCGACCCTGATGGAGTGGACCGAGGAGTCAGGCCAGCGGACCATACCAGCGTTGCGGGCAGCGTTGATGGGCTATCGCCAGTTCTTGCCCCATGGGTCGCAACCCGACGAACCTATCCGCCTCGATGGACTGGAGCGAGAGATTGCGAGCGAGTGGGATGGGTACCAGCGGTCCCGCTACTCCTGGTTAACTCGCCGACTGCCGCTGCTAATTACCGACGCGCTGACCACGTCTGCGCAGTACGGCGTGGACACCGACGACGGGCTGCGCGCCCACCGGTTGCTGGCCTCGGTGTACCAACTGGCCACCGGATTGTTGACCAAAATCGGGGAGGCGGATCTCGCCTCGCTGTCCGCCACCAAAGGCCTGAGCGCGGCGCATGCCTCCGGCAGCGAGTTGATGATCGGATCGCTGTACCGGTCGGTTGCCCACGCCCTGCTGTCTCTGGGCGAGTACGAACAAGCCGTCGCGTTGACCCGGGCCGCCGCCGACCGGCTGCACACCGGTCTCGGTGCCGTGACTCCCGAGTGCCTGTCGATGTACGGCACGCTGCAGCTGGTCGGTGCGGTGGCGGCCGCTCGCCACGACAACCGGGCTGACGCCACGACTTTCCTGACCGAGGCCGAGTGGTCCGCGCGCCGGCTCGGCCGGGACGCGAACTACTTGTGGACCGCGTTCGGCCCCACCAACGTGGCGATCCACCGGGTTACTACGGCGATGGAACTCGGCGACGTGCAGGTCGCTATCGATCTCGGGCCGCGCATCGACACCACCGGCCTGCCGATCGAGCGACGGGTGCGCCACGCCATCGAGACCGCCCGCGCCTTCGCCCGCCGCAACCGCGTCGACTCCGCGCTCGACACGTTGCTCGATGCCGAGGGGCAGGCTCCCGAGCAGGTCCGCTACCACCAGCTGTCCCGCATCCTCGTCCAGGAGATGGTGCGCCGTCCCCGGCCGCCGTCTCGGGCGATCGAGCTCGCCGCACGCATGGGTGTGCACCGAACTGACCTCTCGGAGAGACGGTAAACGATGCCGCCTGACGCGAATACGCTGCCCGATCATCTCCGCCCGGACGTGGAACTCCTCTGGGACTACCACGACATGCACCACGACCTGCACCCGTGCGATGTCGGCATCGGGTTGGGCAGCCATGACCCTGGCGTCGCCATCCACATCGCCGAGTTGTTCCATCGCGCGATGTTCCCACTCATCGTGTTCACCGGCGCGAATTCGCCAACGACGGTCGGCCGATTTCCCCGCGGCGAAGCCGTCCACTATCGCGACCACGCGATCGAGCTCGGCGTGCCACCCCAGGCCATCCGAGTCGAACCCACGGCCACCAATACCGGCCAAAACATTGAGTTCACCCGCCGGATGCTCGCCGACGAAGGCATAGACGTAAGATCGGTCCTTCTCGTTTCCCGGCCATACCAGCAGCGGCGCGCCTTCGCCACCTGTCAGAAACTCTGGCCCGACGTTGACGCACTCTGCTCCTCTCGACCATTACCACTGAACGAGTACATCGCAAGCATCGGTGACACCAAACGCGTCATCAACATGCTCGTGGGTGACACCCAACGCGTCACCGAATACGCCAAACGCGGCTTCGCGATCGAGCAAGAGACGCCGCCACAGGTGCGGGACGCCTATCAGCGGCTTATCGAAGCCGAATTCACCGACAGGCTCATCTAACCGGCCTCGGCCCTGTACCGTCTCGCCTGATCGCCAGCACCATCTTGTTCTATGAACAGGGAGCCCATGTCAACCTCCGAGGCGTGCTTGTCGAGCAGTTGGAGTTTACGGCGGCCTGTCTAGCTTGCCCACCGTCGCCGAGTGGTGATCTTGCGGTGCGGGGAGACTCTCCCTGGACGTCGCGATCGCCTTGGTTGGGGCATCGGCCATCCGGTGGCGGACGACGATGACCCGGGGTGGCGGCAATCGGGTGCTTTCATGGTGCAGGCGCTGAGTGATCTCTTCCACGGTTCGCGCCGCCGGGCCTGTCGGGTGATGCGCGCCGCAGCAGCGTCTGCGGTGCCGCCAATCGAGGGTCTCGCCGATGACGAAGACGGCAAGCAGTAACGCAACCGCGCCCCAGAGGGCGAGGGCGGGAACCAGAACCAGCACAGAGCAGTCCATAGCCCGGCTAGCCACCCGTCCCCCGCCACCAGCGGCCGATCATGGGTACCGAGCGTGGCGGAGCCGCCAGCACCCGGCTCGCAAGAGATCCACAACTCATCGGTGGAACCCGTACCCGTGTCCACCGAACTCGCGCCTTCCCACCGGGCGAAGCCACCGACACCTTGTCCGCTTCTCCTCGGTCACATGTCACCGCTGCGCGGCAGCACCGCCCTTGCGTATTTCTTGCGAGTGAGGCGGTATCGGCTCGGACACGATAAGCACGTATGACCTAGAAATTCCCGACGAGACAGACCGGCGCGCGGCAGCGAATTGCTCCGAGGAGGACCACGTGCACAAACTCATCGCCAGTCCTTTCCTGGGCAATTACATCGCGGTAAGGCCGGGCTACCCCAACGGGATGAAGATCCCGCCCACCAAGTACGAAGACCTCACCCACGCCGCCCCTGACGACACCGTTCCGGTCTGGTTAGCCAGGGCCGTTCATCACGCCTGGGACCTCGACATCTTTAACGAATCCCTGTCCGAGGCAGTCCTGATCAGGCCGCAATCCCAGTTCGGCTACGGCCGTGCCTCCTACGAACTCAATCTCGGCTGCAACTACGACTGCGAGCACTGCTACCTCGGGTTGAAGCGGTTCGATGGCCTGACCTGGCCGGACCGGGAACGACTGCTGCACATCATGCGAGACGCCGGGGTCCTATGGCTACAGCTCACCGGCGGGGAACCAA
>JBOHFJ010000444.1:0-3487 GCA_050699655.1 Pseudonocardiaceae bacterium
GTTCATGGCCTCCCGGGTGCTCGCCCTGGTCGAGCACCCAGCAGCCCGGCCAGCGACGCCCGAGGACAAGCCCGCCGCCCGGGTCGTTCCCCAGCCTCGGGCTGGTGCGCTCACGCCCGTCGTCGAGGCCGGGTGATAGTGGGGTGCCGGTGAGGAGCCGGGACTGCGCTACCCGGAAATGGTCGGAATTCAGGTCGATTCTGAGCTAAACTTGGCCCATGTCAGGAGCCACACTACCGCTCAGCGACGTCAAGGCTCGCTTGTCCGAGTTGGGCCGGCGGGTCAGTGAGCAGCACGAGCGGATCACTGTCACGCGTAACGGCGAGGCGCAGTTCGTGCTGGTATCGATCGATGACCTTGAGGGGCTTGAGATCACGTTGGAGGTGCTCAGCGACGAGGGTGCCATCGGACGGATCGCTGAGAGCCTCGCCAGTCTCGACTCCGGTGATCCTGGCACGACCGTCGCGCAGCTGCGCACGGACCTGGCTCGTCGGCGCGCGGGAGCGTGAGCGGCCACCCGGACGGCCGGTTCGAGGTTCGGGTCCAGCTGGCGGCGCGGCGCGCTTTGGCGGAGCGGTTGCCGGAGGCGGTGGCGGCTGCCGTACTGGATTTTCTGGACGGACCGCTGGCGGAAGACCCGCTGCGAGTGGGCAAGCCCCTGGTCGGGCCGCTCGCGGGTTGCCTGGGTGCCCGGCGGGGGACATATCGCGTGATCTATCGCGTCGATCTCGACCACCGCACGGTTCAGATCCTCGACATCGACCACCGCTCCAGCGTGTATCGACGGCGCTGACAGCCAGCGGGTGGGGACCGTATGGTCGGTCGGGTGCCAGCGGTGCCGGATGAGGTGCGGGAGTTCGAGGCTGCGCGGCCACGGTTGTTCGTGTTGCGGGAGGCGTTCGCCTACGGTCACCGGGAAATCGCGGACATTCTTGATCTGACGGAGGCGAATTCGCAGCAGTTGTATCGGCGTGCCCGAGCAAGCTTGGGAAAAGAACGGCCGCGGTTCGACGCCTCGCGGGATCAGGGTCGCCGGATCGCCGAACTCTTCCTTGCCGCCGCGCGGGGCGGGGACCTGGCCGGGCTGGAGCGCATGCTCGCCGCCGATGTCGTCGCCTGGGCCGACGGCGGTGGGAAAACCGCTGCCGCTCGACGCCCGGTCTGGGGCGCCGAGAAGGTCGCGCGCTACCTGAGTGGCTGGATGTCGCGGCCGTTGCCGGGGCTGGAGATCGTGATCGCCGAGGTGAACGGGCAACCTGGCATCCTGGGTGCGGCCGGCGGACGTGTGCTCGGGGTGATGGTGCTGGAGTTGACCGGTGGCCGCGTCGGAGCCGTGCGTACCATCGCCAATCCGGACAAACTGTCGTTCATCTCCGCGCAGTTGCTGATGTGACAGAACGCACCACCGGTTTCGTTCCGCTCGTGTCATGAATCGGCGAGCTGGTCGGTTCAAGCGGTGACACATCATCAGTCGACGGCGGCGCCTCGATGCGTAGTGCCGCCGTGCGCGGAAGGAGACGGTCGGTGACTCATCGCATTGTGGTTGTCGGTGCCGGATACGCGGGTCTCACCGCGGCTGTGCGGGCGGCCGGTCAACTCCGGTCAGCCGAGGCCCGGGTGACCTTGGTCAACGCGGCGGCGGGGTTGGTGGAACGGGTGCGGCTGCACCAGGTCGCCGCCGGGCAACGAGTGCCCGACCTGGCGCTGCGGGATGCGTTGCGCGGTACGGGTGTTGAGTTCGTCCTCGGGCGGGTGAGGTCTGTCGATCCGGATGGTGCCGAGGTGTGGATCGACGAACCGGATGGACCGCACGTTCTGGGATACGACACGCTCGTGTACGCGCTCGGCAGCATGGCCGATGTCCAGGGGGTCGCGGGCGTGTCCGATCATGCTCTCACGGTCGCCGGATTCGACGATGCGAAGGAACTTAGCTCGCGGGTGTCGGCGCTGGCGGCCGAGGGGGCCATACTCGGCGTCGTCGGTGGCGGGGCGACCGGTATCGAGGTGGCCACCGAGCTGGCCGAAAGCTACCCCAGTGACGTGCGCGACGACGCGAAGGTCGTGGAGGTGCATCCAGATGGC
Organism: Pseudonocardiaceae bacterium; assembly: GCA_050699655.1. Lineage (GTDB taxonomy): Bacteria > Actinomycetota > Actinomycetes > Mycobacteriales > Pseudonocardiaceae. The sequence goes on from JBOHFJ010000444.1 coordinate 2,083, forward strand.
GTGGTGCTCGCCGACAGCGACTGCGTCGGAGTCGACGCCGTGCTGTGGACTACGGGTTTCCGGGTGCCCTCGCTCGCTCGTGATGCGGGACTGAGCGTCGACGGGCACGCGCGCGTCCTGGTTGATGACACATTGCGTTCGCTTTCCCACCCTAATGTCTACGCGGTCGGTGATGCCGCGGTGGTGCGCGGGCCGGATGGCAGGGAGTTGCGAATGGCATGCGCGACGGCGATTCCGGCCGGCCGCCGCGCGGCCGACGCGATCGTGTCTCGGTTGGCGGGGCGCGGCGCGGCGCCGCTCAGGTTTCGCTACCTGGTCCAATGCCTCAGTCTCGGTCGTCGGGATGGCGTGATCCAGTTTCTGCACGCCGACGACTCTCCGCGCGACGGGGTGCTCACCGGGCGCGCCGCCGCACTGTTCAAGGAAGCCATCGTTCGCGGCGCAGCCTGGACAGCCCGCCGGCCCGGCCCGCTCAGCGAGGGTACGTCCCGCCGTCGATGCTGAACACCTGGCTAGTGATGAAGCCGTTGCGCAGGATCGCGTGTGCGAGGTCAGCGACCTCTTCCGGGCGGCCGACCCGGCCGACGGGGGTGGACTTGCCCAACTGCTGCGGATCGCCTGGGAGCATCGCGGTCTCGACCAATCCTGGCGCGATCACGTTGACGGTGACGCCGGCCGCGGCCACCCGGCTGGCCAGGAAGTGCGCGAGGCCGTGCAGCCCGGCCTTGGAGGCGGCGTAGTCGGGACTGATCCCACCGCCACGGAAAGCCGCCACCGACGAGATGAACAGGACGCGGCCGAAGCCGCGCTCGCGCATTCCCGGCAAGGTGCGGCGGGCGAGCAGGAAGGGCGCCCGCAGGTTGACCGCCAGCGTGTGGTCGAAGGTTGCGGCGTCGGTGTCCTCGTAGCGGGCCGGACGCGCGAGGCCGTGATTGGCGATCAGGATGTCAACTGGTCCGAGCGCGGTTTCGACGTCGTCGATCAGTCGTTCGGGAGCGCCCGGATCCGCCATGTCGGAGCTGAAGGCCCGGGCGTTCCCGCCGCCGGAGATGATCTCGGCCGCGAGTGCTTCGGCTGGCTCGGCGCTGTTGCCGTAGGCGAGGGCGATTCCCGCGACCTCGCGGGCGAGCCGCCGGCAGATCGCGCCACCAATGCCGCCACTGGCTCCCGTGACGAGCGCGATGCGCCCGGGCAGATCGAGTTCGCCTAACATCGTTCGGAGTGTACCCGCAGGTCGCGGTCCAGGGCCCCGGCAAAGTCGCAGAAACACCTGTGACCTGCGATGCTCGGCGTCAAGGTGTGCGAGCCAGGTTGCTCGGGCCGGTGGTTCGGGTGTGTCCCGTAGATCTCGGGGTTCGTGATCAATCCTACTGTCGCCGAGTTCGACGTGAGCGCCGCCCGAGGC
>JBOHFJ010000445.1:0-3483 GCA_050699655.1 Pseudonocardiaceae bacterium
CTTGAGCGCATCGCCGACGGGCTCGGCATACCCCGAGCGCGGTTGGGCGTCAGTTACGGTGAGCAGGCGCCGGACACACCTTCAGCCAACAAGGAGGTGACCGAAGCCATGAAACGCCGCGTACTGGTCGCCCTCACCATGGCGGCGGCCACGGACCAGGCGTTTGCGGGTCTCCCCGAGCTGGCCCTGCCGACCGCCCAACCGCTGCCCTCGCGGCTGGAGATGTCCCACGTGCACACCGTGCGGGCGGTCACCGAACAGTTGCGCGGGATAGCGCGGTACTACGGCGGGCAGGCCGACCTGTTCGGCGCCGCCGTGACGCTGTACACCCGGTGGATGGAGGTGCCCGCGACGGATGTGGTCAAGGCGGCGCTGGCCGCCGCGCTGGCGGAACTGCACACCGAGGCGGGGTGGTGCTGTTACGATTCCGGGCTGGACGGGACGGGCTTATTCACCCGCGCCCTGCGGCTGGCCGGGCAGGCCCGGGACACCTACGGGATCGCCAACGCCGCATGGCACGCCGGGATGATACTGGTCCGTACCGGGCACCCTAACGACGCGCTCAAGCTACTCCAGCTCGGCGGGTTCCAACTCCGCCCGCAGGCCAATGACCCGCGGGTACCGACCCTCACCGCGCGGCTGGCCCGGACTTCCGCAGCCGCCTACGCTCGCATGCGCGGCCACGATGAGGCCACCCGGTGCCTCGCTGAGGCAAGTGAGGGGTGGGAGCCCCGCGATACCTTCGAGCGCGCCGACGCCGATCTCGGCACAGCCATGATCCAGCGCGACCTGGGCCAACTCGATGCCGCCGAGCGGTTCGCCACCAGCGCGGCACGCACCTACAGCGAGGCCCACCGCCGAGGCCGCACCATCACCGAACTCCTCCTCGCCGAGATACACATCCGGGCGGGCGAACCCCGGGGACTGACACTGGCCCACCACGCCATCGAGAAGGTGAGCACCCTGCACTCCGTCGCCGCCCGACGAGAATGGCTGACACCACTGGCCACCGCCCTGGAAGCCCGACCCGGCACCGACACCCAGGAGCTCGCCCGGAGGTCCCGGCAGCTCGCCACGACCCGAATCTAACGGCTTTCGCGCCCCAACGAAGATCGGCTCCTGCTTGGCTGGGGGCTGGGCGGCTCGTCTCCGGCTGTCTGGCTGGCTGTAGGTTCTCTGCGGGTCGCCGGGCCTGTCCGATCCGGGGGCCACCCTTGAGGGGTCGGACATATCGTCCACTGGCTACGAGACATCTACTGGGGAGATCGTGGCTCGCATTTTCATCAGCTATGCCACCCCGGACCGGGCGGTCGCCGATGAGGTCTCCGGTTGGCTGCGGGCGGCTGGCCATGAGCCGTTCCTCGACCACGACCTGCGGGACGGGATCGGTGCTGGCGAGGATTGGGAGCAGCGCCTGTACCGCGAGCTGCGTGAGGTGGACGCGGTGATCGGGGTGGTGACGTCGTCGTTTCTGGTGTCGAGCTGGTGTTCGGCAGAGCTGGGGATCGCGAGCGCGCGGGGGTGCCGGCTCATCCCGTTGCGAGCTGAGGCCGGCGTGGCGCACCCGCTGATGCGGCGCCTGCAGGACGTGGACTACCAGGCCGATCCCCGGCAAGCCCGTGCCCGAGTGCTCCACGCGGTGCGGCTGGTGGACGACGGTGGGGGCACGTGGCGGGAGGGTGACAATCCCTTCCCCGGGCTGGAGCCGTTCACTGCGGCGCTGAGCCGGGTGTTTTTCGGTCGCGCGGCGCAGGCCCGCGAGGTCGGCAATCGGTTGCGTGCCCTGGGCGGCACCGGGGGCCTGCTGGCCGTCGTCGGGCCCTCCGGTTGCGGGAAGTCCTCCCTGCTCAACGCTGGGGTAGCCCCGTTGCTCGGGGGGGACCCGGAATGGCTGGTGGTGCCGTCGCTGGTGCCGGGAAGCGATCCGCTGCCCGAGCTGGCCCGGGTGCTGGCGATCACAGCTCACCGTCGGGGGCTGGACTGGTCGGCCAGCGATGTCCGCGGCAAGCTCGACGCCGGCACCGATGGCTTGCGGCGCGTGGTCGACGACCTGCTGGTCGCCGGCTCGAGTACGCACCCTCGGCGGCTGGTGGTCACAGTTGACCAGGCTGAGGAGTTGTTCACCCGCACGACCCCGGCCGCCCTGCACCGATTCGCGGTGCTGCTCCGTGAGGCGGTCGCGGGCCCAGTGCGGGTTCTCGTGGCGATGCGCTCGGAGTTCCTCGACGACCTACGGGATCTCCCCGCGCTGTCTGGAGTGCCGATCGAGGCGTACCTGTTGGCCCCGCTGGACCGGGCGGCGCTGCGGGAGGTCATCGAACGACCCGCCAAGGTGGCTCGGCTGCGACTTGACGACGGCCTGGCCACGCAGTTGGTCGCCGACACTGACAGCGGAGAAGCCCTGCCGCTGCTCGCCTTCATCCTGCGCCAGCTAGCCGACGGCGTGCCCGCCGGAGGCACGGTGGCTCTGTCCCGCTACCGCGACCTCGGTGGTGTCCAGGGCGCGCTGACCCGGCATGCTGACGTCGCGTTCACCGACGCGGTCCGAGTCAGTGGCCTGACCGAGCGGGAGGTGCTGGCCGGGCTCACTCGCCTGGTCACCGTCGATGAGACCGGCCGCCGCGGTCGGCGGCAGATCAGGCTCACCGGCCTGCCCGAGCCGCTGCGCGTCGCATTGCGGGTCTTCGTGGAGCGCCGCCTGCTGCTCAGCGACACCGACGACGCCGGCCAGGCGTGGCTCACCGTGGCCCACGAGGCGCTGCTGACCGAATGGGGACCGCTGGACACCGCCACCGCTGAGATCACCGCCGCCCTCCGCACCGCCCGGGCAGTCGAGCAAGCGACCGCCGAGTGGACCAGCTCGGGCCGGCCCGAGCACTACCTCTGGGACGACAAACGGCTCACCGCCACCCTCGCCACGCTGGGAATGACCAGCAACGGCGACCACCCCAACCCCGCCGCGCCCCTGGTGGAGCTCGATGACGACGCCCGAGCGTTCCTCCACGCCACCACCCAGCGCGTCCACGCCACCAAGGAACGCGAACGGCGTCGCCGAACCCGCACCACCACCGTGCTCTCGACCCTGCTGGTGCTTGCGCTCATCGCGTCGGTCTTCGCCTTCCAACAACGCGGCACCGCACAGGCACAACGCGACACCGCCATTTTCAACCAGATCACCGCCCAAGCTGACCGACTGCGCAGCACCGATCCCTCGCTCGCGGCGCAACTCGACCTCACCGCCTACCGCATGCGACCAACCCTGAACCTCCGCACGGCCCTGATCACCGCAGGGGACACCGCCTTGTTCACACCGCTGACTGGCCACACCAGCGGCGTCGTCTCGGTGGCATTCAGCCCGGATGGACACACTCTGGCTAGCGGCAGCATGGACCAGACGGTGCGGTTATGGAACGTGACCGACCCGACCCACCCCACGTTCCTGACCCCACCCCTGACGGGCTACACCAACTACGCCAACTCGGT
>JBOHFJ010000446.1:0-3482 GCA_050699655.1 Pseudonocardiaceae bacterium
GTGCATGTAGCGGGTGAACGTGTCGACCAACTCGAAGTCGGGGAAGTCCGCGAGGACCTCTCGGGGTGAGTAGACCCGCGCGTACGGGTTGAGCGGCCCGTCTGTACTGCGGTGGGTGAAGTTGTCGAGCCGCAGGTAGCGGCGCAGGCCCTCGCGCTCGGCATTCTCCAGGTGCTGGCGCAGGATCGGCGGTGCGTCGCGCAGCAGCCGGGTACGGCGCAGCGGGTACGCCAGCGCGAGTACCGCGCGGCGCACCACCCGGATGCTGAGCTGGTAGTTCAGCGAACGGCGCGCGTAGAGCATCGCGACGAGCGTGCCCCCGGGCTTGAGGACCCGGTGGATCTCGGACTGGGTAGCGCGGATGTCCGGGATGTGGTGCAGGACTCCATGGCTGAAGACGATGTCGAATGTGTCGTCCGGCCAGGGGAGGCCGAGGGCGCTACCGCGCTGGAGGTCGTCGAACGGCAACGACCGCAACTCCAGCCGGACCCGGACCCGGTCGACCGACTCCTGCGTGAGGTCCAGGCCCGACCAGTGCCCGCCCCGCAGGATGATCTGCTCAGACTCGGCGCCCTGACCCAGCCCGATCTCGAGCACCTTCTGCCCGCGCCACTCAATCCGGTCCAGGCAGGACGGGATGTGGGCCTCCTGACGATAGCGCCAGGCGTCGTAGGCGGTGAAGAAGCGTTGGTAGTCGTCGGCGAACCCCTCGTGCAGGCCGCCCACCATGTGGTCACCGCAGGGGTGCGCATTCCAGAACTCCCGGACGTCGCTCTCGTTCATCTCGTGGGCTCACTCCTGCCTCATGGGTCCGACTTCTCGGATGCCGTGTCAGCACGTGCATCGCCGCGGGCGGACACGGCCACGAGCATCAAGAGCGAGAATGCGCCAGATGCTAAGTGGCCACTATCGACTATCGCCCCACTCTCGTCCGCGTTACAGACGCGTGATGAAGTTGCGCAATTTCGCGCGCTATCGTCGCCCGGACCACTGTGTGCGACGAGTTGACACCAATGCGTGAGTGGCCGGTGAAGCCGGCCTTCCACGGGTTCGTCTGATGCTGCCAGCGGCGCGCTGAGCGATACATGGGGGCACTCGCCGCCGCCGGATCCAACGTAACATCGGCCAGCACGATACCGACTTAGGACAGCAGAGGGACGTGAATGCCACTCGGTCTTGGCGCCGAAGAAACGAGGTTCCCGTGCCTCCCGCACCCCGGCTGAGCATCGGCCTTCCCGTCTACAACGGGCAGAACTACCTGGCGGAGTCGCTCGACGCCTTGCTCGGTCAAGGCTACGCGGAATTCGAGCTGATCATCTCCGACAACGCGTCCACCGACGGCACCGCGGAGATCTGCCGACGGTACGCGGCCATAGACCCACGCATCCGCTACATCCGCCAACCCCGCAACATCGGCGCCGCCCCGAACCACAACCTCGTCGTCCGCGAGGCACGCGGGGAGCTGTTCCAGTGGGCATCCCACGACGACCTGTACGGCCGCGACCTGCTGGCGCGCTGCGTCGAGGCGCTCGACGAGCACCCGAACGTCGTGCTGAGCCACGCCGATATGGCCATCATCGACGGGGCAGGCAAGATCATAGAGGGGTACGTCTACTCGCTGGCAACGGACTCCCCGCACGCCCCGGAGCGCTTCCGGAGCCTGTTGTTCACCAAAGGCGGCGACGACTTCTACGGCGTGATCCGGTCCGAGGTCCTCCGGCGCGTCACCCCGCACGACAGCTACCACAACGCGGGCCGCAAGCTCGTCGCCGAGATCGCGCTGCACGGCCCGTTCCACCAGGTACCCGAGCTGCTGTACTTCCGCCGCGACCACCCCAACCGGGGCGACCGCAAACCGACGATACGCGCCGTGTGCGCCAACCTGGACCCGTGCCGAGCGAACCACCCGACTGTCCGCCTGCTTGGCGACTACGCCTGGGGCTATGTCACGGCGATCCGGCGTGCGCCGCTCTCGGCGGAGGATCGGCGCCTTTGCTATCGCTACCTCCTTCAATGGCTGGCGAGCCGCGCGCTCGTCAAGGCCGTTCGAAGGATCTAGAACAAGCTCACTCTCTCCTCGATCAGCTCAGCGGGCACCCGTCGACGCGGTGGTCGCCTTCCTCCGGGACCGGCGTGCAGGGTTACGCCATCTGAGTGAAACGCTCAAGTCTTGCAGTAACCACGTAACGACTGGCAGTGGACGGTAGATATACACAGGGCGAGGAGGGGCAAACCCACTGTACGAGTAGGGCCCACTGTACGAGTAGAGCGAGTGCGGCTCGTGGGGCCTCGTGGGGGCAGTGGACTGTGCTCGCATAACGTGTGCGTTTGACTACATTCAGTTGTCGGCAGACATACTTTGAGTCACGGCAGGGGGCCCGTCTCGATGAAGTTCGTTGCAGGTACCGATACCCAACCGGCAGCCCTAGCTGGCCGCGAACCAGGAGTTATTACGACGTTCGATCCCGGTGTTCGCGTGGCGGTGGTTGGCTATGGCTACTGGGGCTCCAAACACGTGCGAGTGCTCAGCAGCATGCCAGGTGTGCGGGTGACCATCGTTGAGAACGATCCTGACCGGATCGCGGAGGCGAGGCGAAGCTACCCATCAGCGGAATCGGCACACGATCTCGGCGACGTGTTAGGACGTGTGGACGCGGTGGTCGTCGCGACCCCACCGACCTCACACGCCGCGGTCGCGCTGCGAGCGCTGCGCCACGGGTTGCATGCCCTGGTGGAGAAGCCGCTGGCCACGACGGTCGAGGACGCACAGGAGATGGTCGACGCCGCGGCGGCTAACGGCGTACACTTGATGGCTGGACATACCTTCGAGTACAACGCGGCTGTCTGGAAGCTGAAGGAGATCATCGATTCCGGTGAGCTCGGCAGGATTCTCTACATCGACGCCGCCCGGTTGAGCCTGGGCAAGTACCAGCGGGACTGCAATGTCATCTGGGACCTCGCCCCGCACGACATATCGATCACATCCTTCTTGCTCGGTGAGGTTCCCAGGACCGCCTGCGTATGGGCTAAGCGGCACATCGGGAACCGTCACGCCGATGTGGCTTATCTGCACCTGGACTTCGAGCGGGCGGCTACTCACGCATTCGTGCGTGTCAGCTGGTTGGACCCGTGCAGAGTCCGGCGGGTCACCGTGGTCGGGGAACGCAAGATGGCTGTCTACGACGATCTGTCAGACAACGAGCGTATCCGTGTGTATGACATCGGTGTTGACCCAGCTGATCCCGACGACCATGGTGAATCGCAGGCGATGCCGGTCTCCTATCGAACCGGAGACATCGTCTCACCATTTATTCAGTTCAATGAGCCGCTTTTGGTTCAGGACAGCCACTTCATCGAATGCATCCGTACCGGCGCCAAGCCGAACACACCGGGCGAGCGCGGGTTGGACATCGTGCGAGTCCTAGCCGCTACCTCCGTTGCGGAGGCCACCGGGTGCCCCGCCTTAGTCGCTGGCGGCGTCG
>JBOHFJ010000447.1:0-3457 GCA_050699655.1 Pseudonocardiaceae bacterium
GAGCCCGGTATGCGGAGACGCATACGCCGGGTTCGGAAGGGGGCTCCGGGAAACGGACCGGCGGCAACACCGGCACCGCGCCCGGGGCCTACCTTACTCATGGCGAGGGCCGAGGCATCCCCGGAACTCGTCGATGAGCTGCTCACATCCTTGCCCCAGCTCGGCAGGGATGAACGGCGCGCCTTGCAGCCGGTCCTTGAGCGCGCCCTCTCCGCGAGGCCACCGACGTCCTCGATCAGCGCCGCTGGTGAGATCGCGGACCATCGCCGCGGGCAGGCGCTCACCCAGGTCGTTTCCAGAGCCGCAACTCGCGGTCCAACGGTTCCAATGGTCACGGTGCTGTCACACCGCCGCTGCTGGCACGCAGCGCCTCAGCGGGTGAGGAGAATCTCCATCGAACAACGCCAGATGCTCGTCGTTTTCACCCCGATCAACGGCACCGATCTGTCCGTGGGGTTGTGATGCCACAGGCCCGCTTCGACCCGCGCGCACCCCGTTCGACCCGGCTCACTGGCCTGGAGTTGAAGAACTTCAAATCGGTCCGGCAGGCCGAAATTACGATCGGTGCGCTCACCGTCATCGTCGGTGCGAACTCGACCGGCAAAAGCTCGATACTCCAAGCTGTCCTGGCCATGTCCCAGGTGACTCGACGGCGCATCGACGGCCACCGCTTCGCACTCAACGACGAATTAACCCGGCTCGGCACGTTCGAAGCGGTCCGCCATCAGCGGGCCGATCCGGTGGAACCGGTACGGATCGGAATGCGATTCTCCACTGACGCACGCGATGTGCGGCTGAACTCAGCCGTTCACTTTCGTACTGCAGGACGGCAAGTCCCGCGTCCTCCCAACCGCGAACCCCAGCCGCTCGACGTGTGCTGGGCGGTCGAACTCGACTCCGCCACCGAGGATCAGATCGGTTCCGCACAGATCAGCGCCATCGAGGTCCACACCGAGGGCGATGGGCTCGTGGCGTCGGTCCGCCTCGAACGTGCCCGCACACCCTCACTCTTCTCCCGCCAGCGCTACGACCTTACCGAGGGTCTCGCGTTCATCGGGACCGTTCGCAGCGCCGACTCGCAGACCGCAGTGCTCGACGCACTCATCTCGAGCGGGCAGGTTGGAACACTCCTCGGCAAGCCGCCGGCCGCGCCGGTCCGTGTTCGCGACTGGTTCTCCGCAATCGCCGGCCAGCCTCGACCGGAGCACCCGGTCGAGGCTGGTGCTCCGGGGATCTCGCGCCAGCACGCGATCCAGCAGGCGGTCTGGGCAATCAGACGGGAGGAGCCAGCGGATCCCGACTTCGTCGATTGGTACGGCCGGCTCACTGACGGTGATCGCGAGCAGGTGGAACGCGAAGTGCTGGAAGGATTCGAGGCAGAGCTGTCGATGCGACGAAGGGCGGGTACCGGTGACGCCGAACTCCTCGAGGGCCTCGGGCCGGCACGTCTTAATGGTGCGCAGCGAGCCTGCGCGCGATATCTGGCTGAGCAGGTGCGATATGTCGGGCCGCTCCGGCACGCGCCGTACCGTCCGTTCCTGTCCGCCCCCGACCCTGATCTCGGTGAGGTGGGTGCCGAGGGAGAGTACACCGCGTCGATGCTCCAGGCCAACAGGGGAACTAAGCGCCGTTATCCCGTACCTGAAGGTGCGACGGAGGAGCTTTTTCTCCTGGACGCGGTGAAGCGGTGGATGGTCAATTTCGGGCTCGCCGAGAACCTGATCGTCCGCGAGGACACGCCGCTGGTACTCGGCATCGACGTAGTACCGCTTGGGCTGGAGCGCCCGGTGACCTTGTCGGCAGTCGGCGTCGGCGTCAGTCAGGTGTTGCCTGTCATCGTGCAGTGCCTGGTGGCCGGGCCTGGCGCCCTGGTTATTCTCGAACAACCGGAGTTACACTTGCACCCTGCCGCTCAGCAGTGCCTCACGGACTTTCTCCTTGCGTGTACGGCTTGGGGCCAGAACCTGCTGGTGGAGTCGCACAGCGAGTACCTGGTTCTCCGGCTCCGCCGTCGGATCGCTGAAGACCCGACCGACCAGCTCAAGAATGACCTGGTGTTGCTCTTCGCCAGCCGTGACCACGAAGGGGAGACGGTGTACCAGCCTATCGAGCTCACCAACACTGGCGCCTTGGTCGAATGGCCTGACGGATTCTTCGAGCAGGGGTCTGACGAAGCTCACCAGCTACTCATCGCTTCGGCCGCGAAGCGGCGGCAGACTGGAGGAGGTAGCGGTGAATAACTCGGTTACTGGCGTGCCATCGCTTCGTCGCCAGTACGGCTGAGCCGGGAGGATGTTATGGACGAGGCACCCGGTGAGCTGTCGCTCGCCGCGGAGCCGGTCGTGCTGGGGCCGGGGGTTGGGCGGGAACTGATGGTGCGCAATATCGGTGACCGGCCGGTGCAGGTGGGGTCGCACTACCACCTCGCGGCGGCGAACCCCGCGCTGGAGATGGACCGCCAGGCCGCTTTCGGGATGCGACTGGCGGTGCCGGCGGGTACGTCGGTGCGCTTCGAACCCGGCATCGAACGGGTGGTGCGGGTCGTGCCGCTGGGTGGTACCCGCACCGTGCCCGGTCTGCGGCTGGACGCGGAGGATCCCAGCGGGAAACCCCACGGACCCGTCAGCGCAGGCCCGTGGACGGTGGAGCGCAGCCGCTACGCCACGCTCTACGGCCCCACCGAGGGTGACCGGGTGCGGCTGGCCGACACCGACCTGCTGCTGGAGGTCACCGAGGATCGGTGCCGGGGGCCGCACGGCGGCGACGAGGCGGTCTTCGGCGGGGGCAAGGTGATCCGGGAGTCGATGGGCCAGGCTCGGGCGTCCCGGGCGGACGGCGCGCCCGACCTGGTGATCACCGGTGCGGTCGTGCTGGACCACTGGGGGGTCGTCAAGGCTGACATCGGGGTGCGCGACGGCCGGATCGTCGGCCTGGGCAAAGCCGGGAACCCGGACATCATGGACGGGGTGCACCCGGCGCTGGTCATCGGCCCGAGCACTGATGTGATCGCCGGCAACGGGATGATCCTGACGGCCGGTGCGGTGGACAGCCACGTGCACTTCATCAGCCCGCAGCAGGTGCCCGAGGCGCTGGGCTCGGGTACCACCACGCTGATCGGTGGCGGCACCGGCCCCTCGGCGGGCACCAGGGCGACCACGGTGACGCCGGGTGCCTGGTACCTGGCGCGGATGCTGGAGTCCTTGGATGAGCTGCCGGTGAATGTGGCGCTGCTGGGTAAGGGCAACACGGTGGGCGAGCCAGCGCTGTATGAGCAAGTCGCCGCCGGTGCCAGCGGTTTCAAGCTGCACGAGGACTGGGGATGCACCCCGGCGGCGATCGACGCGTGCCTGCGGGTCGCCGACGACACCGGCGTGCAGGTGGCGATCCACACCGACACCCTCAACGAGGCGGGTTACGTCGCCGACACGCTGGCCGCGATCGGCGGGCGAACCATCCA
>JBOHFJ010000448.1:0-3445 GCA_050699655.1 Pseudonocardiaceae bacterium
CGGCTGCACGCCACCAACAATTTCCCCGAGTTCACCGGGACGCTGTGCCCCGCACCCTGCGAAGCGGCCTGCGTGCTGGCCATCAACGACGACGCGGTGACCATCAAACAGGTCGAGATCGAGATCATCGACCGGGCGTGGGACGAGGGCTGGGTGCGGCCGGTGATGGCCGAGGTGCGCACCGGCAAGAAGGTCGCCGTGGTCGGGTCCGGCCCAGCCGGGCTGGCCGCCGCTCAACAACTGACCCGGGTCGGGCACGACGTGGTGGTCTACGAGCGCGCGGACCGGATCGGTGGGCTGCTGCGCTACGGCATCCCCGAATTCAAGATGGCCAAGCACCGGCTGGACCGGCGGCTTTCGCAGCTGCGGGCCGAGGGCACCAAGTTCCGGGCCGGCGTCGACGTCGGTTCGGAACTCGGGGGCGATCTCGAGGGTGGTCTCGGGGTCGACGAGCTGCGCGCCGGCTTCGACGCGGTGGTGCTCGCCGGTGGGGCCACCGCGTGGCGGGATCTGCCGGTGCCCGGTCGCGAGCTGGCGGGCATCTATCAGGCGATGGAGTACCTGCCCCCAGCCAACCGGGTACAGCAGGGCGACATTCCTCGGTCGCCGATCGACGCCTCGGGCAGACATGTGGTGATCCTCGGTGGCGGCGACACCGGAGCCGACTGCCTGGGCACCGCGCACCGCCAGGGCGCGGCCTCGGTGACCCAGCTCGAGATCCTGCCGACCCCGCCGGAGCACCGTCCGCAGACCCAGCCCTGGCCCACCTACCCGATGATCTACCGGGTGTCCTCGGCCCACGAGGAGGGCGGGGAGCGGCTGTTCTCGGTGAGCACCCAGCGGTTCCTGAGCGACGCCGACGGGCGGGTGCGCGGGCTGCGGCTGGCACAGGTTGTCTTCGAAGGCGGCGCGTTCGTGGCGGTGCCGGACAGTGAACAGGACCTGCCCGGCGATCTGGTGCTGCTCGCGATGGGCTTCGTCGGCCCGGAGAAGGGCCCGCTGCTCGAAGGACTCGGGGTGAAGTACGACCCGCGCGGCAACGTCGCCCGCGACGGGGCGTTCATGACCAGCGTGCCGGGGGTGTTCGTGGCCGGCGACATGGGCCGAGGCCAGTCGCTGATCGTGTGGGCCATCGCCGAAGGCCGCTCCGCCGCCGCCGGCGTGGACCGCTACCTCACCGGCCGCGACGTGCTCCCCGCCCCGATCGGACCGACAGACCGGGCCTTGGCCTAGCCTGGACGTTTGGTGGCGAGTTGTCCGGAGATGGACAACAAGCGGCGACGCTGACGGCGAGGGCCAGGAAGGGGGCTCGGTGCCTCGTACCGAGAATGCGGGCGGCGGAGCCAAGTCGGGAACGCCGCTTGCCGGGGCCGCACTCGCCGTCGCGGTCGTGGTGATCGCGGCGTGGCTTGGTTTTCTCATCTGGCTCCTCGTTGAGGTCAACGCGAGTGAGGTCACCTGGGAGCGCCTGCTCGTCGTCCTGGGGTCGGTAGAGGCGGTGGCGTTCGCGGCCGCGGGCGCGTTGTTCGGTACCACGGTGCAGCGGCAGCGGGTGGAGGACCAGCGGGCGCGGGCAGATGTCGCTGAATCCCGCGCGGACACCTACCAAACCGCCGCCATCAACGGCCACAAGCTCGCCGCCGCGATCAAGGTGACCCGGGCCGCCGGCGCCGACGCGGCGCGGGAGCGGCTGGCGGCTGAGGCCGACCCCGAACGTGATCCACTCCTAGAGCTGGCCAACCAGCTCTTCCCCGACTAAGGCGGCGCCGTGGACGCGATCGGACGGCTGGTGTGCGATGGTGTCGCCGTCGGCACCGCTTTCATCGTCTCCGCCGATGGGGTTGCCGCCACCGCCGAGCATGTCATCGGTTCCCGCAGGGACGCCAGCTGGACCTTCGAGCCGCTGGCCGCGCCCGGCCTGTCGTTGCCGGTCGACGCAGCCATGCCCGCTGATGCGGCAGCCGACGTGGCACTGGTTCGCATCGCCGAGGCTGGTGATTGGCAGCCGATGACGCTCGCGTCGCACGCGAACGTGCTCCCCGGAGATCCTGTTCACCTTCGCGGTTTCGCCCAATCATTCGACTACGACTCCGGGGTCGGCGAATACGTCGGCGAAACCGGGGAACACGGTCGCGTCTGGGTCAAGGTGAGCTGTCGGCACGCTCAGCCGGGCATGAGCGGCGCGCCGGTGCTGCTCACCGGAACCGGCTGTGTCATCGGCCTCATTTCGGCGCGGCTCAATGTGGGCCGCTGGAACCGCGACACCGTGCTTCTCGCCCGGACCGGGGATATCGTCGCGCTCGCGCCCGGGCGCCTGCGTCTCACCGAACCGGTCCGGCGGCACCTGGGCGGGACCTTGCGGCTATCGTGGGACCGAGGAAACACAGCAGACCTCATCTTGGAAACTGACGACTTCCACGTCTCCCTGGGTCGCAACTCGGCCAATCTGATTTCCCTGCAAGATGATCGCGACAGTCGTTTTCACGGCACGCTGAGCTTGGTCGGCCCCTCGCTCGTCTACCAGCATTTAGGTTCTCATCCGGCATTTCTGGTCAGCGCCACACGCCAAGTAAAGATCGATACGGGCGTTTCCTGCCAGATCGGCGACAAGGACCGGCTGCGTTTCGCGAGTGGTGTGATATTGGTGGAATTTTCCGCGCCGGATCTTTATGATCCAAAGGCGGGCTCAACGGCGACAGCGGACGGGGAGGACACCGAGGGTGGAGACTGACCTGACGGCCGGCGTCCCGCACGAACCACCCGAACCGCTCCAGGACGCGCCGGCGGCCGTCGGTGACGTGCCGCTGGACGGGTGGTCAGTGTCGGAGATCCACCGGGGTGGGCAAGCCTGGGTGCTCGTGGTCGAGGATACCGAACAGGGAAACCGCCGCGCCATCAAGATCCCGCGCTCCGGCGCGCTCACCGGAGACGCCGAGCTCGCCACATTGCTGGGGCTCGAACCGCACCCCCATGTGGTCACGACACTCGACGTGGCCGAAGTCAGCGGCCGACGAGGCATCGTGCTGGAGTACGCTCCGGCCACCCTCGCCGATCTGCTCCGCCGACAGCTCCTCACTGTGTCTTTGCAGCCTTCAGGCGACCGCCGCGCCAGTCTCGCCGAGACGGCAGCGCCGCCGTGGCTGAGTCCCCGTGCCGAGGTTCTGCAGGAAATCTGTGCCGGCATGGCCTATCTCTCCAAGGCTGGCGAGTTCGCTCATCTCGACCTCAAGCCGTCGAATGTGCTCATCGACGGTGCCGGCCACGCCAAGATCGCCGACTTCGGTCTGGCCCAGCGGGTTCGTACCCGGGACGGGCGGTACTCCCCGGCGCCCGGCGGAACATGGGCCTACGCCGCCCCTGAGGTGATCCAGCAGAAGCACTGCGACTCCCGAGCGGACATTTTTTCCTTCGGGGTGCTTCTCTACCAGGCCTGCACGGGAAAGCT
>JBOHFJ010000449.1:0-3438 GCA_050699655.1 Pseudonocardiaceae bacterium
GCCCTGATCCGAGCCTATCAACCGAACATCATCCTCGGGATGTTGCAGACCTCCCCCTACGCTGAGGTGGTGTTCACCTCCAGAGGCCGCACCGCCCAGCAGGCCGCTGACGGTGTGGCACATCGCCTTGCCCGACAAGCGGCTTTCACTGAACTCAGCCGGGAGTGGGTGCTGATTCAGACAGAAGGCGCACTGGACTGGTGCATCCGTGACGCGGCGTTGATGGCTCAGCAGGTCGACCACATCAGTGCAGTAAGCCGATTACCCAACGTGCGCATCGGTGTGATCGTCAGACGCACCCCAGCGAGCGTCCTCGCGCCACATGGCTTCCACATCTTCGACAACCGCGCTGTGCAGGTCGGCACCAAGACCGCGACCGCGCTGATCGACAGCCAGGAGGACATCGCCACCTACAACGCACTGTGGGGCGAGCTTGAGCGTATGGCGGTGTGGGGTGACGCGGCGCGTGCGGTGTTCGAGCGGATCACGGGCGAGTACCGGGCGCTAGCACAGTGAGTTCGTACCTGTACTAGGGCATCTACAGCCGGACCAGTTCCCGTGCCAACGAGACCCTCCGATCCTGGCGCAACCGGATCACCACCTGTGTATCGTGTAAGCGAGTGGTAAGCCGGCCGGATTCGCGTTGGGTGTGGGGTTGACCCGTCCATGCTGGCTGACATCCTCCGCTACGCTCGGACCATGACACGACCACACGAAGATCCGTTCGACGATCACTCAGATCGGTCGCAGCGCATCAGTAATGTTACGCGCAGCGACATCTTCGACTACTTGCGAAGTGAATGCGCGCATTGGTGGGGCCGGATGGATGAGGTGGCCTTCCTGGGCAGTCTTTACGATCTAGAAAAACTGCCTTCGACTGATCCGCGCTTCGCGACGGCGGGGGCTGACATTCACAAACACCGTGTGAACAACGATGACTGGCACGACTGATTGGGTCTTCGACGACGCGCGCTTTGGGCTCAAGGATGGCCCCGACGAAGTATTCCTGGGCTTCCTCGCCCGGATGGTGCACCCGGCCGTGAAATCTGACACGCAGCGAGCAGAGGAGGTCGTTGCTGGCCTGAACCGCTTGCTCGCGCCCGATGGCTGGATGCTGAAGCCGTTCAAGCAGATCTCGGGCAGACCCGTCTACGCGCCGGCGCGCACGGGTACGGGCGATGGGGTCGCTGTCTCCTTTGCGCGCGAGATTGCGACACGAGTCGATGCCGAGTACATCTCGCAGCAGCTGACGCGCATGGAAGGCGCAGTGGACACGGACCGGAGCTCGCGATCGGCACTGCGAAAGAATTCGTCGAGACCATCTGTAAGACGATCCTCGACGAATGCCAAGAAAAATACGAGAAGAAGGACAACTTACCAACGCTGATGCGCAAGACGACCAAGGCACTGCAGTCGACGCAGGACGACGTCGCCCCTGCCATAGACATCATCAAACGGATGCTGATGAACCTTGCTAGCCTCGCTCAGGGTTCGGCGGAACTTCGTAATGATTACGGCACCGGCCACGGTCGATCCGAGTCCCAGACCCAACAGCGCCTGGGACCGCGTCACGCACGGCTAGCAGTAGGCGCAGCGGCCACCATCGGCGTCTTTTTGTACGAGACAAACGAAGCACGGGAGTAGATCGTTCTCGACCAGGAAGCAAAAAGTTGATCACTAACCGGCGCGCTCACGTCACCAGCTCGCCACCTTCGCGACCCGGGATTTCTGGAACAGGCGGCCCCACCGCTGCTGACCTACTGGCAAGCTCACACCACGCGGCAGGATGGTTCGCGGCCTTCCAGGAAATCCCGCAGGTTGTCCAGTACGAGCATGCCCATGGCGGTGCGGGTTTCTAGGGTCGCGCTGCCTAGGTGGGGCAGCAGCACGGCGTTGTCCAGCGCTAGCAGCTCTGGCGGGATCTCGGGCTCGTCCTCGTAGACGTCGAGCCCGGCGCCGGCGATCGTCCCGGCTCGCAGTGCGGTGATCAGCGCCCGCTGGTCGATGACATCGCCGCGAGCGCTGTTGATCAGGAACGCGGTGGGCTTCATCCGGGCCAGCGCCGCGGCATCAATGACGTGAGTGTTCTCAGCGCCGCCGGGCATGTGCAGGGACACGAAGTCGGCGACGGCCAGAACCTCCTCCACGGTGGCACAGCGCCGGGCGCCGGGGATGCCGTGCTCGGGCTCGAAGTCGGCCGGGTCGTAGAAGACCACCGGCATGCCGAAACCGAAGTGCCCGCGGCGGGCCACCGCGACCCCGATCCGGCCCATGCCCAGGATGCCCAGCGTCTTGCCGGTGACGTCGGCGCCCATCATGTGGGTGGGCCGCCAGCCGGTCCAGTGTCCGGCGCGGACCTCGCGCTCGCCCTCGCCGGCTCGGCGGGCGACCATCAGCAACAACGTCATCGTGGTGTCCGCGGTGGTGTCGGTGAGCACCCGCGGGGTGTTGGTGACGACGATCCCGGCCTTGGCCGCGGCGGTGGTGTCGATGTGGTTGTATCCGACGCCGAAGTTACCCAGGAACCTGGTCCGCGGCTCGCCGTCGAACAGCTCAGCGCTCAGCCGATCGGACACGGTGGGCAGCACCACATCGGCCCGCTCCAGCGCGGCGCGCAACCCGATGGGCCCGAGCGGGACGTCGTCAGCGTTGAACCGGACTTGGCTGAAGCGCCGGGCGAGCTCTTCTTCGACCGGCGCCGGCCAGCGCCGGGTGACGACGATGACGGGTTCATCCACGGTGTTCCTCCAGCAGCTCAGCGTGACGTTGGTAGCCCTTCAGGGCGGCCAACGGCCTGGTTGGCCGCCCTTGAAGGGCTACCAACCAGGCCGTGCTCCGACAGCACCCGCGCCACGGTCGCACCGATGCACGACGGATCAGGCGCCATCGTGATGCCGGCGGCGGCCAGGAGTTCCGTTTTCTCCTGCGCGGATTCCCCGACGGCGGACACGATCGCGCCGGCGTGGCCCATCTTGCGGCCCTTGGGGGCGGATAAACCGGCGATGTAGGCGATCACCGGTTTGGTCATGTGCGCCCGCACGTAGTCCGCGCCCTCGGCTTCCTGCGGTCCGCCGATCTCACCGACCATGACCACCGCGTCGGTGTCCGGGTCAGCTTCGAACAGTTCCAGGTGATCGCGGAATGAGGTCCCGTTGACCGGGTCGCCGCCGATGCCGACGGAGGTGGACACCCCGATGCCCAGCGCTTTCATTTGGGACGCGGCCTCGTAGCCCAGCGTGCCTGAGCGACTGACTATCCCGATTCGCCCGGGCAGGTAGATGTGGCCGGGCATGATGCCCAGCAACGCCCGCCCAGGTGAGATGGTGCCCGCGCAGTTGGGCCCGGTGAGCGTCATCCGCGCCCGGGCCTTGTAGCGCCGCATGTAGCGCTTGACCCGCATCATGTCCTGCATCGGAATGCCGTCGGTGACGCAGACAC
>JBOHFJ010000450.1:0-3436 GCA_050699655.1 Pseudonocardiaceae bacterium
GCGATGGCCTCCAGCACGGTGGACATGCCGACCAGGTCGGCACCCAGCGCGCGCATCATGCGGATCTCCGCCGGTGTCTCGAAGTGCGGGCCGGGCACCCCGGCGTAGACGCCCTCGACCAGGCTCGGGTCGATCTCCCGGGCCAGCGCGCGCAACCGGGGGGAGTACGCCTCAGTGAGGTCGACGAACCGCGGGCCGACCAGCGGTGAAGCCGCGGTGAGGTTGAGATGATCGGAGATCAGCACCGGCTGGCCGACCGTGAGCCCCCCGGCGATGCCGCCAGCGGCGTTGGTGAGCACCACCGCCCGTACGCCCGCCGCGCAGGCGGTGCGTACCCCGTGCACCACCTGCGCCACGCCGTGCCCCTCATAGCTGTGCGTGCGACCGAGCAGCACCAGGATGCGGCGCTCACCCAGCCGAACCGAGCGGATTGTCCCGGCGTGCCCGCTGGCCTGCGGCGCGATGAACCCGGGCAGCTCGGTGACCGGGATCTCGACGGTGGGAGTCCCCAGTGCATCGGCGGCGGGCCGCCAGCCGCTGCCCAGCACCACCGCGATGTCGTGCCCAGCCACCCCAGTGCGCCAGGCGAGCACTGACGCGGCCTCCCGCGCTGTCTCCACGGGCCTACCTTCGCATTCAGCGGGCTCAGCGGGGTTATTGGCGCCTGGTTTTCCCCGCTGAGCCCGCTGAATGCGTCAGCGACTATGGGGTGGGGGTGAAGCTCGTTAGGACGGGTTCGAATAGCTTCATCCGCCCGGCGGCTTCACGCTCGGTGGGTACGGTGACGGAGACCGCCCACAGGTCTGGGCCGGCCGGGATCAGCCGCAGGTAGGTGGTGCGGCGCAGCTCGCCACCCTCCCTGGTCCGGAAGGTGGCGTCCAGCGCGCCGCCGGGCAGCCGCTGGCGCTGGGTCTCCACGAGCTCGGGCACCCCCTGAGCCAGGGTGCGCAGGTAGGTGGTCAGATAGTGGTCGACGTCGCTGCCGGGCAGCGCGCCGGTAACCCGCTCCACGGCGATCACCTCCGAGCCATCCGGGGAGACGAAGCGCATCACGGTGCCGGAGTCGTTCCCGAGTGTCCGTTGCTCCCGGAACTCCGGCCAGCCCCACGGCACGCGCACCGTGAACTGAGCCGCCCGGGCGCGGCCCGGCTCAGTGATCTGTTGAACTCGGGGTGCCAGCACCACGTCATCGGAGCTCGTCCCCGAGGTGACCCGGGTTCCCAAGTAGGGCAGGGCTCCCAGGTGGGGCAGTGATCTCAGTGAGGGCAGGACCGCTCGGCCGCTGGCAAGGCGGGCAAGTCCGAACCCGGTGGTCGCGGTGCCGAGGAACAGCAGCACGGCCAGGGTCCACAGCACCACCCGGCGTCCGGCTCCGGTGACCTTGGTAGTCGCGCGACGGTGCGCTGTGGCCGGGCGACGGGCCCCGATGTGCCCGGTGATGGGCCCGGCGGAGGGGACGGCGAAAGGCAGCGGGCCTGGGTCGGCCGCGAGTCGCCCAGTCGGCTGGCGCGGCGGCTCAAGCGCTTCGCGACCGGCTCCGCGGGCAATGGTGACCGAGACGGGTGGCGCCGCGGGTTCGGGATTAGCTGACCCGGGAATAGTTGACTCGGGTGGCGCGCCCAGCAGCTGGCGCACTCGCGGCAGGGGCATCCGGCGCGCCGGGTCCTTGACCATCAACCCGTGGATCACCTCGGCGAGCGCTCCGGTGCAGGACGGCCTGGGCACCTCGCCCCGTACCACCGCGGCGACTGTCGCCATCGCGGTGCCCGCGTCGTAGGGGGGCCGGCCCTCGATCGCGGCGAACAGCGTCGCGCCGAGCCCCCACAGGTCCGACGCCGGGTTGACCGGCCCGCCGGAGGCGATCTCGGGAGCGATGTAGGCGGGGGAGCCCAGCATCAGACCGGTCGCGGTCAGCGTCTGGTCCCTCCCGTTGCGGGCGATCCCGAAGTCGGTGAGCTTGATCCGGCCGTCGTGGGCCATCAGCACATTGCCGGGCTTGACGTCGCGGTGCGTGATGCCCGCGGCATGCGCGGCTTGCAGTGCCGCCGCCATCGCCGCCCCGATGGCGACGACCTGCCGCGGTGGCAGAGCGCCCTCGCGCAGCAGCTCCGCCAGGCTGGACGAGGCCACCAGCTCCATCACCACGAAGGGCGCGGCACCCTCGCGGGCCACGTCGTAGAGGGTTACCACGTTGGGGTGCGACAGAGCCGCGATGGCCCTGGCCTCCCGCAGCGAACGCTCCCGCAGCGCGTCCGCCTCGGCCTGCGGGATGCCCGGCGGCAGCAGCACCTCCTTGATCGCCACCGGCCGACCGAGCACCTCGTCGTGCGCTGACCACACCGTGCCCATGGTGCCCCGGCCCAGCACCGCGTCGAGCCGGTAGCGACCCGCCACCAGGCGGGGTGCGGCGTTGGTCACGGCCCCATGATGCCCGCGCCGTGATCCCCACTGTTGTGCTCCCCGCCGGGGTGTGCCATACAGGCGTGGTGGCGGGCACAACATCAGAGTCGGGTTTCGAGATCAAGCGGGTGTATCGAGCGCCGGACGTCGCGGGTGGGTTGGTGGAGCGGTTGGGTGAGCCGGGGGAGTTCCCGTTCACTCGTGGGGTGTATCCCGGTATGTATACCGAGCGTGTCTGGACGATGCGCCAGTACGCCGGGTATGGCAGCGCGCGGGAGTCCAATGCCCGCTATCACCAGCTCCTGCGGGCTGGGCAGACTGGCTTGTCGGTGGCGTTCGACTTGCCCACGCAGATGGGCTACGACTCCGATGAGGCGATCGCGCGCGGTGAGGTCGGCAAGGTGGGGGTGGCGATTGACTCGATCGAGGACATGCGGGTGCTGTTCGACGGGATCCCGCTGGATGCGGTGTCCACCTCAATGACGATCAACGCTCCGGCGGGTGTGCTGTTGCTGCTGTATCAGCTGGTGGCGCGCGAGCGCGGCGTGCCGGGCGCGAAACTGGCCGGGACGGTCCAGAACGACGTGCTCAAGGAATACATCGCGCGGGGTACCTATATTTACCCGCCTGTGCAATCCTTGCGGCTCACCGCGGACATCTTCGCTTATTGCCAGGCCGAGATCCCGCGGTGGAACACCATCTCGATCTCGGGATATCACATGGCTGAGGCGGGGGCGAATCCGGCGCAGGAGATCGCTTTCACGCTGAGCAACGGGGCGCAGTACGTGCGGGCCGCGCTGGACGCCGGGATGGGCGTTGATGAGTTCGCGCCGCGATTGTCGTTCTTTTTCGTTGCCCGCACCACGCTGCTGGAGGAAATCGCCAAGTTCCGGGCCGCCCGGCGGATCTGGGCTCGGATGATGGCGGAGCGCTTCGGCGCGCGTAACCCCCAGTCGCTGATGTTGCGGTTCCACGCCCAGACCGCTGGCGTGCAGCTCACCGCGCAACAGCCCGAGGTGAACCTGGTGCGGGTCAC
>JBOHFJ010000451.1:0-3435 GCA_050699655.1 Pseudonocardiaceae bacterium
GGCGAACGCCCCCAGCGAGCGGGCCGCCAACACCACGATCGCGAACGTGCCGATGATCCCGAGAATGATGTTGCGGAAACTCATCGCGCTGTTCGCGTTGAGATCGGCCAGCACGACCGTCCCCGCGAGAATCGTCGACATCAGCTCACCACTTCCGTCTCGGCGCCGACCGAGGACAAATACCATCGACCACTGTCGTTTCTCAGCTCGATCCGGTAGGAGCCGGTGAGCTTCCCGGCGCCGCCGGACAGTGCCCACGTCACCGTCGCGTCGCCGACCCGAGTCGACCCGTCAGTGCCCTGATCCAGGCTCCGCACCCGCCACTCGGTCACACCCTCCAGCGCCGCCGCATGGTCCAGCCCGGTGAACGACGTCCCCGTGGCCCGCGCGTAGTCCAGCTCGCCCGTGCCGTAGGAGCGCAGTAGCGTGGTGAGCGTGTCCTGGGTGCCCTGCGCGAGTGTGGTGTCACCCGCGCTCGAGGTGCCCGGCAGCGCCGGGCCGGGCGCCCCCGCCGGAGGCGAGCCCACCAGCACCGGGGGCGCGGTGACCACCACCCGGCCACCCCGCTTGGCCAGCGGCACCGCCAACTCCAGCCAGCGCGCCTGCTCCGGCGTCCACCCCGGCGAGCTGAGCACCGGCCCCGACGCCACGCTCGGACCCGCGTCCGAACGCACCGACACCGCCGGGGACGCGCCGCTCGTCGCGGCGAACGGCGTCACCCGCACCCGGACCGTCACCACCGCCCGGTCACCACTACCCCGCGCGAACCCGACCGCGGCGCAGGTGTCCGCCCACTGCCGACCGGTGCCGTCCCAGCCCTCCACCATCGTCCCCGGCGCGGCCACCCGGTTCAGCGCGATCGCCCGCGCGGGCCGCTCATTCTGATCCCACGACAGATAATCCGCGGCGAACACCACCGCCGCACCCTCGAACTCACTCTCCGCGACCACCGGCGCCGAGGGCGGGGGCGCGACGCTGCGCGCCACCCAGCCACGCACCGTGCCGGCGATCGTGACCGCGCCCGTCAGCACCAGCACACCCAACGCCACAAGCACCGCCCACCGGCGGGCCCGCAGCCACCACGACTCACGGTGAGGCGCCCGCAGCACCTCCCACGCCGCCACCGGCGAGGACTCAGGTTCACCCGCCCCCCGCTCCGGGGACTCCAGCGCTGTCTCACCCGAGGGCGCGACCGGCTCCGCCCGCCGCGCCCTCACGACATCCGGGCCGCCTTCCGCGACCGGCACCTCAGGCTTCCGCGCGGGTCGCGTCTCCACCGGCCGCACTGTGGCCGGTGCCCCGTCCGGTACCGGCGGTTGTTCCCGCCACCCCGTCGGAGCTCCCGCAGGGGCCCGCCGCTGTGGCCCGGGAGCCGTCATCACCGGGCCATCCGGTCCCATCGGTGGCCACAGCTCACTCTCCCGCCGCCCTCGCCCGCCGATTCCTCGCAGGCCCAACACAGCCCAGACCGAACCACCCCCGAAGCCAGCCACCGTTCACCCCCAACAGCACAACGACGCCATACGGGAGCCGATACACATCCAGCCCCGGCGGAGCCGACTCACGCGGCACCCCGCCCAGTCGCATCGCCGCGTCCGTACCACACGGGCAGGCGCGAGGGAAGAGTCACCATGAATACCCGCTGACGAACAGTTGATCACGCGAACTCGCCAATCGGGCAGGCCCGCGCGACCACCGGCCCGGGCCGCAGTGTGGTCCCGCGCGGCCCGTCAGGCGGCGGTCAGGCGGTCTCGGAACTCGCTGTGGTGCAGGCCGTTCCAGTGCTGCCGTGTGATCGAGTTCAGGCCCCTGACGCGGCGGGGAAGTCCTCTGGCCGCTGGACACGCGCTCCCCAGCCAGCCCCGGCCCTACCGTGTTCCCGTCATCGATCTGAGTGATCACAAACTGTGGGGGTGCACACGCCCGCTGCGGCCATTGGCTCGGGTCCTCGGCCCGGTGACACGGCGCCCGGTCGCGGCGCTACTCCCGCCACACCAGCTCCGGGCTATCGGATGCCCCGACCGCCGAGCAGGGCCTGGATTCCCAGTTCCAGGTCGCTGGTGGCGAGGACCTTCTCGATGGTGTGGCCCTCGATCTCCCGCGCCAGAGCGAGGATGGCGTCGAGGGCCGCGAGCTGCTCGGTGACGAGCTCGGTGTAGGCGTCGATCTTCGCGCGAGCGGCCGGGGTCAGGGTGGTCTCGGCCCGCCAGCGCCGGCCCTGTTCGGCGAACAGGGCCCGGTAGTCCTCGGACATCGTCCCGTACACGCGCAGTGTCTCGGCCACGGTGTGATCATCGAGGATCTTCGCGTCGGGACGGGAGGGCCGGGCCTGCTCCAGCAGCGCCAGCTGGGAGCGGGTGTACTCCAGCTGCTCGGCCACGATCGTGGTGAGCATCCCCACCGCGGTGACCGGTTGCCAGATCGGCTGGTCCTCA
Source organism: Pseudonocardiaceae bacterium (assembly GCA_050699655.1). Lineage (GTDB taxonomy): Bacteria > Actinomycetota > Actinomycetes > Mycobacteriales > Pseudonocardiaceae. Next base: position 2,436 of record JBOHFJ010000451.1, read on the forward strand.
CGGCCGGTCCCGGATCGGGATCCCTGCGTCATAAGGCGTCATCTTGGCAGGGGCCGGCATCACCACCGCACCCTGGTTGCCATCGGGGTCCACGGCCAGGCCGTCGACCCCTGATCACGCGGCGGCACAGCCTCGTGCCTGGCCTGACCCCTGGTGAGGGTGCCCCGCGTGGGTGGTGAGCGCGTGACTCTGGACCACCGCCGCGGCTGCGCCCGATGCCCCGCCAGCCCGGCCCGACCCGGGTGACCCGGCGCCGTCGCCTTTCCCTCTGCCTTGGGTGTTCTCGTCGCCGGATCACGCCGGTCGGGTGAGCGCGGTGCCCCGGCCGGTCCGCCATCGGTGGTCCCGCCGAGTCGCGTCCCCACCCACCGGCGGGGGCACTCACCACCCCGAGGGGTCTCCAGGCCACCGGCCGGCACTGGCCCGCACGGCTAGGTCGTCCCGCTCGGGCCTGAACCCGCGAATCCGAAGGAGAACCACCGCCATGACTTCCATGGAATCCGTTTTGACCAGCCGTAACGCCAGTCTCAGTGATCTGGTCGCGCTGCTGCGGTGTCAGCATGACGCCAAACTCGACGTTGTCGCCCCCGCCCGCGACCTGCGCATGAACGGCGGCGATCTGCGCATCGACGGGATCGGTGAGCCCACCATCACCCTGGAGGGCGTCACCCCCGCGCACGGGGTGTTCCGCCCCACCGTGACCTGCGACGGCGGCATCGCCGACAAGCTCGGCATCCCTCCGCAGTATCTGCGGCGGATGCGCGAGGCGCAGGTCGCGCTGCTTGACCACAACGTCAACACCTGGCTCGCCGAGGAGCCGAGCAAGCGCTACCTGATCCGCACCCTGCGCGGGCAGGGGGACCAGCCGGGCATCGCCCGCGCGCTGCTGTCCGAGAAATACAAGATCACCGACAATCTCGACGTGCTGATGTCGGTGCTGGAGGGCATCCGGCGCACCGGGGTGCACACCGAGATCTCCCGGTGCGACCTGACCGAGAAG
>JBOHFJ010000452.1:0-3407 GCA_050699655.1 Pseudonocardiaceae bacterium
GGCTTCCCGATATAGTTTACCAGGCCAGATGGATTCTCCCGTTTTCCACCTGGCCAACGTAGTTCGCGCTGGCCTCTGTCTCCTTCTGTTTGTGGTGGTCATAGATCCAGGTGTTGACCCGCTCGGCGAGCTCCTCCCGGGTCAGGCAGTAGCCTGGGTGGGTGGGCGATTCGGTGTTTTCCCGCGCATCCTTGAACTGATCATTCGCCGTGGCCAAGGCCCCGCCTCTCGTCAGGTGATGTGGGTTTGCTGAGCGCTGGTGTGTGCACTGAGCACGTCTGGCGTTTCGTGTCCAGAGACGCGACAGTGTGGCCTGGCCCCGGTTTTGGCATTGGATCACCCCGTACCAGCGGCTCCCCGTATCACGTCGAGGACGACGCGCCACCGCCGCGCGTCATATCCGGGCGTGCATGGGGTTACTTCCACGCTGCCGCTGTGATGGAAGTCAGGCCCGTGACGCGGCGATGCGGTGCCTGGCCGCACCACGGGCAACCACCAAGGGCGCTCGGGGTGCTGTGGGGTGGGGTGACAAGTCCGATGCCGGGTGCGGGTCGGGCCGGCGCGCGAGCCGCGCGGATTCTCGACGTGATGCAAGCACACCCCGGCTATGAGCTGAGTGGCCAACGATGTGGGCTGTCGGGGTCGTCGAGCCAGACATATTGCTCAGTTTGTGTTGCGGTGAGGCCGAAGCGTTCGTAGCTGGGTTGGCCGGTGTTGTGCCAGAATTCGTGGATCTGTTCGACGGCGTGCCAGAGCCGCTGGGGCCCAGACTCGGCGACGCGGTGTCGGCCGTTCGTCGTGGCGGTTTCGATGATGGCCTGTGAGCCGTCCTCGGCCCACAGGCACAGTGCCGGCTGGCCGTTCTCGCTGGTTCCCAGGCCTCGGTGCACGCCGGGCAGCTGCCATTGCGCGAGGAAGCCGAGCAGTTCGCCGTCCCGCAGCAGCGGGCTGGGGTTGACGTCGGTGGCCGACCGCCTCGACTCGTCCTCGACCCACACATGCACGGGTGGGGTGTTCGGCTCGATAGAGTGGCGCATCCCCATGAACCCCGCCCAGCGGGGCAGAAATCTGCCGGCGGCGGTGCCCTCGGTGTCCACGGTGAGGCGCACGAGGGTGCCACCGAGCTGGCCGTGCACATCAGCGAGGAGGACCGTCCCGGGCATGGTCTGGGTGAGCCATGCCGCCGGGATTGCTCGCACGGCGCAGGTGGCGATGATGCGGTCATAGGGCGCGCCTGCCGGGTGGCCGTCCGCTCCATCGACGGCGGCCAGAGTGGGGGTGTAACCATTGGCGGCCAGTCGTTCGCCGGCCAGGTCGATCAGTTCGGGGTCAATGTCCACGCTGGTGACCTGCGCGTTGCCGAGCCGTTGACACAGCAGCGCACAGGTGTAGCCACTGCCAGTGCCGATCTCCAACACGCGATGTCCATCACGTACGTCCAGCGCTTCGAGCATTCGCAACACCAGCGATGGAAGGGTCGAGGAGCTGGTGTACATCCACCCTGTGGCCGGCCGGAAAGCGCGGGACAGCGGGATCGGCGCCACTTTGGTGACCAAGGTCTCATTGCTGTAGACCGCGTCCAGCCAGGTGGCGCGCTGCCGCGGATCGATGCACAACACGTGCGGCTCGCTCAGCGAGGGGTAATAGGCCGGCACGTAGGGGTGTCGCCAGGTGGCCAGGAAAGCTTCGCGCCACTCGGCGCTCCGCAGGTCACCCTCCGCGGTAAAGCGCCCAGCCAGCGCGGCGAGACGGTCCCGAGCCCGTTGTTCCTCCACCGGAGTCAGATCCGTCGGGTAGCGGCTCATGATCGGACAACCCCGTCAGCGAGCAGATCGGCCAGCGCGGTGGTGATCGGGAATCCGAGTTCGTCTTCCAGCCAGCCATAGGCCCCGAACGGGTTGCACTCGAACATGACCCACGCGCCATCGGTGACCGCGAAGTCGAAACACCCGAAAGACAAGCCGAACTCGCGCATGAACGCCACCATCCCAGCGACCACGCGCTCGGGCGGCTCGATCACCGAGTAGGCGAGGCTCGCGTAGTCGGATCGGAAGTCCACCTTCGAGGCATCCGAGCCGGCATGAATGCCAGCGGCGAACACCTTCTTCCCCACTAAGGTCACCCGGGCCTCGAATTCCTTCGGCTCGATGAACTCCTGAAACAGGTGCGCCGTCGTGTCCACTCCCCGCAAGTCATCCAGATCGGCGTGCTCAAGCCGCCGAGTGAACGCCACATTCAGCCCACCCGATTCGGCGATCGCCGCGGCGGACAGGTTCTTTGTGGCCAGTGGCCGCCCGATGTCTTTCGCGAATGATCGCACGCTCTCAGCCCGGTTCGTCACCATGGTCTCGGGCACCAGCAGCCCGCAGCGACGAGCCACCTCGAGCTGGCGAGGCTTGAGCGCATCGGCTTCCCGCGACGGGTAGTTCACCCACAACGCATCCAGGCTGGACAGCACCCCACCCACACCGCAGCGCGCCTCGGCCGCCGCATGGCGCCGCTCCGGCCGAGACAGACCCTCCGGGAACCCGAAGTGCGCCGGGTGGCGGTACCATACCGAGCGGATGTCCGTCAGCCGCACGGACCGGTGCTCGTTGGCCAGTTCCCCGTCCCAACCGTCCGGGCCAAGCCGGGCTTCTAACGTCAAGGATTGCGGGAACGCGACCAAATCAGTCCGAAAAACCGGGACACCCCGCACCGCCAGTTCTTCGACAACTCGATCAACATGCGGGTCGACGCCACGCGCGAGAACCAAGACCGTCATCGATCAGTCCTGCTGGTAATCGGGTGGAAACATCTCCTCCCCAGAAGGAGGGCTCCCGTCGCCGTCCCTGGTCTCCGACGTGCCCGCGGACGGTGTCACGCCAGGCTTGGTGTGCCTCGACAACGGCACCACCTCTCCGTGCGCATCGCGCACGAGCGTGATCTGCCGCTCCGGGTCGTAGACGTAGGTGACATCCGGCCCGACGTCGGCTTCCGGTGCCGCCACCACGCCCCGCAACGAGAACGGGCGGGTCCCCACCGTGCTCGGCCCGTCGTCAGACTCGGCCCAGAACTCAGGGGGCGGACCAAGCGGAAACCGGTCACCCGGTGTGGCCAGCGGATCACGCCACAACATCTCATGCGCTCCCATAAGCCCTAACACTAGGTCACAGTTGGCCGGGTGTGGTGCGTGTGGTCGGCGTGAGCCCGCACTCGTGCACGTAGGGGGTGCGGTCATAGCCCGCCGTTAACATGTGGTGTTGCGGGGTCGGTCCCGCGCTCGGTGGTCCCTCTGGTAGACATCAGTAACCGTAGTCCGGTGTTTCGATCACGCGCACGAGGTTGGGTCGTAAGCTGGTCAGGTGGTACTCGTGGTCGAAGCGCACGTATATCTGGTCGAAGTCCCGGCCGATGACTTGGCCTTT
>JBOHFJ010000453.1:0-3384 GCA_050699655.1 Pseudonocardiaceae bacterium
ATGTCGGGGGGGTCAGAGGATGAGTTGGGAGATGATGTGGATGGCTAGGCCGGCTAGGGCACCGACCACGGTGCCGTTGATGCGGATGAACTGGAGGTCGCGGCCGACCTGCAGCTCGATTTTGCGGGAGGTTTCCTGCGCGTCCCAGCGCTGCACCGTTTCGGTGATCAAGGTGATGATCTCCCCGCGGTAGTTGGCGAGCAGGTAGCCGACCACACCCTGAAGCCAGTTGTCCACCTTCGACCGCAGCTCCGCGTCCCCGGTCAGCCGTCCGCCCAGCGCGGCCAGCCCGTCGCGCACCCGGCGTCGCAGCTCCGAGGACGGGTCCTCGGCGGCGGCCAGCAGCATCTTCTTCGCGGTACCCCACGCTGAGGCGACCAGGATCTGCACCTCGGGGTGCGCCATGATCTGCTGTTTGATCGCCTCGGCGCGCTCGATCGTCGCCGGGTCCGTGCGCAGATCGTGGGCGAACTCCATCAGGAACGTGTCCACCGCCTTGCGCATGGGGTGCTCGGGATCGGTGTGCACCGCCCAGGCGAACTCCAACGCCTCCGCGTACAGCTTGTCGGCGACCAGCTCGTCGACAAACCTCGGTGACCATCCCGGCAAGCGCTGGCTGACCACCCGCAACACCTCGCTGTGGTTGTCGCGTACCCATCCGTAGGCTCGCTCGGTGACCAGGTCGACGAGTTTGTGGTGCGCCCCGTCGGTGAGCAGCTGACCGAGCAACCGACCCAACGGCGGACCCCACGGTTGGTCAATCAAGCGCTGCACCAGTGCGTTCTCCAGCACCGCTTGAATGTCCTCGTCGCGCAGCACAGTCACCGCGCCGCGCATCGCGGTGGCGAGCTCCGCGGTGACCCGCTCGGCGTTGCGGGGCTGGGCCAGCCAGCCACCGAGCCGACCACCGACCCCCACCCGGCGCAGTTTGTCGGCCACGACCTCCTCGGCGAGGAAGTTGTCGCTGACGAAGTCACCGAGGTTGTCCCCGAGCGCGTCCTTCTTGCGCGGGATGATCGCGGTGTGCGGGATCGGCAACCCGAGGGGATGCCGGAACAGCGCGGTCACGGCGAACCAGTCGGCGAGTGCACCGACCATGCTGGCCTCCGCCATCGCCGCCAGGTACCCCACCCACGGGGCGCGATCGGAGTTGAGCAGCGCCACCACGTACACCACCGCGGCGCCCACCAGGAACGTCAGCGCGACCGCCTTCATCCGGCGCAGCCCGCGCTGTTTGGCCCGTTCGTTGCTGGTCAGCTCCACGCTGCTGATTGTGCCCCGTCATCCGGCACCACCGCGCTGCCCTCCACTGCCGGTCATTACAGATCTTACGCTGAGCGGTCACAGCGTGTAGTGTGGTGTCACCGCCGTCCGGGCAAGGCCGGATTGGGCGGAAGGGTCGAGGGGGAACCGGTGACCGCCATCTCCGAAGCGGGTTGCGCGCGGTGCGCGCCCTGTGGGGTGGTGCGTGTGCTGTCACGGGTTGTCGTGCTCGGCGGCTTGGTCCTCACGGGGTGGCTGCTGGCATCGGGACTCGCCCTGGCCGCCGATGATGGGCCCGGCGGTCAGCTCGGTGCCCCGCCCACGGTCGCCTCGGCCCTCGCCAGCGCGGTCTCGGCGGTACCGTCGCGATCCGTTCCCCCACCGGCGAGGCTCGGTTTTCTCACACCCCCCAGGAAACTCATTGCGAACGCCGTGGATGTCGCCAAGCCGGTGACCCGAGTCCTGGAGTCGCCGGGTCTCGCGTCCCACAGCCTGGCGCAGCGGACCCTTGCGTTGCTGTCTCGAACCGCCCAGCGCGGTGCCGGTACCGGGTCGAGCGCACCAGCCGAGGCCCCCGCAGCGGCGCCGCGAGCCGAGCCAGCCACGCGAGCGGCGGTCGCAACGGCACCTGGGCTCGCTCTTTGGCCCAGTGCGGCTCCCGTCACGGGGAGCACCGCGGTCAACCACAGCCGTCGCTGCGCTACGAGCCTCTTCGCCCGACCGTTGGTTGTCGACGATCACCCAGCTCCGTCGGTTCCGGTGAGACCAGCGGGAAGCACCGCCTCGGTGTCGATGACCGGCGGCAACGGAAGCGGAGCGGGCACCAACAGCGTTGCGCACGCCGCAATGAGCGACAGCTGGGCGAGCACGAGGCTGCGACAGCTGTGTCGCCCTCGCTACCTCAACGCCAGCGATCTGCCGTGCTCGCCCGCCGGGCAGCCGTCCACATCACCGGACTGAGCTCGCCACACCCGGGTAGGTCGCCGCTGAAGGCGACGGATCCCACCGACCGGCTCTGCTCATTCTCGGGGCACAGTCTCGGGCCGATTATCGGTTCAGGACACCCTGCCCCATCAAGCCCCCGATCTGTCCGACCGCGCCCGGGCGGATCGGGTTAATGGCCCCGGCGTCACGTTGCCCCCGTGACGCCGGGGCCCTTTTCTATCATTGCTGGCTTCCCCGTTACCGCGGGAGGCGCATTATCGGGGCTACCGGGAGCGTGCGGCGCGCCAGGCAGCCAGCCAGGAGTCGATGGCGATTGCTGGGAGCAGCAGGTTCCAGGCCTCATCAAGGAGCTGTGTCAGGTCAAGGCGCTGGGGCAGGTCGTGGTGCCCGGACATGGACTCGGATATCCGCCGGTGGCCGGCCACCACCGCGACGACGTGCCGGGCGAGTGGCGCTGGCTCGATCCCATCCCGGAGCAGGCCGGCCCGCGCGGCCTGGGTCACCAGGGCGAGAACGTCACGTTCGGCGATACCGTAGTGCCAGGGTGTGTCCTGTGCCCGCGGTGGCAGGTCGTCGAGCAGTCGCATGCCCCCTCGGGCGATCGGGTCGGCGACCAGCCGCCTGAGCACCGCGTCGGCCAGCGCCAACAGCGCCGAGAGCGGATCAAGCCCGCGACCGCTGACCTGCTCGCGGAGCTCCGCCCACCCCCGCGCCATCTCGGTGATGACCGTGCGTGCCAGGGCGTCCTTGGAGGCGAAGTGGAAGTACAGCGCTCCCTTGGTCCCGCCGCTGTCGGCCAGCACGCGCTCCAGGGAAGTGGCGTGGTAGCCGTTTCGGGCGAACTGCTCGGCGGCGGCGGTCAGGATCGCGAGCCGGGTCGCCCGGGCTCGCGGCTGCGGTTTGGCCCGGCGTGCGCGGGCATCGCTGTCGCCGGCTCCGGGTCTGGGTGGACCGGTGCTGGGTGGACCGGTGCTGGACATGGCTCCTTGAAGCTACCCGCCTCGGGACCGCTGAGCGGTACCCAGTGTGGGTGGTGAATTTTTCACTGGCGCCGCAAACACACCCGCTGGTATGTTTCGTGGGTGTTCGCGCCTGGCGCGATGAGCGACATTCGGCGGGCGCCGACTCGCGTGGGGGTCCCGAGGGGGTGAGGTCGCCCGGGGCGCACAGACGAGT
>JBOHFJ010000454.1:0-3377 GCA_050699655.1 Pseudonocardiaceae bacterium
CGAGGGAAACTGCCATGTCGAGCAGATTTCCGTACACCCGGACCATGCCCGACAGGGTCTCGGCAAGACCCTCCTGGACACCGCCGCCGCATGGGCCGGGCAGCACGGCCTCGCTGCTCTGACGTTGACCACGTACGCCGACGTCCCATGGAACGCGCCCTACTACGAGCGGCTCGGTTTCCAGGTCATGGCTGCGGATGACATCAGCGATGGGCTCCGCCGCATCCGCGAACACGAGCAGGCTCGCGGCCTCGCCAGGTGGCCCCGCGTCACCATGCGACGCCCCCTCGGCAGCCCGAGCTCGTAGCGGACCCGACGCGACAGACCCGCTTGATCGCGTAGCGCAGCCAACTGCTCGGCGAAGCTCGCGCGCTCGCCACCGTGCATGTTTGCTGTCTCCCGTTCGGACGCGGCCTGAGATTCGCCGGCAACCCACCCGACCCCGACAGGTCTGCCCAGCATGCGCCAAAAACACCCAGTGAGCTGCCTGGTGCGCTTAGGGTAGATGTGATGACCATGCGGGCGCTCCGGATCGTGTCGCTGCTGCCGTCGGCGACCGAGATCGTCTGTGCGTTGGGGCTGGTTGACTCGTTGGTCGGCGTGACCCACGAGTGCGACTACCCCAGCGGCGTCGACCGCTTGCCCCAGCTGACCGCCAGCCGCATCGCGCACCAGCGCATGAGCAGTGCGGAGATCGACCACGCGGTGCGCTCGCAGCTGGACGGGCATGGCTGCATCTACGACCTCGACGAGGCCCGGCTGCGATCGCTCGCCCCCGACGTGATCCTGACCCAGGAGCTCTGCGACGTCTGCGCGGTGAGCTACCGCACCGTGGAGCAGGCGGCGCGCAAGCTGGACGCCGACGTCACCGTCGTCTCGCTGGAGCCGACCACGATCGCCGACATCATGGCGAACATCGTCACCGTCGGTGAACTTACTGGCTGCGGTGCCCAGGCGGACGTGCTGGTGAGCGGCCTGCGTGCCCGCCTTGACGCGTTGGCCGCATCCCTGTCTGGAGTCACCCGCCGCCCGCGCGCCCTGGTCCTCGAGTGGCTCGAGCCTCCCTTCGCGCCGGGTCACTGGGTGCCAGAGCAGGTCAGCGCCGCGGGTGGTGACCCGGGGTTCGGCACCGTCGGCGGAGTGTCCCGGACGACCACCGCCGAGGAGATCAGCGCTTACGCCCCGGAGGTGATCGTGCTGGCGCCCTGCGGCTTCTACGCGGTCGATACGCTGCTTGAGCTGCCCAGTGCCCGGCTACCCGCCGGCTGGCCGGACCTGCCCGCCGTCCGGGACGGCAACGTGTGGGCGCTCGACGCGACCTCGTATTTCAGCCGGCCGGGCCCGCGGGTAGTCGACGGTGCCGAAATCCTGGCCCGCATCCTGCACCCCGACGTGGTAGGGCCGCCCCAGCAGTTGCACGCCCGGCGCGTGCCACCGGAGCTGATGCACATTTGACGAGCCGCTGTTGTGCGCCATGCGTGACGCCATCACCGTTTTTCGCCAGCAGGCTGCCGTCGCCGAGTTGACTAGCTGACTCCGTTCACGATCACACTCGGCCCGGCGCGGGTGGATCCCGAGGCGTTGATGCTGCCGGTGTGGCCCCCCGAGCCGGTTGCCCGCTTGCGTGCCGTGATCCGGGCCTCGATCGCGGACGTGCGGGGGCCGGGCAACGTGCCCGAGGACCCTGACGACTTCCGCCCGCACGTCTCGCTGGCGTACTCCAAGGCGGCCGGCTTCGCCGCGCCGATTGCCCAGCGCCTGGCTGAGCGGCCGGTCACCTCAGCCGAGATCACCGTCCGTCGCGCGACGCTGATCGACCTCAACCGTGATCACCGAGCGTACCAGTGGACCGATGTCGCCACAGCTGAACTGGGCACTCCCTCAGCATGAAGTACGCAGTATGGGCGGAGTAGGTTTGCGGTATGGCTAAGACGGTGAAAGTCACGGTGAGTATGCCGGTTGATGACGTTGAGCGGCTCAAAGCTCTCGACGCCGCTGGCGCGATCGAGTCGGTTTCGGGCTATGTGGCGCAAGCCGTCCATGACCGGCTCGACCGCCAGGCCTGGCTGCGGCGCTGGCGGGCCCGGGCCGGGGAGCCGCATCCTGAGGCCAGCGCGTGGGCAGATGAGGTCATCGACCGCCACTTCGGCACAGCGGCCCACCGGGCCTCGTGAGCACCGACGACACCCTCGGTGGCTTCGTCCTGGACGCCTCCGTGCTGGCCGCTCTCGGTGGCGGGGAGAACATTTATGCCACCACGTGGGCGGGATCGTGCTGCGGTGCGTGGGATCGTGCTGCTCGTGCCGGCCGCCGCGTTGTCTGAGGCGTGGCAGCAGATCCGTCGCCACGGCCCCGGTCGTGTCGAGCAGATGCGGGACCTGCTGGCCTCGCCCATGGTCCTCATTGAGGCGCTCGATGATGCTGAGGCCGCTCGTGCCGGGGAGTTGGTCGGCGGTCGCGACCTGGATCCGGATGTGGTCGCCGCGCAGGTGGTGACCTGCGCGCGGACCCGGGACTGGCCAGTGCTGGCGGCCGCTCCGGTTCGCCTGCTGGTCATCGACCCGGAACTGACGGTGGAAACTTTGCCAGGGATGCCCTGACCCCGCCCGCACGTCCCGGCACTGTCATCAGCACCCGCTAGCGTGCGGGTCAATGGACCAGCTGTTGCGCCACCATGGGGACGTCGACGCGAAACCGGGGTTGCTTGACTTCGCGGTGAACGTGCGTGGCGAGGGGCCGCCGGCGTGGTTGCGCGAGCGGTTGGTCGCGGCGGTGGACGGGCTCGGCCGCTACCCCAGCGCCGCGCAGGACGCCGCCGCCCGGGCAGCGTGCGGCGCCCGGCATGGCCGCGACCCCGCTGAGGTGCTCGTGCTCGCTGGTGTCGCGGAGGGTTTCGCCTTGCTTCCCGCGCTGGCCCCACGGTCAGCGGTGGTGGTGCACCCGTCGTTCACCGAGCCCGAGGTGGCGCTGCGCCGGGCCGCCATCCCCGTCACCCGAGCGTTCACCGACACCGCGCACCGGCTGCGGCCAGAGCGGATCCCCGCGACGGCTGATCTCGTCGTGCTCGGCAACCCCACCAACCCGACCTCCGTGCTGCATCCGGCCGAGCTCGTGCGCGCGCTGGCCCGGCCGGGGCGGGTGCTGGTGGTGGACGAGGCCTTCGCTGACGCGGTGCCCGGCGAACGGCAGTCGCTGGCGGCTGATCGAGACACTCCTGGCCTGCTGGTGTTCCGCAGTCTCACCAAGACCTGGGCTCTGCCGGGGCTGCGGGCCGGCTACGCGCTCGGGGCGCCCGAGCTGCTCGCTCAGCTGGCCGCGCCGCGCCCGCCGTGGCCGGTGAACACGCTGGCGCTGGAGGCGGTGCGGGCCTGCGGCAC
>JBOHFJ010000455.1:0-3371 GCA_050699655.1 Pseudonocardiaceae bacterium
ATCGCCGGTGGCGCCTACCTGATCAGGCGCCGCACCGAGGACCCCGTGCTGGAGACAGTGGTTGCCCTGCTCACCCCCTACGGGGCGTACGTGGCGGCCGAGTCGATCCACGCCTCGGGGGTCACCGCCGTCGTCGTGGCCAGCGTCATCCTCGGCGCCCAGGCCACCCGGCTGACCGACGCGCGCATCCGGTTGCAGCTGGCCGCGGTGTTCCAGACCGTCGTCTTCCTACTGGAAAGCGTGGTGTTTGGGCTTATCGGCCTGCAGCTGCCCGCGCTGCTCCGGGGGCAGGCGGGTATCGACACCTGGTGGCCGCTGCAAGCACTGGCGCTCGCCACGGCGTTGATGGTGGTCCGGGTGGCGTGGGTGTTCCCCCTGGCGGCGATCCGGGCGCGGCGCGACGGCGCTGGGCGATTAGCTGGGCGATTAGCTGGGCGATTGTCCTGGCGGGTGCCGGCCGTGGTGTCGTGGGCCGGCACCCGCGGCGTCGTGCCGCTGGCCGCCGCGCTGTCCATCCCGCTGACCACTGGCGGCCCATTGACCAGCTCAGCCGCGCTGCCCGATCGTGACCTGGTTCTGCTGCTGACCACCGCGGTCATCGTCATCACCCTCGTCGTGCAGGGGTTCACCCTCGCGCCGCTGGTGCGGGGAGTGGGAATCGCGCTGGCTGCCGAGGACATCGCGCGGGAGCACACCACCGCGCGCCTGACGCTGGCCCGCGCCGGACTGTCACACCTCGAGCGCCTCACCGACGCCGAAACCGCGCCGGACTTCGTGATCGAAGCGCTCCGCGCCAGCTGGCGGGACCGCATCAAGCGAATCACCGAGCACCGTGACGCTGAGCCGCCCCGCGCCGCCTCGCTGTACCGCCAGCTGCGCCGCGACGTCCTCGACGTGGAAAGCGCCGAGCTCGACCGTCTCTACCACGACGGCGCGATCACTGACACGACTCGCCGACGGATCCAGCGCTCGCTCGACCTGGAGCACACCGGACTCGGCGACGACCCCGCACCCCCCTGATGCGCCAACCCCAGACCGGCCAACCTCTACGCTGTGGCTGATCTACCGCAGAAACATCAGGGGAGGCGGATCGAACATGGCGGGATCCGACGCGGCGAAGGTGACGGCCCCGGGCTGGGTCGTGGTCGGCGCGGGCTTGCTGGCCTACGGCTCGAGTTTCCTGCCCTGGCACACAATCCACGTCTCAGTCTTGAGCATCGACCACCCGGCCAGCCAGGACGCCTGGCACGCGGGCACCGGCGCCTGGCTGTCCGTGCTGCTGCTGGTGGTGGCCAGCGTGTCGGTGCTGGTGAGCACGTCGGTCCCGCTGGGGCGGACCGCGGCTGGGGCGCTGATCACGCTCGGGGCGTCCGTGCTGGGGTTGGTCACCCTCGTGCTGCGCTGGGTGACGTTCCCAGACGCCGGTGGCGGGCTGGGCGGGCCGATCCAGCTCGGCGACCTGGGGGAGCTCGACCTGAGTGGCGCCTTCACGGTGTCCAGCGGTGCCGGTGGAGGCCTCTATCTGGGGCTGATCGCGGCGATCGCGGCCGTGGCGGCGTCGTTAGTCACGTTCCGCGCCGCCGGCCGCAACCAGTTGTGAGGGTGCACAAGCATCCATGAGACCGCTCACGGGCGGGTTGGAAGGTGCACAAGCATCCATGAGACCGCTCGCTACGCGGAAGGGCTTGAGTAGGGGCGGGTGAGGAGTTCCAGGACATGGCCGTTGGGATCCTCGAAGTACACGCCGCGGCCACCGTCCCTGGTGTTGATCTCACCGGGTTCCTGGCGGTGCGGGTCGGCCCAGTACCGCGAGCCCAGCGCCCGGAGCCGGCCGAAGATCGTGTCGAACTCAGCCTCGCTGACCAGGAACGCATAGTGCTGCGGTCGAATGTCCTCCGAGGTCTCCAAGAAATCCAGGCTCACCCCGTTCTTCAAGGTGACCACCAGAAACGGCCCGAACGGGGTCGGCGCGGGCAGCTCCAACAGATCGGCCAAGAACCTCGCCGAAGCCAGCTTGTCGCGAGCCGCAACGATGGTGTGGTTGAGCTCAACAGTCATGACAACGTCCCTCTCGACGTTTCCCGAGTCACTGCTATGTTGTTCAGCGTCCCGTCTGGCACAGAAAATTCCGTTTGGCCGTTCCGGTGGTGTCGCGGCCGGTCACTTCGAGCGCGTTCATCGCGCGGATCAGATCTTCCCGGGCCCGGGCCACCCGGGAGCGGATGGTGCCGATGGGGCAGCCGCACACCTCAGCGGTGGCCGCGTAGTCCAGGCCCACCATCTGGGTGAGGATGAAGGCGTCCCGGCGATCGGGTTCCAGCGCGGCCACCAGCTGGCGGAGCAGGACGCCCTCGTCGAATCCGGACCCCCGGCGAGTCGGGCTGGCGGCCACCGCGGTGTCCCAGTCCTCGACGCGAGTGGTGCGCGGCCGGGCCTTGGCCCGCCGGATCTGGTCCGCCGCGACGCGTCGGGCGATGGCGAGCAGCCAGGTGCGGGCGCAGGCTCGGCCGGCGAAGCCGGGTAGCGCCCGCAGCGCGCGCAGGTAGGTCTCCTGGGTGAGGTCCTCGGCCTCGCCCCGCTCGCAGAGGTGACACAGAAAGCGATGTACGTCACGTTGGGTAGCGCGAATGAAGACAGTCAGGGCGACACGATCGCCTTGACCAGCCAAGAGCGCGAGTTCAGTGATTCGTACATCATCAGATCGGGGGTCACCCATTAGAAAATAATAACCAAAAGTCGCTGGGAACCCTAGTGCTCCGATGGGCGACAATTGAGGTGTGGACTGCGCACAGTGTCGGGAGGCTCTCTCAGCTCAGCTGGACGGCGAGGAGAGCGCGGCGGAACGGGACGCGATCGAGGAGCACCTCACGAGCTGTGCGGCGTGCCGCTGGTTCAGTGACCAGGCGGCGCGCGTCACCCGGCTCGCTCGCATCGCCGTGGCCACCCAGGAGCCCGACGTCACCGCCGCGTTGACGCGCACCCTTGACGGACTAGCCGCCGTCCGGCAGTCCCTGTCTGACTTGGACAGGGACTCGACCATCTGCGCCGCGGCGATGATGGCCCACAACACCGCCGACATGCTCAGTGCCACCCAGGCGGCACTCGACTGCGCCGACATCGCCGCGGCGGCGCAGCGGGTGCTGTCCCGGCGCGGCGCCACCGACGCGAATGTCATCCGGGCCATCCTGGAGGCGGCGGCCACCGCCGCCGACCGCAGCGCCGCGGAGTGCGGTCAACACGCCGGTCACCACGGCCACTGCCGGATCCACTCCCAGAGCGCCCAGCGCGCCGCCGAGCTCTGCCGATCCGAACTGGAGCGCATCGCTGGCTAAGTCCGCGCGACGCTCACGCGCTTCGCCCAGGGCCAGGTG
>JBOHFJ010000456.1:0-3370 GCA_050699655.1 Pseudonocardiaceae bacterium
CGCGACCGAGGGCACGGGCCGCTCCGCGACCAGAGCAGGGGTGTCGAGAAGCCCGGTTGAGGTCCCTGAGCGCGAGGCGGGCCGCTGGTCCGCCCCCGCTGGGTGACCCTCCGGGCTGGGTTGTCGTTCGTGCACGCGACCACCTCCACCAATGCGCGGGACCAGTCCACCACACCAGGCGGCAATCGCGCACGTATGGCGGAGTTGACTCGTCAGTGCGCACCGGCCGAAGTAGCCACCAATGGCGCACAGATCGTGGTCGGCCCGCGACGCGGATGCGGCTACAGTCCGGCGGGTGACCGTTTCTCAGCCGGGGTGCTTCCGGGATGAAGGCTCTTGGTGCGCACGCATTTACCACCTCACGCACAACGACCTGCTGTCCCGCTACGCCGACACCGTGGTGGGAGCGGGACTACGAATCCTGCTGATCATCCTGCTCGCGGTGCTGATCCGGCTGATCGCGCACCGGATGATCACTCGGTTGACCCAGGCGAGCGAGGTAGGGCGGAGACTGCGATCGCAGCGGGCTCGCACGATCGGCTCGGTGCTGCGGTCGGGCACGACGTTCGTGGTCTACGGGGTGGCGGGCACGCTGGTGCTGGGCGAGCTCGGCATCGATCTCGCGCCGATCATCGCCTCGGCCGGCATCCTGGGCGTCGCGCTGGGCTTCGGCGCGCAGAACCTGGTGAAGGACTTCCTGTCTGGGATGTTCATGCTGTTCGAGAACCAGTACGACGTCGGCGATGTGGTCGACCTCGGTGCGGCCACCGGCACCGTGGAGGGGGTGGGACTGCGGGTGACGATGCTTCGGGACGTCAAGGGCACTCTGTGGTACGTCCGCAACGGCACGGTGCTGCGCGTCGGCAACTCCAGCCAGGACTACTCCGTGGCCGTCATCGACCTGCCCGTCGGGTATGACGCGGATATCCCGGCCTGCATCGAGCTCGCTGGCCGCACCGCCGCCGAGCTGACCACCGACGGCGCCTGGGCCGCCGATGTGCTGGCACCCCCCGAGGTGCTCGGCGTCGAGTCGATCACCTCTGAAGGCATCACGCTGCGGATCACCACCAAGGTGGCGGCTGGGCGGCAGTGGACCGTGCAGCGGGCGCTGCGGGCCGCCATCATGGAGGCCTTCACCGAAGCCGGGATCCCACCGCCTTCACCAGTCGCCGTTGCCGCCCCACAGTCCTGAAACCCCCGCCACGCCCGCGTCATGTCACGGGCAGGGCAGGATGAACGGATGGCTGCACCGGAGAACTTCTACCAGGCCGTCGGCGGGGAACAGACGTTCCGGCGGATCGTCGGCCGCTTCTATGAGCTGGTGGCAAAGGACGAGGTGCTGCGCCCGATCTACCCCGAGCAGGATCTGGGGCCCGCCGAGGAGCGGCTGCGGCTGTTCCTCATGCAGTACTGGGGTGGGCCGCACACCTACTCCACCGAGCGCGGGCACCCGCGGCTGCGGATGCGCCACGCCCCGTTCCGGATCGGGCCGACCGAGCGCGACGCCTGGCTGCGCTGCATGCGCGTCGCGGTGGATGAGGCCGACCTCGGCGAGGCCTACCATGCCGTGCTGTGGGACTACCTGGTGATGGCGGCGAACAGCCTGCTGAACTCGCTGACCTGAGCGACGACCTACTACCGCAGACGTCGTAGACGTCACTGGCAAGATTGATTCCTGTGCGACGCACCGACGACCGCCGCCTGGCCCCCGACGACGAGGCCTGGTGGCGAAATGCCGTGTTCTACCAGGTCTACGTCCGTTCCTTCGCCGACGCGAGCGGTGACGGGGTGGGTGATCTGGAGGGCGTGCGCAGCCGGTTGGGCTATCTGGAGCTGCTCGGCGTCGACGCGCTGTGGCTCACCCCGTTCTTCCGGTCCCCAATGGTCGATCACGGTTACGACGTCAGCGACCCGCGGGCGGTCGACCCGCTGTTCGGTGACCTGGACACCTTCGATCGGCTGGTCACCGACGCCCACCGGCACGGGCTGCGCGTCACCATCGACCTGGTGCCCAACCACACCTCCGACCGGCACGAGTGGTTTCGGGGGGCCTTAGCGGCCGCACCGGGCAGCATCGAGCGGGCCCGCTACCACTTCCGGGACGGCCGCGGCTTCGGTGGATCCCAACCGCCCAACAACTGGACCAGTGTCTTTGGTGGGCCGGCTTGGACCCGCCTGCCCGGGGGCGACCAGTGGTACCTGCACCTGTTCGCGCCCGAGCAGCCCGACCTGAACTGGGACAACCCAGAGGTGTCCGCCGATCTTGAGCGAACACTGCGGTTCTGGCTGGACCGGGGGGTCGACGGGTTCCGCATCGACGTGGCCCACGGGATGGCCAAACCCGCCGGGCTGCCGGACATGGCGCACCCGATCGGGACCAGCCCGGGCCTGCTCGAGGGCGACGCCGCCGATCCCCGCTTCGACGCCGAGGGCGTGCACGACATCCACCGGATGATCCGCAAGGTGCTCGACGAGTACCCGGCGCGGGTCGCGGTCGGCGAGATCTGGGTGGCCGACGACGCCGCGTTCGCCCGCTACCTGCGCCCCGGTGAGCTGCACTTGGGGTTCAACTTCCGGCTGCTCGAGGTGGACTTCGACGCCGGCAGCGTGCAGGCGGCCATCGAGCACTCGCTGCTGGCCGTCCAGGACAGCCCCGCGCCGGCCACCTGGACGCTCGCCAACCACGACACGGTCCGCCCGGTGACCCGCTACGGCGACGGTGAGGTGGGCTTGGCGCGAGCCCGCGCGATGGTGCTGGTGCAGCTCGCCCTGCCAGGCCCGGCGTACCTGTACAACGGCGACGAGCTGGGTCTGCCCAACGTTGAGTTGCCCGACTGGGCACTGCAGGATCCGGTGTGGAAGCGCTCCGGGCGCACCGTGCGCGGCCGCGACGGCTGCCGGATCCCGTTGCCCTGGGAGGGCGCCAGCTCACCGTACGGGTTCAGCCCGACGCCGGGCACCTGGCTGCCGATGCCGGGCGACTGGGCCGGCCGGACCGTGGAGGCGCAGCTGGAAGACCCGAGCTCGATGCTGTCGCTGTACCGGCAGGCACTCGAGCTGCGCCAGAGCCACAGCGCGTTCACCGGCACCGAGGTGGAGTGGTACGGCGCGCCGCCCGGGTGCCTCGCGTTCCGCCGCGGCAGCGGCGGGCTGGTCTGCGCCCTGAACGCCTCCGGCGGGCCGGTGTCGCTGCCGGCCGAGCAGGTGTTGCTGGCCAGCGGCCCGCTGCCGCCCTTCGGCGACACCCTGCCCCCCGACACCGCCGTCTGGCTGAAAGAGCAGTGATCACCCGTGCAATTCCTCCCAGGCCCCGTAGCGGCTCTCAGGTTCCCGAACTCAACAGCAGCGCTGTCCACCGTCAACCCAAGAG
>JBOHFJ010000457.1:0-3369 GCA_050699655.1 Pseudonocardiaceae bacterium
TTGCGCGCAGCCGACTGATCTCCTCGACCGCCGCAGCCAGGTCGACAAGGTGAGCGGGACGCAAGTGGGGGTTGATCAGGCTGATTACCCAGTTCAGGCCGCACGTCGTGCACGACCAGGTTTGGATTGTCGGTGCGGTGCCGGTAGTTCGCAACACACCGGTAGTGGCTCCGCATCCCGGGCACGACTCGGCCGTGTCGTGGACGTCCAGACAGGGGTCGTGGGTGGGCATCGTGTGGGTCACCTCAGGTGTGTGGGCCGGCTGGCCACCGGGAGCGGGTACGGGGGGACAGCGCTCAGCCGGTGGCCGAGCCGGGGATCTACTCGCTGACTGAGCGCACCGCGCCAGCGTGGGTGCCCACGAGGTGCAGGATCGCGGTCGCCATCCGGGCGGCCTGCTCCTCGGTGAGCCGCACGGCGCCCGAGTTCAGGCTGTGGATCATCCACGTGCCGGTGGTCTCGCGGATCGCCAGCAGCGTGCACTCGGTGTTGTCGTCGGTGCGAGTGCCGGGGACCGACACCTGCACGGAGTACGCCCGGGTTCGGGGTAGACCGCTCACGCGAGAGAGTCCTTTCCTTCGAGGGGTGTGTGGAACCGGCCGGCCGCCGGGAGCTCGAGGCACGGGGGGCAAGGCTCAACCAACGGCCGGCCGGGCTTTACTCATCTCACGGAGGCGTCCGCGAGGAAGATCAGGTGACAGCGCGCGCACCTCAATCCTGGCGGCGGCTGGTCGTGCTGGGTGAGGCCCGTGATCATCACGTCACCGCACCGGGCCTGGAGCACACCGCTGGGATGCTCACCCTCGGGCAGCAGCAGGTGCGCGTGATAGTCCAGCGGGGACCGCGCCCAGCGTGCCAGGTTCTTCACCGGGCGCTCCTGACCTTGCTCGTGCTTCGGGCGGGGGTAGGTCGGCCATGCGGTGCCTTGTGGTGGTGTTGCGGGTCGGTCCGGTGCAAGGTGCCCCGCAAGATCTCGCTGAGCAGGGCGACCGCGATCATCCAATCCCACCAGCCGAACCCGCAACTGCTCGTCGCTCAGCCCGGGCGCCTCCACGGCCAGGGCCCAGGCCAGGACCTCAGCCAGCACCGACCGGTAGGCACCCAGCGCCACCGTCGCGCACAGCAGCTCCAGGAATACCCGGCCGGCGTCATTCACCGCGCACCTGGGAACTGCGGCGGTCGGGGCACAGGGTGCTGTGCGTCCGAGGGTGGTCATGCCGAGGACGCTAGGTGTCCAACGGGTCGAGGTGGACCCCCTGCGGTGTACTGAAGCCCCGGTACCGGACACCCCGCGAGAAGGGGTGTCCGGTACCGTCCTGGTCATCAACGGGGGGTGACCAGTTTGCGCAGTGGCCGTAACCACGCCGATGAGGCCGCGCGCCTGCACGCCGAGGGCGCCACCTACGGTCAGATCGTCGCTACGTGGACCAAACGCGACCGAATCGGTGCGCTCACCGCTGCGCGTCTTGCCCATGGCCGCACACAGCGCCAAGTCGCCGACCGGTGGAACGAACTATGGCCCGACCTTGAGCACCCGATGAGCGCCAAGACCATCAGCTACTGGGAAACCGGGAGTCGCCAGCCGTCCCGGGATTCGTTAAACAAGCTAGCGTTTTTGTATCGCTGCTCCGCTGGGGTGCTCCTCGACGGCCACGACTACACCTACCTCGACCCGGCTGCGCACGACGGGGCGCGCCACGTGCAGCTGCTGTCGGTCTCCCTCGCCGTCGTAGTTCGTGCTCAGGATGTGCTGCTCGTGCATCGCCGAGACAACACCGAGGGCACGTTCTGGGGATGGCCGACTGGAGTGGTCAAATCAGGTCGCGATCCGGCGCAGGTGGCGGTGTCCGAGTCTCTTGCCGAGACGGGTGTTCACTGCGTTGTGCGCACCGCGCTCGGCACTCGCATCCATCCTGCAACCGGTGCGTTATGCGCCTATTTTCTCTGCGATCACCTCAGCGGAGAACCCGAGAACCGGGATCCTGTGGAAAACTCCGCCGTAACCTGGGCGCCTGTTCGGCGACTCACCCACTTCGTGACGACCGCAAAGATCTACCCGCCGATCCTCGAAGCGCTAGGAGTTCCTGGTGACTGACGAGCCCACCATTGTGGCCGCGGTCGTGACTGGCCCGGAGGGCGTCCTCCTCGGGCGTCGTCATGACGGCAACCCCGAGTGGACATTCCCTTCTGGTTCTCAAGAGGGGGCCGAGACCTATGCGGAGACGGCTGTACGCGAAACTCTAGAGGAGACGGGTCTCGCCGTTATCCCGCAAGAACAAATCGGGGAGCGCATACACCCTAAGACGGGGCGCCATATGGTGTACATCGCCACTCACCCAACGGATGGAACGGCTGTCCGTGTCGGTGATCCAGATGAACTTTGCGAGGTTGGCTGGTACCCGTGGGAAACGGCCGAGAGGATGCTCCCTCACCTATTCGATTCGGTCGCTGAATATCTGCGTTCCGTTTTCCGGTAACCGCGCCCCGTACCGGACCATCCTTCAGGGCTCCGTCATGTTTGAGATATGACTGTATTGGGCGGTTGTGGTGGTTTGGGTAGACACGCCGGGTGAGGTGTCTTCCGTGTGTCGGGCACGGCCTCCGGAGATGATCTAGGTTCCTACACTGGTGATCGTCTCGAAGGACCGTGCCCGTGCCGTCATCCTGCCTTGTCCCGCCCGCTGCCGGCCAGCGGCGCGCCATCGAGAACCGTGTCGAGCACACCATCGAAGACGCGGGTGCGGAGGCCACCGTTCGTGCTGAGTACGGCGCGCTGGGCGAGTACCTGGGTCAGGTCGTTGACCACCGGTCGCGGCAGGGGCTGCGCTATGAGCTGGGGTTCCTGCTGGCCGTGGTGGTCGCCGCGACGGCGTGCGCCGGGCATGACGAGGTCACCGCGCAGGCCCAGTGGGCCGCGGACGCCCCGGCGTCGGTGCTGAGGGCGCTGGGCGCCAAGCCCGACCCGCTGACCGGCGCGGTCACCGCACCCAGTGAGGCCACCCTGCGTCGCGCGCTGGCCAAGGTCGACACCGCCGGCTTGCAACGCCTGAGCACCCGGTGGACCCAGGCACTTCGGGACAGCGCCGAGGACGGTCAGAGCGCCCGGTTGCCCGCGGTGGCCATCGACGGCAAATCCCTCCGAGGCGCGGCCGCCGGCGGACTCGCCCGCCCACACCTGCTGTCCGCGGCGACCCACGACGGCGCGATCGTGATCGCGCAGCGCCAGATCCCGGACAAAGGCAGCGAGATCACCCAGCTCGCCGCGCTGGTGGCCGAGCTGGACCTGGCCGGCACCGTGGTCACCGTCGACGCGTTATGCCGACATCGGCATAACGCGTCTTATGAGGACGTGCGGGTTATGTCGATGTG
>JBOHFJ010000458.1:0-3368 GCA_050699655.1 Pseudonocardiaceae bacterium
GACCTCGTCGGTGTCATCGGCCGCCACGTCCTGGACGCCGTCATGCCCGCCCGTCGGTTACGCACCACTCCTCGGGTGGTCAAACGAGCGATCTCCAACTACGCCGCCAAGACCGCCAGCGGCCGCGTCCGCAGACCCAGCCGCAACGCCACCATCAAGATCGACATACTCGCGGTCGTTGATCCTTGACAACACGATCCACCGCCTAACTTCACGGCATTGGGGCTAGAGGCGGTGTCCGGTCCGGAGAAAATCAGGTGCCGCACCGCGCGCCGGGTGGCGGCCGCAACGGTGTCGGGCGGCGGCCGGTGGGCGGCCACGCGGGACCACACGTCCCCTTGTTCCTCCAGGTCCAGGCCCGCGGCGCGCATTAGGCGGGTAGCCAGCAGCAGGAACATCTCGTGACGGTGGTGATGCTGGCGGTGGCGGGCCAGGTGCCCGGCCAGGTGGTGGGCGTCATGGCAGCCCACCCGGTGGGCGACGCGGATCCCTGCCTCCCCGCCGAACCCGTGGGTCTCAGGCTCGTAGATGCCGGGGTGGATCTGGGCGCCGTGCTGGCGGGCGGCGGCGGTGATCTGGTCGACGTCATCCGGGTCGGGGTGCCACAGCCGCAGCCTCAGCGTGTCGCCCTTGCGGATCCACCAGCATCCCGGGCCGCACTGTCCGACCGCGTGGAGGACGGGAGCCAGCTCGATCAGCAAGGTGTCGACGTTGGCTGGTTGGTTGGTGGTGAGCAGCAGCTGCCGCCAGCTGCCTGCCTGCGTGTCGGCGGACTGGGTGTGGGGTGCGGTCGTGGTCACTGGCAGGTCCTCCCAGGTCAGAGCAGCAGCAGGCATCGGGCCCAGCCGTCGACCTGATTCACGGTCAACGAGTTCAAGGTCAAGGCGGCACCGGCTGCGCCTCGGATCAGCCCGGTCGGGACGGTGGCCGGTAGCGCGTGTGCGGCGTCGGCCAGGGAGTCGGTGAGCGCGGGTAGCGCCTGGGTCAGGGCGGGATCGGTGCTGTCCTGGGCTGCGCACCACACGGTCAGGGCGGTGCCGGCCCATCCGTGACATAGCGACACGTCGCTGATCTGGCCCAGCTGGGTGGGGTCGGTGACTGCGACCAGCAGGGCCTGCTCGGCGCGGTGCTGGCGGTCGGTGTCACCCAGGGCGATCCCGGATAGCTGGAGGGCACGCGCGATGCCGGGGGTGCTGTAGCACCAGGACGGCCGTCCTGGGTTGACCTGCATCGGCGTACCACTGGTGCGCTCGTGCCAGGTGAGGCGCTGCGGCCACCAGCAGCCAGTGTCGTTGGTACGACGGGCTAGCCCGTCGTACCAGTCGCCGATGCGGTGCATCGCCTGGCGTTGGCCGGGCACCCAGGCCCCGGCACGCCCGGCCAGGGCAAGCAGGCTGAGCGGCCCGGCGATGCCGTGGGCGGCGCCTTGGTCGGAGTGCCCGCCGTGCTCGGTGGGACAGCCGGACGGCGGGTCGGCGGTCCACCAGCCGGGCACCGTGGTGCCTGCGGTGTCGGCGGCGTCGACCGGCTCGGTGAGCGACACCAGGTACGCCAACACCTCCGCGACCAGAGGGTGGGTCAGGTCGCGCTGGAGCAGGTAGCCGCCGATCCCGGACAGACCGTTGACCAGGTCGAACTCCTGGAGGCGAGGTCTCTTGCGAGCCTCGATGCGGCGTCGGGCCTTACCGAGACGGTCTCGGGTGATGTCCCCCACCGCACGGTCGAGCTCGGCGCGTGCACCCCGGTAGGTGCCGTTTGGAGCGGACTGGGCGAACGCGAACGCCACCGCGGGGGCTCCGAACCAGGCGCCAGCCCCAGGGGCGGCAGAGAGCTCCTCGGTGACGGCGGCAGCCAGCCACCGGTGGATGAGCTGCCGATTCTCGCCGGTCCGGTCCAGGACGGCGTGCAGGATGGCCACTCCCGCCGCGCCGTGGGCGATGGATTGTGCCCACCAGCGTCGGGAACGGGGCCCGTAGTCGCCGTCCGGGTTGGTGGGGTGGGTGAGGCGGTTGGTGATGCCGGTGATGACCGCACGCCGATCATCGAGCCGGGTGCGGGTGGTCACGTGGTCCCCTTCGGTGCGTGGGCGGCGAGCGCGACGGCGCGGGTGATGCGGTGTCGGGCCTGTTCGCCGGCCGGATCGGGTTGGTGGACGCGCACGTGGTGGAGGTGTAGCAGCGACACCAGTACCGAGCCCGGCAGTCCGCCGAGGCGATCTCGGTAGGCGGTGATGGCGTCGGCGCGTCGGGCCCATGCCTGCCGCAGCGCCTGCGGCGGGTCCCGCCACAGCGTCTGTGCCCGGGCGATCGCGCCCCGGTCGCCGATGGGGGCGGTGCCGGTCAGCTCACGGTGGCTGATCAGCCAGGCCAGACCGGCGTCTCGCCCCAGGGCGGCGCAGGTCAGATCGAGCAGGCTTGCTGCGGTAGCCGCATCCGGGTCCAGCTCCGGGTGATCACGGGCGGTCTCCAGCAGCACCGCGGCCGTGGCGGAGTCCGCTGTCCACACGGCCTGGACGGCGTCCATGGCCGCCGCCGGGTCAGCGGCGCCGACGCTGTAGCGGGCCACCTCCGGCCGGAACGTGTCGAACGTGAGCGCCCCGGCAAGCCCGTCCTGGCGAAGCTTGGCCACCCAAGAACTCAGTCGGGCAGCCGCCGCACGGGGGTCGTCGGTGGCGAGGCGCAGCCGCAGGTGCGGCCGTGGTTGGCGCATCGGTAGCCACCACAGCTCCTCGGTGTCGAGCGCCTCAGCCAGCTGCGGAAGCCGCTGGGTGACCAGGGTGGCTATGGCGCGGGGGTCGCAGTCGATCAGCGCGGACAGCACCGGCCCGTCCGCAGGCAGGCTGGCCTCCCGGCCGGTCACCGTCACTAGCCGGTCCAGCACTGCGGGCCGCGGCGCAGGCTCGGTGCTCGAGGCCAGGGGCACCAGTAGTTCGTGGGCGTGGCCGTCGATCCATCCCCACGCCTCGTCGGCGGCGGCTTGGGACACAGTGACGTGCCCGTCGGCCCGGTCCAGGTGAAGACGCAGCTGATGGATGTCCAGGTCGTGGGTCAGATTGAGGCGCAGGCGGTGGTCGGTGTCGCCGAGGTGCACCCACTCCGGGATGCCCTCCACCTCGCGGTGGCGGGCCAGCGCGGCACACCACTGTGTCGGGGATGCGTCCCGGCCAGGGAGATCTGCCGGATCCAGTCGCCAGGCGGCAGGGGACAGAATGATGCGGCCCACGCGCAGGCGCGGCCGCCAAGGCAGCCCAACCAGCGGCCCCCAGTCGAACCCGCGCACCGGGCCCAGCGCCGAGGTGGTGACCTCCCCCAAGAACCGCACCAACGGCGCCAGGGTGTGCCCGGCCAGAGTGTGCGCCACCATCGGCT
>JBOHFJ010000459.1:0-3362 GCA_050699655.1 Pseudonocardiaceae bacterium
GCTAGAGACCGACCGAGCGGCTCCGCTGTCGAACTCGGCGCACTGAGAGCACACAAGATCGCGATTGCCCTCTCGTCAGCGATCTATGGGCATCTACCTGCCGAAACAGGACTTTGCCGGGGCCCTGGGGGTGCGATCCCCCGAGTCACTCGGTGGCACTGGCTGTCCGCTGCTGTGTGTGTGTTATTCGTGTCTGAGGGCGTGGATGGGGGGTGTCCGGGCGGCGCGGTTGGCGGGATAGGCGCCAGCGAGGAGCCCGATTGCCAGGCTGATCGCGAACGAGGTTACGGTGGAGGGAATGGATACGGTGGGAGTGAACCCTCCGAAGGTGTCGCCGAAGTACGGTGTGATCGTGGTGGCGAGTGCGGAGAGGCCGATGCCGACGCCGATGCCGATGAGCCCGCCGGCGCCGGCTAGCACGATGGATTCGATGAGGAATTGTTCGAGGATCGCCCGGCGGGTGGCGCCCACCGCTCTGCGGATCCCGATCTCGCGGGTTCGTTCGGTCACTGAGACCAGCATGACGTTCAGTACTCCGATGCCGCCGACGAACAGCGAGATCGCCGCGACGGAGGCGGCGAAGGTGGTGAGGACGTCGAGGGTGTGGTTGAGCGCGGTGAGCTCGCCGGCCAGGATGTTGGCTTCGAAGTCGCGTTTCGCGGGATTTGTGATCCGATGCCGCTCACTGAGAATGTTGATCACCTGGTCTCGCGCGGAGGTCACTGCGGCGGCGTGGGTGGCTCGGACGATGACTTCGTTGAGCGCGTCACCCGCGCCGAAGACGAAGCGGCGCGCGGTGCTCAGTGGCATGACCACGGTGTTGTCAGCTGATTCGCTGGCGGAGTCCAGCAACCCGATCACCGTGAAGCTCTGGTGGTTGATCCGGAGTGTTTGGCCCACCACGGCGGCGGAGTCACCGCCGAGGAGGTCACTCGCCGCCTTGCGGCCTATCACCAGGACCCGGGCGCCGGAGTGGACTTGAGCGTCGCCGAAGAACGATCCCGCCTTCAGCGTCCGGTTGTTCACCTCGAACCACCGCTCTGTCGAGCCGACGACGTTCGGGTGGGACACGGTGGTGGGGGTCTCGACGAGCGTCCCACCGGTGATGACCGGAGTGACACTCGCGATGTCGGGGGCCTGGGCGGAGTTGCGCAGGGCCACGGCGTCGGCGTCGGTCAGATCCCGGGAGACGCCGCCGGGGACGTTAAGGGACACCGGCACAACGGTGATGAGATCAGCCACCTCCGTGAGGGTCTTGTTGACCGAGGACTGCACCCCGTTACCGACCGCGACGAGGAAGATCACCGCAGCGACTCCGATGATGATGCCTAGCATGGTCAGCACGGAACGCAACCGGTTGGTCCGTACAGCCACCAGCGCGATCCGTACCGCCTCCATCAGACTCATTTCCGCGGCCCTCGCCCTAGCTTGGTCCCTGCCTGGACTGATTCGGCCAGTCCTGACACCGTGATGACAGTGATCGGGAACCGGCTCAATGCGGGCTTTCGGTGGCAATGACGGGCATTCGCGGCGAATGGGTTGGGCGCCCGCCATGACCGTCTACAGCAGCGCCTCCGCTGGACGCCCCTCGGCCGACCCCCGATGGCCGGTAGCGGCGCTGTGCGCTGCTCACCGGTCTGGGTAATGGCCCCGCGCGTCAGGCACGCACGGTCCTCCATTAACGGTTCTGTTCCCCGGCCACTGGGGTGTCATCATGGCCCGCTACTTGTTCGGCGCCGCTGGGGGCGCAGATGTGGTTGACCCCTTAGAAGCGATCTCGACACCACAGCCGCCTATGAGGCCTATAGCGGTTCCCAACCCGACATAGGCGGCTGCTATCCCCTCGCCAACGGGGCCACCGATCGCCCCCACGCCAAGCGCGCCAGCCGCGCCACCGATGGCGCCGCCCCCTCCAGCGACAAGATTAGAGCAGTCAGAATGGGCTAGGACGGTGGCGGCCGGTTGGGCTAGGGCGGGGGGCGCAGCCAGGGTGAGCGATAGCGCCAGCGCCGCGACGGGCACAAGCACCGCTTTCTGGATCGTACGGATGCGAATAGGCATGATGATCAGCTCCTCTGGAGTCGCTCTAACGTGGCTGGACATGGTCAGCTTTGCATCGTTGACATTCCGTGGAATGTTTGTTCATGACCCCTTTCAGAACAGGGCCATCTTGAACTTCGAGCGGCGGCCGCACCAGCCTTCTTGACCTGCGGGAATGTTCTATTTTGGATTGGGGGCGCGCTCGTGAGCGCTGGGGCGAATCCAGTGCTTGGGCATCACCGCTCGCGAACCGTGACGTCCTTGGCTTCGACATTGAGGCTCATAATCTCTCCCTCTCGCTCCCCTGGGACGCGTGAACCAGGTATTCAATGCTGTCTTTTCAGTGACTGCGGCTGATCGCTAACAGATTCGCACCGAACGGGCCGGTGCCCGGCAGGCACCAGCGGCGCGCGGGTGTGGGGGCAAGTCCAGTAGCGGCCACCCGGGTGCTTCCATGCGCGTACCGAGGCTCATCTCGTCTATCTCCTCGCTTGCAGAGACAGTGATCCGTCAGCGATCCAACGGGAGTTTTCGGCTCTAGGTGGCCGGGTCGGTGCACTGCGCTCACGCGGCCGGCCCAGCTCCAACGTCGGTGCTGAGGGGGTCGAGGTCAAGGGGTTGACCGTTCCCGAGATGGGCCGGAAACGGTCAACCCTCAAAAATATCATGGTTTGTCTGGATCGTCCGCTTTGTTGTCGGCCGTGGCCACCATGGCGGGCACTGTTGTGTTGTGCGACGTGGCGGGCTGGATCCGTTCCCGTGGTCTGATCGGTACACGTAGCGCCACCGCCGGTAACCTGACGTAGGTTTCATCGATGAACCAGCGATCGCCCGGGGCGTGCCGGCAGGGCCGTGCCGCGTCGATCAACAAGGGAATGAACCGCCGCACCCAGCGATAGACTGTGACGTGGTCGACGTCGATGCCGCGCTCGGCCAGCCGTTCTTCCACGTCGCGGTAGGACAGGCCATAGCGCGGGTACCAGCGCACCGCCAGCACGATGACTTCACGGAGGAAGCGGACCCCGCCAAAGCTGGACCCCGGCGGAGGCACCCGACGGTGATTGGGTGGTAGGGCAAATCTGGTGAAATGTATTGCTCCCAGTTCTTGGGGGTTAGAGTGTTCCTGGTGGTGGAGCAGATTCGCTGGATTGCTTGGTCGGCGTTCATCTCCCATAGTCGGACGGTCTGGTCATCGCTGCTGCTGGCCAGGGTGCAATGCCGTTAAGTTAGAGACCTGAGCCGGGGTCACGGGATTTGTGTGGGCGGGTCAGAAATAACACGGCGTGTCGAGTGTCGAAAAACGAGGGTGATACGGTCCGGGT
>JBOHFJ010000460.1:0-3351 GCA_050699655.1 Pseudonocardiaceae bacterium
CACCAAGGCCGGGATCCGGGCCGAGGCGACCCGGCGCGGGCTGGCCGTCGCGGGCAAGCCCGACAGCCACGACATCTGCTTCATTCCCTCGGGCGACACCCGGGCATTCCTGGCCGACCGGTTGGGGTCCCGGCCCGGGGAGCTGGTTGACGATCAGACCGGCGAGATTCTCGGGAGCCATCACGGGGTGTACGGGTTCACGGTCGGCCAGCGCCGCGGGTTGGGGTTGTCGCACCCGGCGCCCGATTGCCGCCCCCGGTTCGTGCTGGGGCTTGAGCCCGCCACCGGGACCGTGCGGGTGGGGCCCGCCGCTGGCCTGGACGTCGGCGTGATCGAGGCCGAGCGCCCGGTGTGGGCCGCGGGTGCGCCCGATGGCCCCCTCGAGTGCGTCGCGCAGGTCCGGGCGCACGGCGGGTGCGCCAGCGCCGTGGCCCGGGCCGTCAACGATCGCCTGCTGGTGCAGCTGCGGGAGCCCCTACGCGGCGTCGCGCCTGGCCAAGCCGTAGCCCTCTACCGCCCCGACCCCGACGGCGACGTCGTCCTCGCCAGCGCCACCATCACCGCCACCCGATAACCCCGACATGGAGCCATACCGGGGTTATCGGCGATGCCTGCTCCCGGTATGGCTCCATGTCGGGCGAGCGGGGAGGGTCAGCTGCCGTTGGCGTTTCCGCCTGGGCTGCCGACGGCGTTACCGGCGCCGGAGAGCAAGGGGAACATCTTGCCCACGATGGGGACACCTCCTAAGCCGATGGTACCGACGCTGTCGGCGCCGTTGGCGCCGTTGGTACCTTGGACGAACGTTGACAAGACCGTGCGGGCCGGCAACAGCTCCACGTGTTGTCCGGCTAGCTCGGTGAAGCTCAGTGCGTCAGACATCAGAATCCCCCTCAGAAAAGTGGCCCGGGTAGCTCCGGGCGCCGAAGACACCTCATCGGCATCACATACCGTGCCCAACAGTGTTGTTCGATGGCAATCGGTAGTCGCACGTAATGTCCCAGAGCCGCTACCTATCGCCGGACCACCCGCACCGCGCGCCGGCGATGTTGGTAGACATCCCTGGTGACCGACCTACCACGATCCTGGCCCCCTGGTACCGCGACCGGCATCGGGTCGATGCCGGGCACCGACGCGCGGGAAGCCGCTCGCGTCGTGACCGGCGAGCTGCCCCAGCTACCGCACCTGCCCGAGCTGCCCGACCGGGGCGCGGGCGCTGACCTGATCGGCCGCACCGCGGCGCTGCTCGTCGACCTCGCCGTCGAGCTGGTGCCCTCCGGGTACCGGGTCACCGCCCGGCCCGGGCGCGAGCACCGCCGTGGCGTCGACCTGCTGCGCGGCGACCTGGACGCGCTGGAGGAGGCGCTGGACTCCGCCGGGGCCCGACCGGAGGTGATCAAGCTGCAGGCGGCCGGGCCGTGGACGCTGGCCGCGGCGGTGGAGCTGCGCCGCGGCCACAAGGTGCTCACCGACCCCGGCGCGTTGCGCGAGTTCGCGGCGTCGCTGGCTGAGGGGCTGCGGGTGCAGGTGCGTGAGGTGTCCCGCCGTCTCGGGGTCAGGGTCGTCGTGCAGCTCGACGAACCGAGTCTGCCCGCGGTGCTGGCCGGCGGCGTGCCCACCCCGTCCGGGTACGGCACCGTGGCCGCGGTGGCTGAGGGTGATGCGACCGAGCTCTTGCACAGTGTGCTCGAGACGTTGCCGCCGCCGCGGATCGTGCACTGCTGCGCGCCGCGGCCACCGTTGGCGCTGCTGCGCCGCGCTGGGGCCGACGCGCTGGCTGTCGACGCCGAACTGCTCACCGGCGCGCCCCGGGCCACCATCGACGCTCTCGGTGAGGCGTGGGACGCCGGGGTGCCGGTGCTGCTTGGGCTGGTGCCGGCGCTCCCGCCTTCTTCGGGAGTGCCCACTCTCGCTGAGCTGGCCCGGCCGGCGCTGGAGCTGGTGGACCGGCTCGGCTTCGACCGCGCGGTGCTCGCCGAGCGCTGCCTGCCCACCCCGTCCTGCGGTCTCGCTGGCGCCACCCCGGACTGGGCACAGCGGGCGCTCACCCTGGCGCGGGAACTGGGGCAGGGTTTCCTCGACCCGCCCGACTCCTGGTCGCGGTGACAATCCTGTCCCTCGCGCCGGTCGAGCCCTCCGATGAGCCAGCCATCCGGAGTTGGTACCAGCTGCGCTGCGCGGTGGTGCAAGCCGACTGGCCGGACTACCCGCCGCCCTGCTGGGTTGAGGAGCTCGGCTGCTTTCAGCACCCGTGGCCCGGTGAGGCGCAGACCGCATGGGTGGCTCGGGTAGCCGGCTCGGTGGTAGCCGGCTGTGCGCTCACTCTGCCGACACTGGACAACCCGTGCAACGCCCGTGGTGTGATCCTGGTGGTGCCCGAGCACCGGCGGCGCGGCATCGGCCGGGCTTTGCTCGCCCACTTGCGGGCCGAGGCCGTGCGGCAGGGCCGGGACCGGCTCGTCGTCTGGGTGGAGCAGCCCCTGGACTCGGCCACTCCCGACCCGGCGGGCCGCTTCGCGACGGCGTCCGGCGCGGTGCCCGCGCTGGTCGAGACCCGACGGTGGCTCGAGGTGGACTCCGTGGATCCGGCGGTGTTCGCCCGGCTCGACGCGCAGGCGCGGGCGAAGTCGTGGGATTACTCGCTGGTCCAGTGGGTGGGCGGCACACCCCGGCGCTGGCTGGAGGACATGGCCTATCTCACGGGGCGGATGTCCACCGATGCCCCGCTGGATAACTTGCGGTGGGAGGCGGAGATCTTTGACACGGTACGGCTGCGGGCCTGCGAGGCTAGCCGGCTGGCTCGGGGCCAGCATCTGGTCGTCACCGGGGCGGTGGAACGCACCGGGCGGCTGGTCGCTTTCACCATGCTTGTTGGCTTCGCCACATCGCGCTGGTTCGCCGGTCAGGAGGACACGATCGTCGCGCCGGAGCACCGCGGTCACCGGCTGGGTACCCTGATCAAGGTGGCCAACCTGCACCTCGCTCAGTCCCAGCGCCCTGAGCTGCGCGTCATCGACACCTGCAACGCCGACTCCAACCAGCACATGGTCAGGATCAACGAGGCGATCGGGTTCCGGCCGCACCACCGCACGGGTGAGTGGCAGCTCGATCTGTGAGACATCCGCGTGCGCACCGATCTGGCGCGTGTCGCGTGTCGGTCGCGGTGTCAGAAGGTGATACCGTAGCGCCAGGTTGTGGTCGTGTAGTTCCCCGATCGTTGTGAAGCGTCCGTGGAATGTCTGACTACGGGCTTCGCGCTCCCGTCGGGGATACCTCCCACCGGGCGCGCGGGGTCTGCGCAACCGCGGGCCGGCACGGTGCCGGCCCAAGTATCAGATTCCACAGGGAGAGAGC
>JBOHFJ010000461.1:0-3338 GCA_050699655.1 Pseudonocardiaceae bacterium
GTCGAACGGAGCGGCGGCCACGACCGGGCCGAAGATCTCCTCCTGGACCGCGCGCATGTCCTCGCGGGTGTCGGTGAGGATGGTCGGCGCCACGAAGTAGCCGCGCTCACCGACCCGGTCACCGCCATGGATGGTGGCGCCCTCCGAACGCCCCGAGTTGATGTAGCCGGTGACCCGGTCGAACTGCTCCTGGCTCACCAGCGGGCCCATGTCGGTGGCCGGGTCGAGCCCGTTGCCAACCTGGATGCTCTCGGCCTCGCGGCGCAACCCCTCGACGACCTCGTCGTACACCGAGCGCTCGACGTACAGGCGGGAGCCAGCCACGCAGCACTCACCCTGGTTGAAGAAGATCGCGAACGCGGAGCCCTTGATCGCTTTGGCGATGTCCGCGTCGGCGTAGACGACGTTGGGGCTCTTGCCGCCGAGCTCGAGGGTGACCTTTTTGAGGTTGCCCACGGCGCCGCGGACGATCTCGCGACCGACCTCGGTCGAGCCGGTGAAGGCCACCTTGTCGACATCCGGGTGCGCCACGAGAGCCGCACCCGCGTCGCCGAAGCCGGTGATCACCTGCAGCACTCCCGGCGGCAGGCCCGCCTCCAGGCCCAGCTCGCCTAGGCGCAGCGCGGAGAGCGGAGTCTGCTCCGCTGGCTTGAGGATGCTCACGCACCCGGCCGCCAGCGCCGGGCCGACCTTCCACGCCGCCATCAGCAGCGGGAAGTTCCACGGCACGATCTGCGCCACGACACCGACCGGCTCGCGCAGCGAGAACGACAGGTGCGACCCAGGCGAGGCCCCCGACATCGGGATCGTGTTGCCCTCGATCTTGGTCGCCCAGCCGGACATGTAGTGGAACAGGTCCGCGGCCAGTGACACGTCGGCCGCCTTCGCGACCGCGAACGGCTTGCCGTTGTCCAGCGACTCGAGCAGCGCGAGCTCCTCAAGGTTCTCCAGGATCAGGTCGCCCAGCTTGTGGATGATCTTGCCGCGCTGTCCTGGCGGCATCCGGCGCCACGGCGCGGCCTCGTCGAACGCCGCCCGGGCGGCCCGCACCGCCCGGTTCACGTCCTCCCGCTCGCCGTGCGCGACGTGCGCGATGACCTCCTCGGTCGCGGGGTTGAGCGTCTCGAACGTCGCGCCCGACGCCGCGTCCACCCACTCCCCATTGATCAATAATTGGCGGCGCAGCCCGCTGACTATTTTCTGGATGCGCTCTTCTTCCACAGCTAATGTCATAACGGCGGCTCCTTTGCCCCGAATGTCCTGCCTGACGCCCGTGCCGACCTCACTCAGCAATACGCGAACAGCCTGATCAGCGCTAACCCCGGTCGGGTGAAGTACAAGCCAGGAGCCGACGCGCGCCCCGAGTGGGAATTTTCTCCCGCCGATCGCTGACGCACTGGCCGGCGCGGACGGGCCGAGGAGCGGGGCAAGCTTCCCGTGGATCCGGCCGCTGAGCGCTCGTTCTGTCACCCCGCTGGACTACGGTTCGCGGCGGGATCGGTACAGCAGGCGAATTGGGGGGTGGGCGGCGATGCCCAGAAGAGCGGGGAACTCCGCGAAGGCGGGGCGGGACACGCTGCGCGAGCGGATGCGCGGCTACGGGTGCCCCGTCGGCCAGATCGCCGCCGAGCTGGCCCGAGAGTTCAACCTGCGCCCCAGGGTGGCGTGGCGGCATGCGCTGGGCTGGCCGCAGTGGAAGCTCGCCCAGCGGTACAACACCGATCATCCGGGGGCGAAACTTTCGGACAATCGGATCAGCGAGTTCGAGGCCTGGCCACACGGCGGGTGCCCACCCAGCCTGCGCTACCTCGCGCAGCTGGCCGTCACGTTCGGGCACGGGTGCACCGCGGCTCAGCTCGTCGACGCCGACGACCTGGAACGCCTCACCCCAGCCGAGCGCCGCCTGCTCACCACCGGCCACCCACCGGCGGCGATCACTGCCGCTCCGGCGCACCCGGGAACCCAGGTCGCCGTGCTGGGAACCAGCCAGCTCGCGGCTGGTCTGGTGGTGCCCGCGGACCCCGCGGTGTGGGTGGCGGCGCTGGGCCTGCGGCCGCCGGGTGAGCTCGCCGCACTGCTGCTGACCTGCCTGGGGCCGCTGACCGCGGGTGATGGTGCGGCGCTGAGCACGCCGCGGGAGCGGGACCGTGCCTACCATCAGCTTGTCCAGTCCCTGACGAGTTGGGCTCACACCATGAAGCGTCGCAACGCGCTCCGCACCCTGGGCTGGGCGGCCACGGCCGCCTCAGTCGGCCACTTCCCCGACCCGGACGAGCAAGCGCGCGTCGCCGCAGTGCTCAGCAACTGCGGCCGGGTCGACGCGCGCACCCTCGAGCACTTCGAAACGGTGCTGTGGGGGTGTGAACAGCAGGATGCCGCGCTCGGCCCGCGAGGCGTGCTCGATACCGTGCTCGCCCAGCGCAGCCTGCTTCGTTCGCTGCTGCCGGGCTGCCCGGCCCCGCTTCGGCCCCGGCTGCTCTCCGCACTGAGTGTCGCCTCCAACGACGCCGGCTGGTACTCGTTCGACCTAAACGACGTCGACAGCGCGGGGTATTTTTACGAGGACGCCCGAGCGCTGGCCCACGAAGCCGGGAACATGCAGCAGAGCGCCAAGGTGCTTTTCGGCATGGGCCGCTTGGCGGTCTGGCATGGCAAGCCACGCATCGGCATCGACCACACGGTGGCCGCCAGGCAGTGGGCCGACCGTACCGGCAATAAGCGGTTACAAGCCTGGACCGCTGTCGGCGCCGCGGGGGCGTATGCCACTGATGGGCAACGAGACGCGTGCTTGGCGGCGATTGACGCGGCGGAAACAGCGCTCGCGGGAGCCGGGGAACCAGCGGTGCCCGGCTACAACAGCATCTACTACGACGAAGGCGTGCACACCTCGTTTTGCGGAGAATGTCACCTGACATTGCGCGATGCCAAACGTTCCGCTGACTATTCTCAGCGGTCACTCGCAACCCTGGACCAGTCCTACACCCGCCAGGTGGCTCTCACCACCGTGGACCTGGCGAGGGCGCATGCGCTGTCCGGCGAGATCGACGAAGCGGCCCGCCTGCTCGGCGACGCGGGCGAAACCGCGGCGGGCAACAGCTCAGCAAGGCTGGTCACGGCCTTGCGGCAGGGCCGCGCCGACTTGCGGCCCTGGGCGGACACCGCCACCGTCCGCGCCCTCGACGACCGCCTGGCGTCATGCGGTGCGGTGTAAAAGAGGCGCCTCACCAACGCCGCCGAACAGGAGCATGACGGCGCGTTGCTATCTCGCATTGTCGGCTCCGATGGTCACGTTGTGTCCCTCGACATCAATGCCAGCCTCATCGATCGTGCCCGCGGCT
>JBOHFJ010000462.1:0-3337 GCA_050699655.1 Pseudonocardiaceae bacterium
ACTGAGCACCTCCAACGCGATGAACATGGTGAGCAGGTCGTTGGCCGCGAGGAAGACCATCATCCCGCCCAGGGAGAACAGGAACAAAGGGAAGACCTCGGTCTGCATGACGGTCTCGGTCACGGTGGCGACCGAGCCTGCCACCTGGGCCGATCCTGTCACCTGGTCCCGGGCCCGGGCGGTGCCGGGGCGCACCGCGGCGTCGGCGGTGAACGCGCCGCCCGGCTCCACCGAGCGATCCGCGATCAGCAGCACCGCCGCCAAGCCCAAGGCCAGCAGCGTGCCCCACAAGAACAGAGCCGGGCCGTCGACGGCCACCGCCCCGGCCAGCGTCACCACGTTGCCCGCACCACGAGAGAACGAGTACAGGTGCACGACCAGCGCCGCACCCGCCACCCCCAGTGTGAGCAACGTCAGCGCGACCTGCGCCCACCACCGCGCGGAGCGCGGCACGAACGCCTCCACCAGCACGGACAGGCACGCCGCCCCGAGCACGACCAGTACCGGGGCCATCGCCCCGTAGTCAACCGAGGGCGCTTGCACGTGCGGCACCTGCGCGAGAGCTACCCCGAAGAATCCACCGCCGAGCACCTCAGTTGCCTCCCTGCCCGACGACCGGGTCGGACAGCCCGACCTCGGTGAGCGTGGCCCCGACCGACGGGGTGATCACCTTCAGCACCGGCTGCGGGTAGAACCCGAGCAGCAGGATGAGCGCCACCAGCGGCGCCAGCACAGCGACCTCGCGAATCGACAGGTCGGGGAACCGGGCGCGTCGACGCGCCGACGCGGGTGCCGTCGCGGTCCCCGGCCCGTCCAGCGACCCGCCGGCGGAGCCGGTAATCAGACCACCGACCACGGCGGCGCCGCGCACGGGACCTTGCATGAGGCGTTGGTAGAACCACAGCACATACAGCGCGGCCAGGATCATCCCGGTGGTGGCCAGGATGGTGTACACCGGCGCCCGAGGGTAGGAGCCGATGAGAACCATGAACTCCGAAACGAACGAGTTGGTGCCGGGCAACGCCAGCGAGGACAACCCGGCGAGCAGCATCATCCCGGCCAGCACCGGAGCCAGCTTGGCCACCCCGCCGTAGTCGCTGATCAACCGGGAGCCACCGCGGGCCATCAGCATGCCGACGACGATGAACAGCATCCCGGTGGAAATGCCGTGGTTGACCATGTAGAGCACCGCGCCGGCCTGCGCCTGGGTGGAGAAGGCGAAGACCCCGAGCGCGATGAAGCCGAAGTGCGCCACCGAGGTGTAGGACACGAACCGCTTCATGTCCGACTGGCCGACCGCGAGTAGCGCCCCATAGAGCACCCCGACGACGGCGAGCACCAGCACCAGCGGGGCCAGCGCGCGCGACGCGCCCGGAAACAATGGCAGGCAGTAACGCAGGAAGCCGTAGATGCCGACCTTGTCCATCACCCCGACCAGCAGCACACCAGCGCCGATCGGGGCCTCCGCACCGGCGTCGGGCAGCCAGGTGTGCAGCGGCACCAGCGGCGCCTTGATGGCCAGCGCGACGAAGAACCCGAGGAACAACCAGATCTGGGTGCTCTGCGGGATGCTCCCGGCGATGCGCACCAAGGCGGTCCAGTCAAAGGTGCCCTGACCCAGCCGGTCCGCGCTCACCACGAACAAGCCGATCACGCTGGCCAGCATGACCAGCCCGCCGAGCAGCGAGTACAGGAAGAACTTCACCGCCGCGTACTGCCGTTGCGGGCCGCCGAAACGGCCGATCAGGAAGTACATCGGCACCAGCATGACTTCGAAGAACAGGTAGAACAGGAACACGTCGGTGGCGGTGAACACGCCGATGAGCAACGACTCCAGGGCCAGCAGCAGGGCGTAGAAGCCCGCCGGTGTGCGGCCCTCGGGCAGTTTCTCCGCCCAGGACGATCCCATCACGATCGGCACCAGCACGCTGACCAACGCGATCATCACCAGCGCGATGCCATCGACACCCAGCGCGAAGCGGGTACCGAAGGCCGGGATCCACAGGGTGGACAGGGTCAGCTGCAGGCGCCCGCCGCCCGGCAGGTACACCGACCAGGCAAACCCGGCCGCCACCAGCTCCCCCAGCGCGAACACCAGCCCGGTGGCCTTAGCCGCGGTCGGGGCCGAGCGCAATGGGACGAGGAGCATCGCACCCACCATCGGCGCCAGCAGCATCGCCAGCAGCACAAACCCGCCTGTGGACACCGTGCTCATGCGTAGCTCACCGCCAGCAGCAAGGCGATCACCACGACCGAGCCGCCGAGCATGCCCAGCGCGTAGCTTCGGACGAAGCCGGTCTGCAGCCGGCGCAGCCGGCCCGACGTGCCGCCCAACAGTGCCGCGGTGCCATTGACCACCCCGTCGACGCCCTTGTTGTCCACGAAAACCAGCGCCCGGGTCAGCCAGGTGCCCGGCCGCGCGATGACCGTTTCGTTGATCGTGTTGGCATAGAGATCAGCTCTGGCCGCGGCCACCGGCAGCGCGACCCGCGCGGGCCTGACCACCGGCACCGGGTTGCGGCCGATGGCCAGCCAAGCGAGCAGCACACCCAGCGCGGAGACCGCCACGGTGAACAGCGGGACCAACGCCACCGGGAAAGGCGGGGCGACCGGGACTACCATCGGGCCCACTGAGGGCTCCAACCAGCGGGCCAACCGATCGCCCGAAGCCAGGAAGTACCCAACGGCCAGCGAGCCGATCGCCAGCGGCACCATCGGCAGCCACATCACCGGCGGCGACTCGTGCGGATGGTATTCCTGCCCGTCGGCGGTGCGCAGGTCGCGCCAACGCTCCTCGCCGAAGAACGTCATGAGCATCAGGCGGGTCATGTAGAAGGCGGTGAGCCCCGCCGCCAGCATCGCGACGACGCCGAAAACCCAGCCCGCAGCACCTCCCAAGCCGAATGCCGCCTCGATGATCGGATCCTTGGAGTAGTAGCCGGACAGGAACGGGAACCCGATCAACGCCAGGTAGCCCGTGCTGAAGATGACGAAGGTGATCGGCAGGTACCGAGCCAGGCCGCCCATCCGGCGCATGTCGACCTCGTCGTGCATCCCGTGCATGACCGAGCCCGCGCCCAGGAACAACCCGGCCTTGAAGAAGCCGTGGCTGAGCAGGTGCACGATGCCCAGCGCGTAGCCAGCCGGGCCCAACCCGACCGCGAGGATCATGTACCCGATCTGGCTGACCGTGGAGTAGGCCAGCACCTTCTTGATGTCGTCGTAGGCGCAACCGATGATCGACCCGATCAGCAGAGTGATCACTCCCACCGCCGCGACCGCCAGCCGGCCGGCCGCGCTCAAGTCATACAGTGGGTGGCACCGGGCGATCAGGTAC
>JBOHFJ010000463.1:0-3326 GCA_050699655.1 Pseudonocardiaceae bacterium
GAGCTGTTCCGGTGCCTGGAGCACTGGCGACGGGTCGCGCTTCTCCAACGTGACCCCGACCGTTTCGCCTCGATCGCCCGCCGCGCCGCCGGGCGCCTGACTGGCATGCCGACGCCCGCCGACGAGCCACTGGCGCAGACCCGGCCCCGCGCCGGCCTGTAGCCGGTGTACCAACGATGACAACCCCGACGCGCCGGTGCGCTCAGAGAGTGATGCCGGCCCAGCGGGCGAACCCCGCGAGGGAGTCGGTGGCGCGTCGGTCGGTCTCGGCGAGCAGGTGAACCGTCTCGTGGACCTGAGGATGGTAGCGAGTCTGTTGAGGGGTAATGCGACGGGCTCGGTTGAGGGCGTCGAGAGCCTGGGTCCGGTCGCCGTGCAGGGTCCACGCGCGGGCGACGTCGATCCAGTGATGGCCTGTGCGCGAGGGCTCAGCGTGAGCTGGGATCCGTACCTGTTCGGCCCGGCTGACTGCGGTGGTGCCGTCGGAAAGCTCGACAGAGACCGCGACCCAGTGGATGTCGACATTCGTCTCGGTCGCGTTGACGTTGTAGTAGGGGCGCGAGGGCACGCCGGTGGCGACCAGTCGCCGCGCCTCGGCGATGTGTTCATCGGCTCGATCGGGCGCGCCCAAGCGAGCCTCCGCGATGGCCTGCCGAAGGTGTAGCTGAGCCTTCACCGCATGCGCGGCTGGTGAGCGTTCACCCTCAATGAGGGCATGGCCCCGGTCGATGACCCGCAGGACGCTGGCGCATTCGCCCTGGTGTAACCGCATATGGGTGCCGCGGAAGGCTGCGGCTGCGCCGCGCAGTGAATCGCCCGAGTGGGCGGCGGCCCCGCGGCTGCGGTCCACGGCCAGGGCTGCCAGGTCGAAGTAACCAAACCGGTATGCGACAGCTTGGGCGAGCTCGTAGGCGTCATCGAGCAGCGCCCACGCTGTGTCAGCTTCGGTGCCGGTCCGGGCGTCAGCGAGAATGATGTAAGCGTGGTTCAGGAGCTCTGGGAGGCTTTCCGTGATCGAGGAGTACCGCGACTTCTCCCGGTGGGCCTCGCACTCATCGAGCCGAGTGCGTAGCTCGGTGGGCGTCATGGGCGGACCTGACAGCTCGGGGTCATCTACACCGCCGAATGCCGTGCGTAGCGCGGGCATCCCGGCGTGATCGGCTTTCGGTTCGGTGAGGGCAGGCCCGTAGGGCTGCCCGGTCAGTGTCTCCACGTCAACCCGCAAGGCCCGCGCGACGGTGGCGGTGAACGCGGGTGAGGCCGGGACGACCCCCCGCTCGACTTGGGAGATCAGGCTGGCGCTGACGTGGCTGCGGCTCGCGAGCTGTTGTTGGGTGAGCCCGGCGAGCTTGCGCTGTAGCGCGACTCGATGACCCACAGCACCTGCGGGCGCGTTCTCTTCTTCCATGGGAGTAGATCCCCTCCGGGCGGTCGTGGACGATCTGCGACACACGATGCCACATCACGCGCAGACCGCAACAAATTGCGAATCTTTTGCGAGTCCACTGGGAACGGATGGGTCATGATGAGTAAGGTGATCGCCACGGTCCGTACCCGTGATCATTGAAATGGCCACCGAATTTCCCAGCTATCGGCGTGGAGGCGATAATTTCCCGGCCGCAGAGGAACCCGAGTGTTGACAGTCCTTCGGACAGGTAAAACAGTTCTGACGGGCTACCTGACTCGGCTTGGAGGATCTTGTACTCGGCCCCATTTTCCGCGCCCCACGCCATCGCCGCGCGCCACAGTGCCCGGCCGTGTCCTTTGCGTCGATAGTCGGTATGTACAGCGAAGTACTGTGGTGGTTGAATTTTTCTCCCGGTGGAGTCGGCAAGGGTTCCCAGAGGTCCCACTGCCCCAACGATGCGCCGGTCTTCGACCGTGACGAGGATCGGGCCGTCGGAGAGTCCGGCCTTCATCCGCTGTTGAAGGAAGCTGAATCCGGCTGTCCCAGGCTGGTTAGCGAAGGTTGGGAATGTGTCAGCGACCTCGCAGTCCGCCAGTTCCATAACGTGGCCACGTTTGCGCTTGTCCTGGTCTCCAAACGTCTTGAGCATCAGTCGTGTACTGGCGCCATCGGGAGTGTCCTGAAACCAGATGATCCGGCCGCGAGCCTCGCTGAAAGTGGAAATCCACGTGCGGTACCACTCGTCTGTCTCACCCGTCCTTGGCGGGCTCTCGCTATAGTGGTATAGTTTCACCAGGCTGTTCCCGAAAGTGGATAGCGTAGATATTATCGTGAGCCCCGGCTTGTGGATGATCTCCCCGGCGATCCGCTCGTCCTTTGTGTTCGACCACCGCCGGTCCTTGTCATACGGGAGAAACTGGCCTGTGCCGGCGACGTCCAGGACGGCACCGAATAATTCGGCGGATAACGCTCGAGGGTGCACTGGTCCGAGCGTGGGAATATACGGGACACGCACCACTGGGCCCAGCCAGTTCCATCGGAAATTCATAACCGGGAGTGTAGCAGCTAGCATGGGTCTCATCGGGCCCCGGCGCGCGCCACGCGCCGGGGCCCGATGGCCTTACTCAGAACGGGTTATCGTCGCCCGCACTGCATGAGCACTTGTCTGACTCGGACAACAGATCCAAGTCCTCAATGAATTCGATCTCCTCGGGTTGGGCGAGTAGTGGCCTGATCTCGACGTCCACGGTCATCCGGCATCCTGCTTTCTTTCTCGGTGTTGGCAATATGTGGTCAGGGGTGCACTGGCCTTGCGGTAGAGCTGCACCAGAGGCATGCAGGTACCGCATGTGCCGCTCAGGGCGCAGCCGTCGCATCCCCCTTGCCGCTGCAGTAGGCCGTCGGCGATGCCGCCCAGGCGGGTCAGGCCCTGGACGCCTTCGTCCATCAGGGAGATGTGTGGGTCGCGGCCGACTTTGCAAATACTCGCTTTGCCGTGCGGATCTACATGGAAAAAGGTGTGACCGGCGTTGCAACCGGTGAAAATCTTGCGTTTCCGGAGATGCGCCGCCGATTGAGATGGCAGGGTCTCGGCGCCACCGTAGATCGTGGGCACCATATTGACATACTCGTCGAAGGGCAGACCGAGGCGTTCGGCGATGCCCCGCATCTGATCGACTTCATGTGCATTATGCTTGGTTACTATCATACTCAGGGCCAGCGGGAGTCCCGCCTCGTGTCCGGCATGCAGTCCTTTCTCGAACATTCTGAAGGCGCCTTTTCGGCGGGTCAGTCCGTCGTAGCTCCCTGCGGTGGCTCCGTACACGCTGAGCGTGATCCGGTGTGGGCGTCGGGAAGTGAGTAGATCGAGGATCTTCGGGTTCGACAGGCGGGATCCGTTGGAGAGAATGGTCAGCAC
>JBOHFJ010000464.1:0-3302 GCA_050699655.1 Pseudonocardiaceae bacterium
CAGCGCCATCGCGGCCCGCCCCAGGCCAAAACCGAGACCGGCCGCCACGGCCGCCGCCCAGCCGCCCAGCAGCAGCACCGCCACCAGTGGCAGGTAGGGCAGGTTGCTCGGCATGTGGGTGCGCACCCCGGTGCCCATCTCGAAGCCGAACCGCAGCGCGCCGGCATCCCCACCAGCCGCGATCACCGTCGAGGGCACCTGCGCGCGCCGGTGCGGCAGTCGCACTCGGTGCAGCCCGCACTCACCGGCGAGGACGAACACCGCCACCGCGATGATCACACCCACGCGCACGGCAGGCGGTAGTAACGGCCGCGCCACAGCGCCCAGTGCCACCGCCAGGGTACTGACGGTGAGACCCCCGGCAAGCAGGCCCACGGTGAAGTAGGCCCGTGATGAATCCCGCCAGACTGGCGAGCTCAGCAGGTGCGCTGAGTTGACGCTTCATGCCGAGCCGGACAGCGCGTAGCCCGCCGTCAGCCCGAGCAACAGCCAGGCCAGCACCCAGCCCTCGCGCGGCACCGGCGCAGCCACGGCGGTCACAGAGAGCACCGCCAGCGCACCGGTCACCAGCACCGGACCGAGCACGGCCCGCCGGGGGTCCGGGTTCATCGATCCGGGGTTCATCGATCCGGCAGCGTCGCGTTGCAGATCACCTGCTCCAGATTCGGCGCCCCAGAGTAGGCGATCTCACCGTCCGCGCAGCGGTAGACGACATCATCAGCTTTCCAGAGCCAGGCCTCGCGGGGTTCCGTACCGGCGCGGCAGATCGTGCGCGGCTGGTAGCAGTCCAACCCTTTCCCCCAGCTCCCGAAGCAGCCGTTCTTGAACCAGTTGTCGGAGTCGCAGTACGACGGGGAGTACGGCGCGCCGGTGCAGATCGGCCCGTGCGGCCCGTAGTGGTAAAGACCGCAGCTGGGATACTCACTGCCCGGATCCGCCCGGGCCGGACGGGCCAGCGGGACCCAGCTCAACACCGTCATGCCCAAAGTCATGGCCGCCGTGCCGAGGACCGCCAGGAACCC
This sequence comes from Pseudonocardiaceae bacterium, assembly GCA_050699655.1. GTDB lineage: Bacteria > Actinomycetota > Actinomycetes > Mycobacteriales > Pseudonocardiaceae. The sequence continues at coordinate 1,023 of JBOHFJ010000464.1, forward strand.
TCGTCGGTGCACTCGCGGTCCCGCGTCCTCGAACCGCACACCGCGTGGTTGCGCATCGGGGCGGGGCTGATCGATCAGTGGTATGTCAGCGGGGATGTCCGCCAGCGTCATGGCGCTCCTTGCTGGCGCGTCGTGGTGTTCAGCAAGTCCGCTACCTGCTCTTCGAGCCGTTCGGGGCTCGTCACCGGCTGACTGGCCAGCACCGTGCCGTCGGCAGTGACGTGCAGCAGAGCTGGCGACCACGGCAGGTCAAGTTCCGTGACGAGTCCGGGGTCCACCCGGGACCTGATGTTCGGGGTGCCAGACCATCGGGCCCGCGGCGACAGCACCTCGAACCGGGTATCCGGATGCTCGCCGGCCAGCCGGGTGAACGGCTCGTGCACCGTGTCGCAGAAGCCGCACCCGGGGTCGAGCACCAGCAGCACCAGATGCTCCACGCCGGCCAGCGCCGACACCCGGCGACCCGCCGCCGCGCGCCAGGGTGGTGCGCCGAGCTGGGCGACCTCGGCTTGCAGCTCGCGGAGCTGCCGCAGGATCCCGGCCATCGCCAGGGTCAGCACCGCCAGAGCGCCCCACCCCAGCACCGCCACCGCGGTGAGCACGCTCACCCGGCTGGCCCGTCGAGAGCCGCCGGCAGGGTGTACAGCAGCACCGCCAGCACGGCGGCGCAGGCGACCAGCATGATCGCGACCCCGCCGCCGGGCAACGCGACCGCCGGATACCGGGCCGTCGCGGCGAGCGTGGCCAGCGCCAGCAGCCCGGCCCGGGCGATCCCAGCGGGGCCCACCGCGGCGCCCATCCGGTTGCAGCCGCAGTCCGACCGCTCGCCTCGGTGGCGTCGCCACGCCAGGTGGGTGGCGAAGGCCAGGTACAGCGCCGCCTGGCCGGCCAGCGCCCAGCGCAGCGGCGCGGTGCCCAGCAGCACCGCGGCGACCGCCGGCACCCCGATCACGAACTCGGCGGCCGCGATGGCCCGGGCCGCCAGCAGGCCGGTACCGGCCGCGCGCGCCAGCGTCCAGGGTGCCCGCAGGTGCTCAAGCCCGGCTTCGACCAGCAGGAATGCGCCCGCGAGCGCAGGTACCCCCACGAGCACTGGTACTCCCGACACGCTCATATGAGTTCCCAGATCACGCTCAGGCGCTCCAGGAAGGCCAGCGCTTCGGTCGGGTCCGCGGTGTCATCCGGCCCGGGGACCAGCCGGGTGATCGCCGTGGGCGTGGCCAGTACCAGAGCCTCCGACCGGGCTCGCCCGCGCGCGCCGGCCCCGAGCGGCTCGCGCCACAGCTCGCCGTGTTGAGTGGGATGCCCCCGGTGCTCGGGGATCGCGACCTGGCTGCTACCGGGGCGCTCGATCGTCAGGTAGCCGATCCCGGGGATCCGCTTGGCCACCCGGAGCGGCTCCAGCTGCGCCTGCCCGGTGCTGCGCGGCCGGGCCAGCATCCCCAGCGGGGTGTCGGTCAGCCGGAACGCGTCGAAGACCCGCGCGATCCCCTCGGGGGATCCGGTGGCCCGGGTGTGCAGCTCGAACCACTGCCCGCGCCACGCCGCGCGGTACTCTGCTGCATTGTTCTGGGCTGGATTGTTCTGGGCCGGATCGTTCCGGATGCCGGTGACCAGCTCACCGCTGCGGTAGGGCTGGCGCACGATCTGGTCGGGGATCGTGGTGTAGGCACTGTGCCAGTCGAAGGCGCCGGCCTCGGCGACGGTGAACGCTCGGCGGGCACCCCGCACCAAGGCGATGAACCCGCACGACCACGGCCTGGACAGGTCCAGGCTGGCGCCGCTCAGGAGAACCTGGGAACCATCCGGCGCGACGAACGCCGGCCCGCCCCGCCACGGCCAGTCATACCGACCGCGCACCGACGGCGGACGTGTCGAGGTGATCATGCGCGGCTCCCGAGCGGGTCAACAGCCTCCTGGTGACGGAGGGCACCGCCTCGGAGACTGTGCGCGATCGTCGCACAGCCCCTCTCGCCGGGAGCGCGCGCCCCGCCCAGCTCCCGACATGGAGACATATCGGGGTAAAAACAGGCTTGATAACCCCGATATGTCTCCATGTCGGGAGACCTGGTCTGGCTGAGCGGCTCGACCCCACCCGCCTGATTAGCTCGTCGCCAGCTCGATGGGCACGGTGATCACGTCTACCATCGCGCCGTTGCGCAGCACGGTGATCGGCAGCCTGGTGCCGATGGACTCGGAGAACAACTGGCGCTGGATGCCCTGGGCATCGGTGACCGGCTTGCGCCCCGCGCTGAGCACGAGGTCCGCGGCCCGCAGCCC
>JBOHFJ010000465.1:0-3284 GCA_050699655.1 Pseudonocardiaceae bacterium
GACAGGTCGTGGTGCGGTTGCGTCCGAACCCGGCCGCGGTGTTCCGCCGGCCGTTGGCGTCTAGCTTGCGGCGGTCGATCTCGGCCGCGCTGGTCTTGTAGGGAACCCGGATGGCGTCCAGGTCGAAGTACGGCTTCGCGCCGCGGGCGAAGTGATAGACGTACTCGTAGGCGTCCTTGGTCCGGGGTCCGAATCGGCCGGGCACCGCATTGGGCTTGGCCCAGATGTAGGTTTCCAGCCACCGCCAGCCCATGTTCTGCAACGCGATGACTAGCTGGTAGACGTAGGGATGGCGCTGACCCTTGAGCGGACCGCTCTTGGCGACCCGGTTCTTGATGTTCAGTACGAGCGAACCGGACTCGCGGGTCGCCTCGTACATTGCTCGCGCGAACGGGAGGAACCACTCAACGTAGCGGTCCGGGTGGATCCGGGAGTAGGCCCGCGCGTCGGCGTAGGGCGGCGACGTGAAGAACAAATCGATGCTGCCCGCCGGCAACCGAGGAAGCCACACAGACGAGTCTCCCCAGGTCACGCCGTCCTCAATGAGCTGCGTCAGCGCGGCCTCCCTGGTGACTGGCACCTCGGGCCGCGACGAGGGCACCGTTTCCAATCGCACAGCGACACCCTAACCAGTCCCCCTGACAATCTTCGGGCGGCGCGCACGGTGGCAACCACGAGCAACCGGTAAACGGTGCCGATGTCCCGGGCAGCAAGCGCGGCGGGCCGACAGCCATTGCTTCGCCCGCGCCCGCCGCGTCACGGGTTTGTCGCGGCGGGCGCGGCACCAGGTGCAGGGCGCACTGTGGCCGCAGTGATCAGAGTGGCGCCAGAGAGTGGCCTCGCATCGGGCTGCCACTCCCGCCGCCACCCCTTAGGGTTGACGGCCATGACGGTCCTGGAGCGGCGTCTAGGGCGCCGCGACGCGCTGCGCGTCGCCCGGTTGGCTCTGGCGGCCCTGAGCCTGTCCGGCCTGGACACCGACGAGTACACCCGGACCGCGCACGCTGTGGCGGCTCCCCGCCTGGTGGACGCCCACGTCGTCAACAACCTGGCCAGCACGCTCGCCCAGTGCAAACGCCAAGAAGACACCCTCGGACCGTCCGAGGTACTCGACACCGTCCTCGCACAACACCGGATCGTGCGCCATCTGCTCGCGGGCGGCTGCCCGGGGGGCTGCGCAAGGCGCTGAACACTCTGGACGGCAGCATGGCAACCTCAATCGGTGGCTACTTCATCGATATGGGTCAGCCCGACGCGGCCCGACGCTACTTTGATCGTGCTCGTCGAGCTGGTCACGACGCCCGCAATCCGGCGTGCGCCGCCTACGCGGCAGCCTGGGCAAGCTATGCGGCAATTCTGCGTGGTGACACCTGCGCCGCGCTGGACACCGCCGCCGCCGCGCGCAGCCTGGCCGCGCGCACCGATGACGCTCAGCTCAAAGCATTCGTCGAGAACACGGCCGCCGGCGCATACGCGCTGGACGGCCAGTACGGGCCGTACCTGGCCGCGGGCGAACGGGCCAGCGAACTCCTCGCCAGCGGTAACGGGTGTGCCCCGAGTTCGCTGGCGTACTGGGTCGACGAGGGCACGCTGGACTTTCACCGCACCAAATATCTCTTGCTGCTGGGCAAACCACGCCAAGCCGTCGAAGCCGCAACCAATTCCCTGGCACGGTTGGAGCACACCCCCTATGTTCACTTCTATGCATTCAGTGAAGTGGACCTGGGTAACGCGCTGGTGCTCGCCAAGGAAATCCCCGAGGCCGCGCGGGTGCTCGGCGACGCGGCCAGCCTCGCACACCTCTCCCCACTGCTCACAGCGAGACTCCACACCACCCGAGCGATGATGCAACCTTGGGAAAGCACCCAAGCTGTCACAACACTCGATGCCCAGCTAGAAGCATATGGACTCAGGCCAACCTCCCGGGAGTTCCGCTCCGAATAGCTGAACGGCCGCAACTTTCTTGGGCTTGGTTCGCGAGTAACGAGAGCTTCACTACGTGCGCTGCCGCCGACCGCACCGGCAGGCTTAGTTCGGGCGTCGAGCAGAACCTGAACGAGAACGCCTACGCCCCTTTTTGGTCGGTCGTCTCACCTTGCTGAGCGCGTTGCCTGGTTTGTTGTCGACTGTGATCGCTGCCGTCCTGTTTCGCCACCCAACCACCGCGAAAATAGCTCCGAAAATCACCGGGATGGTCACGCCAGTGGACGGCCCATAGTCCTTTAACCACTGCGACGCCGTATAGCCAGGATTAACTTCAACCTCGACTTTTCGAAGAACGTTTTGACATCCACGGGAGCCCCACCGTCTGCGAGGCGAACATATAGGACCAGGGAAATTGTTCTCTGACCGCTCCGTAGGGGTTGTATGTCCCATTGTCACTCGGCGAATGTCCCGGTTGCTAGCGTCCGCTTGCCGTCATCGTGACCGACTCGGACTACATTAAAATTCGGTCCCGAGAGATCGGCTATAAGATCGGAGCCGACCTTGACATCACGGTTCCGAAGTGGGCCAGACCCAGGTAGACCCCCCACGAAGTCGGGCGGCGCCGAAGGCCCAGAAACACGCACAACTACTCGTCGCCAGTCGTTCAGTCTTATCGGACTAGGCTGGCGATACGCCAAATGACCTGCCTTGAGAAACAAAATCTGTCGATCAAGAAAAGCCTGTCGCACAGTCGCAGGTGACGGCCCCAGGGGTGATGCTCCCGCCAGGCCCGGCTGTGGAACTGCCGTCGAGTCTGGCGCCTTCGGGGCCGGCTCTGGCGTGGATAACGACCCATCTCCGAGATCCGGTGCTCCGACCGGGGGTCGACCCACCTGGCTGTGCGGGGCCTCAGGTGCCGAACCAGCCTTGGACGGCTGACTGCGCGTGATCATAGCTGCTAGAACTACTGACAGGAGGGCAACTACCATGACGGCCGACGCGAGGAAAATTCCGAGCTTAAATGCACCACTGTCCTTGGATTTAAGGCCCATAGTAACTAAACTCCTCCGGCTACCCTCGTCAGTGGCGCGGCTCCACGAGAGCCTGAGCGTAGGATTGTTTCTACGCCTGTCGGGTCTGGAAGTATGGTAGCTTCCTCGGCGCGCACCAGCTCAGCCACCGCCGACCACGTTGCGGCGGCAGGAGTGGGCTCGCACCCCCGGCAGTCGACGTCTGTCGAAAAGCACAAATCCAACCTTCGAGGCTAGTGGGCTAGGCTCGGCGAAGTCGGTGTGATCAAGTCAAATATGGCGCTCTGGTGGGTGTGATCGTGGTTTGTGTGTCAGAAACGACACCCC
>JBOHFJ010000466.1:0-3276 GCA_050699655.1 Pseudonocardiaceae bacterium
ACCAGAACCTGTGGGGCCGGGCGGTCGAGACGGGGTATCTCGAAGACCCGTGGAACGCCCCGACCAAGGACGTGTACTCCTACACCAGCGACCCGACCGAGTGGAAGGCACCGGAAGAGCTGGTGGTCACGTTCGACTCTGGCGTGCCGGTCGCGATCGACGGCGCCCCGGTGACGGTGTTGGAGGCGATCAAGCAGCTCAACGCGCGGGCCGGGGCGCACGGCGTCGGCCGGCTGGACCTGGTCGAGGATCGGCTGGTCGGCATCAAGAGCCGTGAGGTCTACGAGGCGCCCGGGGCGATCGCCCTGATCACCGCGCATCAGGAGCTGGAGAACGTCACCGTCGAGCGCGACCTGGCCAGGTACAAGCGCACCGTCGAGCAGCGCTGGACCGAGCTGGTCTACGACGGGCTGTGGTATTCCCCACTCAAGCGTGCGCTGGACGCATTCGTCGCCGACTCCCAGCGTCATGTCACCGGCGAGATCCGGATCGAGCTGGCCGGCGGTCGGGTCACGGTGACCGGACGGCGTAGCCCGCAGTCGCTCTATGATTTCAACCTCGCCACCTACGACGTGGGCGACACCTTCGACCAGTCCCTGGCCAAAGGATTCGTGCAGCTGTGGGGACTTCCGTCGAAGATCGCCGCACGGCGGGACCTGCTGGGCACGGTGGAGTCGTGAGCGGGCTCTGGGGTGGCCGGTTCAGCGAGAAACCGGCGGATGCGCTGGCGGCGCTGAGCCGCTCGACGCACTTCGACTGGCGGCTGGCGCGCTACGACATCCGTGGCTCCCGCGCGCACGCCCGGGTACTGCACGGCGCCGGGCTGTTGGATGACGGTCAGCTGACCGCAATGCTCGACGCCCTAGACCGCCTCGACGCTGACGTCGATTCTGGCGCGTTCATCCCCTTACCCGAGGACGAGGACGTGCACGCCGCCCTGGAGCGTGGCCTGATCGAGCGAGCCGGGCCGGAGCTCGGCGGCCGGCTGCGCGCCGGCCGCTCCCGCAACGACCAGGTCGCCACATTGCTGCGGATGTGGCTGCGCGAGGCGGCTCGTCGGGTTGCCGCCGGCACTTTGGACGTGATCGACGCGCTGCTCGACCAGGGGCAGGCGCATCCCGACGCCCCGATGCCGGGCCGGACGCACTTGCAGCACGCCCAACCCGTGTTGCTCGCCCATCACCTGGGGGCACACGCGCAGGCCTTGCTGCGGGACGTCGAGCGACTGCGGGACTGGGACGCGCGGGTCGCTGTTTCGCCCTACGGCTCAGGCGCGTTGGCCGGCTCGTCGCTTGGCCTGGATCCGGCGGCGGTGGCCACTGAACTCGGCTTCGATGCGCCGGTGGAGAACTCGATCGACGGCACGGCGTCGCGAGACTTTGCCGCCGAGGCCGCGTTCGTGCTCGCGATGCTCGCCGTCGACCTGTCCCGGATCGCGGAGGAGATCATCCTCTGGGCTACCGCCGAGTTCGGTTATGTCGCCTTGGACGACGCGTACTCAACGGGCAGCTCGATCATGCCGCAGAAGAAGAACCCCGATGTGGCCGAGTTGGCCCGGGGCAAAGCCGGCCGGCTGATCGGCAATCTCACCGGCCTGCTGACGACGCTCAAGGCGCAGCCGCTGGCCTACAACCGGGATCTGCAGGAGGACAAGGAGCCGCTGTTCGACTCCGTCGACCAGCTCGAGCTGCTGCTGCCGGCGATGGCCGGGATGCTCGCCACCCTGACCTTCCGGACCGGACGGCTCGCCGAGCTGGCCCCGGCCGGGTTCACCCTGGCCACTGATCTCGCCGAGTGGTTGGTGCGCCAGGGGGTGTCGTTTCGCGCCGCGCACCAGGCGGCTGGAGCGTGCGTGCGGCTGGCTGAATCCCGCGAGGTGGGGTTGGCGGAGCTGTCGGAGATGGAACTTGCCGCCATCCATCCTGAGCTCACCCTCGACGTTCGCCGAGTGCTCAACGTCACTGGGTCGATCGGCTCCCGTGACGCCTACGGCGGGACCGCACCCGACCGTGTTGCCGAGCAACTGCTTCGCGCCCGGCATGCAGCCGGGAGGCACCGGGACTGGATCGCCCAGTGACGATGGACCCAGTGAGGATGGACCCCGAAATGAGGGTGGATCGGGCGACTCTGCCGCGTGCGCACCTCGCCGTGGATGTCCTGCCGGCCGCCCGACTGTTGCTGGGCTGCCGGCTGGTCGCGAACCGACCGCACGGTCAGGTGATGGTCCGTCTCGTCGAGCTGGAGGCCTATCGCGGCTCGGACGATCCCGCCGCGCACTCCCACCGTGGCCGCACCGCCCGCAACGCGGTGATGTTCGGTCCACCCGGACATCTCTACGTGTATTTCGTCTACGGGATGCATTTCTGCGCCAACATCTCCTGTCTGCCCGACGGGGAACCTGGCGCGGTGTTGCTACGCGGCGCTGAGGTCGTCTCCGGCCTTGACGTCGCCCGGCTGCACCGGCCCACCACGCGATCCGACGCTGAGCTCGCTCGGGGTCCCGCCCGGTTGACGACGTTGCTCGGGTTACGCCGTGAGCACAATGGCCTGGACCTCACTGACCCCACGTCGCCGGTGCGGTTGCTTCCCGGTGATCCAGTGCCCGCCGAACGGGTGCGCACCGGCCCACGTGTTGGCGTCACTACCGCGCGGGACCGGCCTTGGCGGTTCTGGGTGGACGGTAGCCCAGCGGTGTCGGCGTACCGTCGTCACCCGGACCCTGCGTGAGATGAGTGTCGGGCAGTCCTCCTACCTGCACGGATGCGCCGATTTGACTTTTACCGGGTGTTGGCCGTACCTTTTGTCACGCCCCAAGCGGGACGAACGAAGCGCTCAGCGAGGTCCTGCTGAGAGATTAGGGCGGGTCGCTTGAAGCGTGACTCAGATGGGCTGCTAAGCTTGATGAGTTGCCGGGATCGTAGGAAAACCTCTTGAGGTTAATTCACTACGACTTGGGTAGTGTGGAGCTATATCATCCAAGATATAGCTGCCTTTTCGGTGGTTTGTGATGGTGTGTGTTTGTTCTTTGAGAACTCAACAGTGTGCTGTAATGTTAGTGCCATGTTTTTTGTGTTTTTTGTTGTGCTAGTTGTTGTTCTGCTAGTGATCAGTGCGGTGCCCGCTTGGTTGTGTTGTGAGTGGTGGGTGTCGTTTTCTGTTGAGGCATTCAATGGAGAGTTTGATCCTGGCTCAGGACGAACGCTGGCGGCGTGCTTAACACATGCAAGTCGAGCGGTAAGGCCCTTTCGGGGGTACACGAGCGGCGAACGGGTGAGT
>JBOHFJ010000467.1:0-3241 GCA_050699655.1 Pseudonocardiaceae bacterium
AAAGACGACTTCGCCGCGCTGCACACCGCACTGGGCAGCGCGCCGGCAGCGGCGGCGTGGCGCCAGCGCGCCGAGGCGCTGACCGCGTACCGGGCCGCGATGACCGAGGAGCCCGGAGCCGATCCGGACGCGATCCTCACCACGCTCCTGCACCTCCACGCCCTGCGCGCGCTCGGCCCCGACGGTGAGCGCGAACGCACCAGCTTGCACCTGGTACGCGCCGCCGCCCTCGCCGGCCTGCACGCCGAAAGACGACCGTGACCCGAACCACCCCCGCCCCGCCGTTGCTCGCGGCAGAAACCCTCGCGGAAGAGATCGCCGACCGGTACGCCGCGCCGCCGAAGGCCGGCAGCGGGCTTCCCGACTGGTGGCCGCAGTCCCTCGCGCACGGCGGCGCCGGAATCGCGCTGCTGCATATCGAGCGTGCCGCGACCGGACGCGCAGAGTGGAGCCGGGTGCGCGCATGGCTGGCGTACATCACATCCAGCGAGCTCAGAATCGGATCCAACGCCTCGCTCTATTACGGCGCTCCTGCCGTGGAGTTCGCGCTGCGCGCCGCCGCGCCGTACCTACCCGGCTTAGCGACGCGCAGCATCCCAGCGCTGGAGCGTGCCACCGATCGGGTCATCCGGCGCCGTCTCGACGACGCCCGCCAGCGCATGCAGCGCGGCACCTACCCACCGCTCGCCGAGTTCGACAGCATCCGGGGCCTGTCCGGGTTCGGCGCCCTCCTTCTGCGGCGAGAGGACCCTGCCGCCACCCTGCTCGGCGACGTCCTGGCTTACCTGATCGCCCTGACCGAACCGGTCGAGGACGGCGATGACCTGCTGCCCGGCTGGTGGACCGAGCTGGCCCCCAACAGCAAGCCGTCCAACGACTTCCCCGGCGGGCACGCCAACAACGGACTGGCGCACGGGATCGGCGGCGTGTTAGCCCTGCTCGCCCTTGCCCTGCGGCGCGGGGCCGCTGTCGACAGACACGCCGAAGCGATCGAGCGGATCTGGGCGTGGCTGGACCGGTGGCGCCGCGAGAGCGACCGCGGCCCCTGGTGGCCGTATTGGATCACCCGGGCGGAGCTGAGCGGCGGAAGGGAAAATGCGGACGGCCCACGCCGGCCCTCCTGGTGCTACGGCACCCTGGGTCTGGCCCGCGCCCAGCAGTTGGCCGCGCTCGTCCTGGATGATCCGGTCCGCCGGGCGCTGGCCGAGGGCGCCGCTGCCGCGGCCCTGGCCGATCCGGCGCAGCTACACCAAACCGGGGACGCCTCGCTGTGCCACGGGTACGCCGGGCTGATCCACATCGCAGGGCTGATGGCCGCCGACTCACCCGCCCCCGGCGTGCTCACCGACGTGATCCCGGACCTGCTAGACGCCCTGAGGCAGAAGCTGGCGCAGCCCGGCCCGGTCGACCCGGGATGGTTAGAGGGCCAGGCCGGAACCGCCCTCGCTCTGCACGCCCTCGCTGTCCGGCCAGTCACCGGTTGGGACTGCGCCCTGCTGGCTGTATGACCACCTCGAAGACATCCGGGAGAACACCAGTGAGTTGGCAGCAGATGATGCTCGTCGGTGCGGACCGGCACCGGCTGGCGCCAGTCGGGTTCGCGCGGCTCGCGGCCGGCTTGGAGGAAGCCGAAGCCGACGGGGCGATCACGGGGTACCACTTCCTACTCAAGGACGGCGGGCTGCGGCTGCGCGTCGCCCCGGACCAGGAACAGGCCCGGCGCACGATGGACCGGATCCTCGATTCCCTCACCACTCACGGGGAAATCAGCGAATGGGTACGCGGCGTCTACGAACCGGAGGTGTTCGCCTTCGGCGGCCCAGCCGCGATGGACATCGCGCACCGGCTGTTCTGCGCAGATAGTCGCGCCGCCCTGGCTGCGGCGGGCCGGGCCAATCGCCGCGAGCCCGGCCCGCGCGAGACCGCGACCCTGCTTGTCAGCGCACTGCTGCGCGTCGCTGGCTTGGATTGGTACGAGCAGGGCGATGTCTGGGCCCAGGTCTCCGAGCACCGCCCGGTCCCCGTGCTACCCCCGTCCGAGCGCCTTGCTGTGGCCTTCGCCGCGATGCGCCGGCTGATGACCGTAGAAGGCGCCGCCGCGCGCGTCCAAGCCAGCGAGCCGGGCTGGGAGCTACGGCTTACTGCGTTCGAGACCGCCGGGCGCGAACTCGCCCAGCTCGCCCGCAGCGGGCAACTGCAGCGTGGCCTGCGCGCGATCCTCGCGCATCACCTCATCTTCACGTTCAACCGGGCCGGCTTGGCTGCCTCAGAACAATCCGCCCTCTCCTACCTCGCGAAGGAAGTCGTCATGGCGCATCCGATCGTGTTGAACCCCGGCCTCGCTGGCGGTGCCGCTAGCCTTGGACAGCTAGGCACCGCCACCGCCACGATCGACGACGAGGCCGCGCGGCTGCGCGCAGAACTGACCGCCCAACTACGCGAGCGCGGCCCGGTCCACACCCCGCGAATCGCTGAGGCGCTCGCCGCCGTTCCCAGGCATCTATTCGTCCCGGACGCCTCTCTCTCTGCGGCCTACGCCGACGAACAGGTCTTCACCAAGCACACCGACAGCGGCGCGGCGATCTCCGGCGCATCACAGCCCAGCATCGTCGCGATGATGCTCGAGCAGCTCGACGCGCACCCCGGCCACACTGTGCTCGAAGTCGGTGCTGGCACCGGGTACAACGCGGCGTTGCTCGGCCACCTGGTCGGTCCGCACGGGCACGTCACGACGCTCGACGTGGACTCAGACCTCGTGAACGGGGCCCGTGAGCACCTGACGGCGGCGGGCGCGGACAATGTGACCGCGCTCCTTGCGGATGGCGCGCTCGGTGATCCAGACGCCGCACCCTTCGACCGGGCCATTGCCACCGTCGGCGCGGGCGACGTCCCGCCCGCCTGGCTCGATCAGCTCGCTCCAGGCGGCCGCCTGGTCGTACCGCTGCGCATCCGCGGCGGCGTCTCGCGGTCGATCGCCTTCGAGCGAGACGGCGCGCACTGGCGCGCCGTCTCCAGCGAGATGTGCACGTTCATGCCGCTGCGCGGAATCGCCGACGACCCCCGCCTGATCATCCCCCTGACCCCGGACGGCCACGTCAGTTTGCACACCTACCGCGACCAGCGAGCGGATCCCGCAGCCCTGGCCACGGTCCTGGAGCACCCGGCGACCGAGGTCTACACCAACCTCCTGTTCAGAAAGGGCGACCCCTGGGAGTGGGTCAACCTGTGGTTGGCCTGCGCG
>JBOHFJ010000468.1:0-3236 GCA_050699655.1 Pseudonocardiaceae bacterium
CACCACACCTGGGAAGGAGTGTTCCGGGGAGTGGGCATCGCGCTGGACAAGATGTTCAACGAACAACCGGTGGCGCCCAGCCCGCCGCGCGACGAGGCACCAGCCAAGCCCCGGCCCGAGACAGAACAACAGCGGGCTGTCGAGCGTGGCTGGACAGTGCGGAGCGTCTCCGAATGGGGGGCCAGCCTGGAGAGGCGCACGGCGGAAAGTGTCGTGGAAGCAAGCGTGCGCCTGGGTGCCCCCTCAGTTCGCTGTGCCATCAACGTCGCGGACTCCATCAATGTGACCGGCATGGCTGAGCTCTTGGCCGAGTTCGCCGAAGGAGCGGGGCTGCGGCTCGATGTCACGTATGAAGCCACACGGCTCAGCTCAAGTCACGTCGTGACCGAGGACATCGGAATGACCCTCGGCAGAGCGCTCCGCTATGTGGCCATCGAGCGAATGAGCAAGTTCGGCATCCACGGGGCTGGCTCAAGCATCAAAGACCCGGGTGACGACGCGCATCAACCGATCCGCGTTGGCGTCAGCATGGAGGGTCGCAAATTCTGGAAATACGTACCGATGTCACAGGACTACGGGGATTTCCGCAAGGCTTTCCTCGTGGGGCACACCTTGGCGAACGGCCTGTACTCTGAGGATCTTGACGACTTCGTCGATGGTCTCGCCGGAGGCCTGGAGTCGAGCATCATCATGCACATCGACGACGATGCCGATCCCGTCACCGGCTGGCCCATGCTTTTTCGCGGGCTCGGCGAGGCGATGGCGGGTCTGCTCGCCGTCAACCCACACCGGCGCTCACTCGCGCCCGGCGTGAAAGCAACGTTGGCATGAGCTCGATCGAAAGGGTGGAAGGACTTGACCGAGCAATTGAAGGTCAATCGCTATGTCCTGGCGCAGCTGTCGCCCGAACAGCGCAGCCAGCTGCTCCACCAACGCGCACAGGACAACCTGCAGGATGTCGAGGCCACTGTGCGGCAGGTGCTGGCCGCTGTTCGGTCCGAGGGTGACGCGGCTCTGGTCCGGCTCACCCGCCAGTACGACGGCGCCGAGTTGAGCCAGGACCAGCTTCGGGTCAGCGAAGAAGAGTTCGATCACGCCGACAAACTGGTCGAGGACAACCTCCGCGCCGCCCTGGTCCAAGCGATACAGAATGTCCGGAATCACCATCAGTTTCAGCTCCCCCCGCCGAGCTGGATGACGGAGATAGCGCCTGGGGTGCTGGCGGGTGAGCGCACGACCCCGATCGCCTCCGTGGGGCTGTACGTCCCGCGCGGGAAAGGGTCCTTCCCTTCCGTCATGATCATGTTGTGTATTCCGGCGGTCATCGCGGGCGTGCCTGAGATCGTGGTCTGCACTCCACCGGGAGCTGACGGGTCGGTGGATCCCGCGTCCCTCGTCGCGGCCCGGCTGTGCGGTGTAGAGAACATCGTCAAGGTGGGTGGCGCCCAGGCCATCGCCGCCATGGCCTACGGAACCGGCAGCGTCCCCAAGGTCGACAAGATCCTCGGCCCGGGCAACCAGTACGTGACCGCCGCGCGACGAATCCTGTCCAGTGTCGTCGATCCCGGTCCGCCAGCCGGCCCGAGCGAGTCAGTGATTCTGTGCGACGCCGCCGCGGACGTGGAGATCGCCGCGCGGGAGCTGCTGGTCGAAGCGGAGCACGGGGAGGACTCAGCCGTCCTGCTCGTCACGCACTCGAGCACGCTCGCGGCCGGCGTGGTCGATCGCCTCACCGACCTGGTGGACAGCTTGCCGGAGAACCGGGCCCGGAACTGCAAGGCGGTCTTGTCCCATTACGGCGGCATCGTCCTCACCGAGGGACTCCACGACTCCGTTGTGTTTGTCAACGAGTACGCGCCGGAGCATCTGCGGGTACTCGTTGACAACCCGTTTGAGTTGCTGCCGGCGATAACCCACGCGGGCGAGGTGCTCTTGGGCGAAAACACCTCGATCGCTTTCGGCAACTTCTCCATCGGCGTGAACGCGATCCTGCCCACCGGCCGCAACGCGCGAACCTACTCCTGTATGGGCGTAGGCGAGCTGCTCAAGCGATCCTCGTTCGCCTACGTGTCCCCGGCCGGTGTGCGCAGCGTCGGCCCCACGGCGGTGGAGCTTGCCCGGTACGAGGGGTTCCCCGCGCACGCGGCGGCGGCCCAGTACATCGTTGGGCGTGTTGAGACTGCCTCAGACGGTTCCTAGCGCGACCACGCCCCGGCGCACCGCGCGCACCGCCTCAGCCGCCGTCGTCCCGACCGGGGAGCCTTCCCCGGCGACCCCTCGGACCTGGTCCAGCACGTCCAGCACCTGCCGGCACCACCGGACGAAGTCCCCGGCGGAAAGCCCAGCGCCGTTGTTCCCGGCGGCCACCAGCACCGCCGACAGCGACTCCCCGCGCGCCCACCGGTACATCGGCCAAGCGAAACCCAGATCAGGTTCGCGGGTGCGCTCCAGCCGGTGCCGCCGCTCGTCGGCTTCCAGCTCCGCCCACAACCGCACGGTGGCCGCCAGCGCGTCACTCACCGGGCCGGTGGGAACCGCGGGGGTGGTCGCGTCGCCGCGGGCCTCGTAGACCAGGGCTGAGATCACCGCGGCCAGCTCGGCGGGCGCCAGTCCGTCCCAGATTCCGTGCCGCAGGCACTCCGCGGTGAGCAGGTCGGTCTCCGACCACAATCGGGCCAGCGCCCGGCCGTGCTCGGTGAGCCGCTCACCGTCCAGATACCCGCGCTCGGCCAGCAGTGCCCGGATCCGGTCGAAGGTGCGGGCCAGGGAATGCGTCGCGGTCGCGACCTGCTGGCGCAGCGTGTCGGTCTCGCGGTCCAGCCGGTCGTAGCGCTCCGCCCACCGGGCATGCGCCTCCCGATCGTCGCAGCTATGGCAGGGGTGCGCCCGCAGCGCGCAGCGCAGCACCGCTAACTCGGCGTCCCGCGCCGCGCCGCCGTGACGAGCCGCGCCGCCGGAACGGGCCGCGCCGCCGGAACGGGCCGGGCCGCTGGAACGGGCCGGGCTGCTGGAACGAGACAGGGCTCGCTCCCGCTCGGAGATCTGCCGGCGCAGCCGGGCGTACTCGGCGAAATCGCCCAGGTGGCAGGCCATCGCCTCGAGGTAACCCGCCAGGCCCTCGGCGTTGCGGTCGATCCGCCGCGCCAGACCGACCACCGAGCGGTCCGCTTGGAACTGGGCGAACGACCGCGCCAGCAGCGCCCGCCCGGCGGCCACCCCGACCCGGTCCACCAGGT
>JBOHFJ010000469.1:0-3217 GCA_050699655.1 Pseudonocardiaceae bacterium
GCCCCGCCCGGCGCCCCCCGCCACCCCGCCCCGCATCGCGCCCGCCGTGTCGCGCGCGGCCCAGTCGGCCCGCGGACCGCCACTGGAGCCCTCCGGTGCGTCAGCCGGAGCATCGGGGGGCCACAGCCGCGCGGTGATGCCGTCCGGACCAGGATGCGGTGCGCCTGCCGTGCCGGCCGTGATGGTCTCGATCATTTCCCCGGGGGCCGCGAGCAGTGCGCGGAACAACGCGCACCGAGCGCTCAGCTCGGCCTGGGTCCCGACGTCGATCACCCGCCCGCCCTCGAGCACCGCGATCCGGTCGGCCAGCGCCAAGGAGGACCGGCGGTGCGCGATGAGCAGGGTAGTGCGCGCCGCGGTGACCGCCCGCAGGGTGGTGTGAATTGCCGCCTCGGTGGCGGCGTCGACCGCGGAGGTGGCGTCGTCCAGCACCAACACCCTCGGGTCCCACAGCAGCGCTCTGGCCAGCGCGATCCGCTGGCGTTGCCCGCCCGAGAGGGTGAGTCCCCGCTCGCCGACCACGGTGTCGTAGCCGTGCGGCAACGCGGAGATGAACTCCGCCGCCGCCGCCGCCCTCGCCGCCCGGCGTACCTGTTCCTCGGTGGCCTCCGGGCACCCGTAGGCGATGTTGGCCCGCACCGTGTCGGAGAACAGGAACGCCTCTTCGAACACCATCCCGATGGCCCGGCGCAGCGACGCCAACCGCAGCCGCCGAACGTCGAGGGGCCGGCCGGGCGGCCCGAGGCGAATCGCGCCCCGCTGCACGTCGTAGAAGCGGGCCAGCAGCAGCGAGACGGTGGACTTGCCCGAGCCGGCCGCGCCAACCAGAGCTAGCGTCTCGCCTGGCTCGATGAGCAGGGACATCCCGTCGAGCACTGGCTCGCCGTGGGTGTAACCGAAACACACCCCGTCCAGGCGCACCGCCAGCGGCCCGTCCGGCACGTCGATCGCGTCCGGCGCGTCGCTCACCCCGGGGTGAGCGTCGATCAGCTCGTAGACTCGCTCCACCCCGGCGCGGGCCAGCTGCGCGAGGACCACCAGATTGGCGATCAACCGGGCCGGGGCGACGAGCATCTCCAGGTACGCGGCGAACGCCACGAACGTCCCCAGGCTGATCGTCCCGCGCAGCGCCAGCACGCCGCCCAGGGCGAACACCGCCACCTGCCCCAGCGACGGGAACGCGGTCAGCGTCGGGGCGAAGCGCGCGGTCAGCCGCGCCGAGCGCATCCGTTCGGCGAACAGCCGCCGGGCCCGATCCTCCAGCCGGGCCACCGCTCGGGCCTCCTGACCGAATCCCTTCACCACCCGTATCCCGGTGACAGTCTCCTCGACCTGCTCGGCGACCTCAGCCGCGCACTGCTGAGCCGACCAGGTCGCCGGAAACAACGCGCGCCGCATCCGGGTGGTGACCAGCCCGGCGGCCGGCACCGTGATCAGCGCGATCAGGGTGAGCAACGGGGACAGCCACAGCATCGCGGCCAGCGCGACGGCCAGCAGCACCACCGCGCCCGCCGCCAGCGGCACCATCGACAGCAGGTTTTGCACCAGCTGCAGGTCGGAGATGGCCCGGGAGGCGACCTGTCCGGTGCGCAGGCCGTCCTGCTGGGCGCCGTCGAGCTTCTGCACCGCCTGGAACACGGCATTGCGCAGGTCGTGCTGCACATCCAGAGACAACCGCCCACCACCGAAGTAGCGGCGCGCGAACGCGGCCCCGAACTGCAGCAGCGCCACCCCGACCAGCACGGCGACCAGTCGACCCAGCCGCCCGGTGATACCCGCGACAGCGTCGTCCATCGCGAGCCGGGTAATCAGCGGAGCAATGGCCTCCATGCCAATCCCGATACCCGAGGCGAGCAAAGCCCCCATGGCGAGGCGGGGATGGCGCCAGCAGGCCGCCAGCAGCCGACGGATCCAGCCGCTCCGGTGTGTGACGATCCGCGCGGGCACAATCGTCAGATCTGAATCCCCGCTCGGCGAACAACCGTAGCCCGCCGCGCATAGCACCTGCCGGGTGGTGAGCTTCTCCCGCTTCCACAAGCCCAACAAATTCTGCATGAGTGACACCAACCAAGCCCCCTGCGGGGTTCAGGGCTGTTTCTCCATGGCCTCGATCAGGCTCTTCGGGCGCATGTCGGTCCAGTGCTCGTTGACGTAGTCCACACAGGACTGCCGGTCGGTGCTGGCCAGCACGATCGACCAGCCAGCGGGTACCTCAGCGAAAGCGGGCCACAACGAGTGCTGGCCCTCATCGTTGACTAGCACGTGGAAGACACCGGTCTCATCGTCAAATGGATTACTCACCACGACCCCCCTGATGGTTGTTGATGATATCGAGATGTTCGGCCAGCACGCGACCGATGTGAGCCAATGGTACGGGCTGTGTCATAGTGTGGTGTGTGCATGCGATCTCGTGGGTGTTGATGCGCCCGCTGACCAGAAACCGCCAGATGTCGCTGGTGGGTGCGTCGGCGGGCTTGTCGCGCATCGCGCGGAAGTACAGCAGGTCGCCGTCGAAGCAGCCCACCGCCGAGGCCGGTCTGAGCGTGAGATTGTGGGCGTAGATCTCGGTAAACGCCGCCACGTGGCGTTCCTCCAGACCGGCCAATAGTTCGTCCGCATCGCGGAGGATCGCCGCGATCTCGGAGCCGCTCAGCGGGCGGTCACCATTGGCCGCGGGGTGGCCGGCGACCCCAAGCAGATGAACCAGGAGGTCGTGCTGTGTGGGCGGCGGGTTGCCCCCCCGTCGGCAGTCCAGGGGGAAGGAATCGAGCATGGCTAGCAGCGCTACCGGTTCGCCCTGGTGTTGCAACCGGGTAGCGATGGCGTGGGCCACGGCGCCGCCGAAGGACCAGCCCAGCAGGTGGTAGGGCCCGGTGGGTTGCACGGCGCGGAGGTGGTCGATGTAGTCGGTGACCATGTCCTCCAGCGTGGCGGGGAGGGTGCCCGGATGGGCCAGACCCGGTGCTTGCAGTCCGTAAATCGGGTAGTCGGGGCCTAGATGGCGGAGCAACCCCGCGTAACACCAGCTCAGGCCACCGGCCGGGTGGACGCAGAACAGGGGTGGCCGCACTCCGTGCGCGCGAAGGGGCAGCAGCGCGTTGAACGCGTCCCCCTGCGTACCAGTGTCCAGCCGCCGCGCAAGCCCGGCCACCGTGGGTGTTTCGAACAGTGCCCGGATACCCAGCTCCACCCCCAACACCGCCCGCACACGGGCGAT
>JBOHFJ010000470.1:0-3201 GCA_050699655.1 Pseudonocardiaceae bacterium
CCCGACGCCGTCGACGCCAGAGCGGTGGACTGCGCCCAACCCCATCTCTTCGAGGTCACCGCAACGCCGGATCTTCAAGACTTCGGCGCCCAAGCCCCTTTCCCCAGCCCGGAGCGCTGGCGGCAGGTGGTGACCCAGCGCTGCACCCAGCTGACCACCCAGGCGCTGGACGATCACTTCGACCCGTTCGGCCGGTTCACCGTAGGCGCGATCAAACCCAGCGAGGCCGGCTGGGTGCACGGGGACCGGACGCTGCGCTGCGGGGTGCAGTCCACTGGCCGCACCGGGACCCTGTTCCGCACCACCGGCAGCGCGCTGGGGCAGGACCAGTCCGACGTGCATCAGCCCGGTACCTGCTTGGGAAACGACGGCAAAGGTGTGGGTGACCCAGCCGATTGCGCGGGCCCCCATGCGATAGAGGTTGTCGGGGTGGTCGACCTCAAAGGCGCCTTCCCCAAGGGATACCCGGACGAAGCAGCGCAGGACCAGGTGTTAAGCACGGAATGCACCCGGTTGGCGAAGGACTTCGCGGCAGGCCCCACCGTCATCGCGAACAAGGGGCTCACCCTGTTCTGGGAAACGCTGCGCAAGGAGAGCTGGCGCGCCGGGAGCACCCGCGCGGACTGCCGGCTCGGCGCTTTCCTGCCCGACCGCTCCGGTTTCGCCCCGGTGACTGGCAGCGTGCGAGGTCCAGTGCGGGTGGGCAAGCAACCCGCCCCGGCCGCCCCCCGCGAGGTGGCACCGGCACCGGTGGTAACGCCCCCGGTGACCCAGGTCGACACCCCAGCCCCGCCGCCCTGACGCGCACCTGGCTGAAAAACAGCTACGGTGGGACCGAGGCATAGAGGAGTCACAGATGCTGTTGGACGGCGTGAACCACATCGCGTGGCTCTCCAAAGACGTCGAGCGTCTGGGACAGTTTTACGAACGAGTGTTCGACGCTGTTGTCGGACCGACGCGCAGTCACGGTCCTGGCGAGACGATGACGGTGATCGACATCGGCCCGGCGACGCAGCTGAATGTCTTCGTGATCGAGGGGAACACTGAGGCCGATCGCCAGACGCCGATGTGGGGTAGGGGTCGCATCGATCACATCGGGCTGGCCGCCGCGTCCCGCGAGGCCTTCGAGACGATCCGCAGCCGGCTCGTCGAGACCGGAGCGAGCGACGGCACAGTCACCGACTTCGGCCAAGCGTTGAGCATCTTCTTTCGCGATCCAGACGGTCTCGAAGGCGAGGTGCTGCTCAGGAAGCCGTGAGAACCGCACGCCGAGGCTGGGCGACAGCAGGCCACGCATGCTGGGACTGTGCGGCACTGGCAGCACACTGTTGTCACATCTGTCACGTCGTTTCGGCCACCCGGGCGGCTACGCTGGGGCGCTCATCGGGGGCGAGCTGTGGAGATGTGGGGGGACATGTCTCGGGAACCGGAAGATCTCGCTGAGCTGCGTCGCGGGCTCGGTGCGCAGCTCGCCGTCTACCGCACAGCGGCCGAGCTGACCCAAGACCAGCTCGCCAAAGCCGCTTTCCGCGACCGCACCACCGTGGCGCCCATCGAGAAGGGGCGCCACCGTGGTGACGAGCGCTTCTGGAGGATCGCCGATGATTTCTGCGGCGCCCAGGGCGCCCTGCTGGCCGCGTTCCACGCGGTGGCGGTGGTGCAGCAGGCCCATGGGGTCCAGATCCGGGAGGCGCAGCTGGCCGAATCCCAGGCCACCGCACAGGCATTGCGGCTGACCCTGCGCCGTGAGATACACTTGCTGGCTCTGCCGACCGGTGATGAGAACGTCACGAGCGTCGCGACACCCGCTGGTACGGTCGACGGGGACCCTCGCCCCGAGACCGTGGAGGACCAGGCCGTGAAGCGCCGCGAAGCCATCGCGCTGGCGGCGACAATCTCCGTCGGGGCCGGTCTGACCGCGGCGGACCGGGCCGTTCTCGATGCGCCGGTCACCGCGAGCCCGGTCCCGAACCGGATCGGTGCGTCGGATGTGGCGCGGGTGCAGACGGTGACCCGCAGTCTCATGGCGCAGGACAAAGCCCTCGGCGGTTCCTGCCGGGACGCCGTGTTCGGCCACCTAAGCTGGGCGCAACAGCTGCGGAAGGCGAGCGCATCCGATGACGTGCGGCGAGCGCTGGAGGCGGCGCTGGCCCGGCTGGAGAGCCTGGCCGGCTGGACATCCTATGATCTGTGCCTGTCGCGCACGGCACAGCGCTGCTATCTGCGCTCCCTGGAATCGGCCCGGCGAGCCGAAGAACCGGTACTCGCCGCCCATGCGCTGGGGACTCTGGGGGGGCTGTACCTGCAAGCCGAGCACTTTCCGGAGGCATTGCAGCTGTTTCGGCTGGGGGCGCTGCCCGCCCTGGATGTCGCCTCACCCGGCATGCTCACAGCCTTGGCGCTGGCCGAAACCAAAGCGTACGCCAGCCTGGGCAATGTCGACGACGTTCAGCGCGCGCTGCGCCGGGCCGAGGAGCACTACGCACGCGCCCAGGAGGCGCCAGTCGAGTGGGTCATCAGTGCCGCTGTGCTGCCCGACAACTCCGATTTCCCGGCCGACCGGGCGGTCGCGTATTCCCGGCTCGCCGAACACGACCCGCGCTTCGCCGAGATCGCCGTCACGGACATGACCGAGGCACTGACCCTGCGCGACCCGGGCCGTGCCCGCGCCATGCTCTCAGGCCGCATCATCTTAGCCACCAACCAGTACCGCTGCGGCGAGACCGACCTCGCCAACACCACCACCGGGCAGGTACTCGCCGCCATCGACCAGGTGAGTTCCCTCCTCACCGCCCGCAAACTCACAGCACTAGGCACCAAAATCCCTCAATACACCACCGACTCCACCGCACTGGACCTCGCCCACCGCATCAGCACCAACGTCGCAACCTGACCCGATCTCCAAACCCGGGCGAAGACCTATCGGGGTCCACGCGGCAGTGTTAGCTACTCGTCGTTATCGGCGGCGTCGTTCGCAAGCGTCACGAACGCCAGGAGCTTCCCGCGACGGAACTCGACAAGGAGAGCGACCTCAACGAATAGCTCGCGCTTACCTAACCGTACCTGCGAGCAGGAACAGAAGCCGAACGCTCCTCGGATGCGATTAGTTGACTCACCCCGGTGTGGGAGGATGCCGCAATGGCGAAACGGGAGGGCCTGGTCCATGCTCGCAAGGCGGCGGGATATACGCAGGAGTCGTTC
>JBOHFJ010000471.1:0-3196 GCA_050699655.1 Pseudonocardiaceae bacterium
GGCCGGCCCGCGCGAGCACGGCCGCCAGGCCGCGCGCAGCAAGCGGGACCGGCCCGAGCGGGCACGCATGTAGAACGACGAACTCAACCACGTCCGCGCCGCCGCTGGCGGCGCCTTGATCCCATAGAGCCAAATTCGGCAACCACGCGCACACGCGAGCTGTTATCGGTCGGAGATCGATGTGTAGAAGGATGTGATGACGTTGTTGAGGGCGGTGGTCGCGGGGTCGTCGCGGTAGCGTGTGCAGGCCTCGTGGTAGAGCTCGTCGGTGACCATGACCAGGCTGTTGATGGATTTCCGGTCTGCTTGGAATGCTTTGCGTGCCCAGTCGGTGGCGCGGTCGATCTCGCCGTCTCGGAGGGACACGATCGCGAGGGTGAGCCGGGCTTCGGTGGCGCGCATGGGGCTGCGGTCGGTGCCGTCTGGGCGTTCGGACAGGTGGAGTACTTCGTGTGCGTGCTCGGCGGCGCGGGTGTTGTCGCCGCCGATGCGGTAGCAGTCCATCGCGTAGAAGTCCCATTTGGCGGGGTCGATGACGAAGTGGTTGTCTGACTGGGTGGGGTGCTCGTGGCCGTCCAGCAAGCGGAAGCCCTGGTCGAGGGCGTGGCGGACGTCGCTGGGGTTGCCCATGCGGGCGTGGGCTTTGGCGGCTTGGGCGGCGAGTTGCACAGCGACCGAGGAATGGGGCGCTGCCTTGATGCCGGCGTCGGCGTAGTCGAGGACGGATCGCAGGCGGCCTTGGGTGAGGGCGAACCAGGCGCTCATCTCGAATGACCAGGCGATGATCTCCCCGTGGCCGGCTTCCCGGCCGAGTTGGGCGGCGGAGATGCGGGCGGTCTCGGCGTGCCGGGCCAGGCCGAGGTCGTAGTTCACGCAGCCGATCAGCAGCGACAGCCACCCGGCGATGACCAGCAGCTCTCGATGCTCACTCAGCCGGGTGGGTCCCTCCAGCAGGCGTTGAATGTATTCGATCTGGTAGCGCGCATCCTCGCGCAGCTCCTCGGGGCGGCGGGAGACGTACTCGCAACACAACTGCTCGGTGATAACAGTGAGTTGGTCGATCGTGTCACGCCCGACATCGGTGCGATGGATCTTCCGTATGAGATCACTGAAGATCAGCGGATCACGCCCGGGATGGACCAGTTCAGCACTGGACACTGGCGCGGTGGCGTAGGCGGCGATGAGCTGGCCGTTGGCGCTCAGCGCCCGGTCCAGGCGCTGGACGGTCGCGTCGTCGGGGCTGAACAAGTTCTGCTCGGCGCGACTGATCCGGCTTTGACTCCAGTTGGCCTGTTTCGCCAGCTCCCCCTGCGTGAGGCCGGCCTCGCTGCGCAGTTGCCGCAGCGTGTCACCGAAGGTCCGCAAGGCCTGTTCACCCCCCTGAATATGCGCATGTCATGCGCGCATCCCGCATCTCGTGGCGCCCCGGCCAGCCTAGCCCGCAAGATGCATCCGGCGGGCAGTCACCCGCCGCTGGGCAACGGGAAGGAACACAACATGGGGCTGCACATTGTGGTTCATCCGAGGTTCGGCGACACGGCCCGTGTCGCGACCGACCTGACCGGCCGTCCGTGGCTTGTGGCGGATATCGACACCGGTGGCACGTTCTCGGTCCAGGTCGATGACGAGCTGGGCGGTATCGAGCTTGCGGCTCAGTTCGCCCGCGAGCTTGCCGACGCAGCGCTGGTGTTCGCGCGGCGATGTGAGGAATCGATGTCGGCGCCGGTTGTCGTTGCGTCGGTGGCAGTCGGTGATGGCGGGGCCAGCGACGGGGCGTGAAGCGATTCGATCGTCGGGGAGGGAAGAGGTAACCGAAGTGAGCACGCAACCGCCGGTGAACCGCGTTCCGGGAGTGAGTGACGTCGAGTGGCAAGCGTTGGTGACGGGCGTCCGGCAGATGGCGGACGCGGTGGCTGGGCTCAGTCGCCGGATGGCGTTGGTGGAGCGGCAGTTGAGCCCTGGCGGTCGGCAAGTGTCCGCTCCACGACGGTCATCCGCTCGGTGAGGTCGTCCACGGACTTGCTGACCTGGTTCACCAGATCGAGAAGTTGGGAGGCGGAGATGGATTCGTCGGTGCTGGGCTGGCGTAGCACGTATGCGCCCTTGCCCTGGCGAGACACAACAAGGCTGTCAGTCACGAGTTGGCGGATCGCGTCCCGGGCGGTCATGACAGCGATGCCGTACCGGCTGGTCAGCTCCGCCAGAGTCGGGAGCTGGTCACCCGGTTGGTACGTGCCGGTGGCGATCGCGTGTCGCAGGTCGTCGGCGACGCGCTGGTATGCGGGCCGTGGGTCCGCCTGGTCCATCTCCATAGCACAACCCTACCGCCTGAGCTAGCAAAGCCATAGATCACCCGTTTGGAGTAAGCAAGTGGGTGGTGCCGAGCAAGTATATCAGCTAACATGACAAAGACGGATTAATTCTCACGACAGAAGATCACGAACAGGAGGGGTGAGCATGGGAGCGCCACGGTATGTGCGGTTCACGGTGGACTTCGAGGAGTGGTTTCCGCAGGGGTTGTACCTGGTGGGGGAGATCCAGGCGGTGACGGAGTATCAGTCGCAGGAGGACAGGGCGCGTAACCGGCCGGTGCGGCCTCGGCTGGATGAGGCGACGGGGCATCGGTTGTTCCGGGGGACGTTCGCGGACCCGTCGGCGGAGAAGGACCGGGAGAAGTCGGTCACGGTGGAGTTCGCGTGCGCGCACCAGCCGGTTCCACCGGTGTCCGTGCCGGGGCTGCCGTTCCGGCCGGTGGTGTTGGAAGGAATGACCGTGCAGCCCCGCGCGGAGGTCTCCGGCCAAGCCAAGTGGCTCACCTGGGTCGTCCGTGCCGTCGGCATGGGGACTCCGGGAACCGCGGCCGGCACGAGTGGGACGGTGCCCGGTAGGTCGGCGGTGAAGTCCACCGCGGCGTGAGCTGAGTCCGGTCCACACCGGACATGAACACAAGACAGAAAGCGTATTTCACGCAATCAGGGAAGGGAGTTGTGATGGACTGGCATAGTTATCATGAGAATGGCCCGAACAAGCGGCGCCGGAAGGGGATTTCGGCGTCGTGTCAGGTGCATCGGGGTCCGGTGGGTTTCGCGAATCTTGTGGTGAGCATGCAGGAGGGGTGGATTGTGTTTGATCCGCATGTGACGGGTGCCTGTGTGATGGCCCTGGATGGGGAGGGTGCCAGAACGTTGCTCTATGT
>JBOHFJ010000472.1:0-3181 GCA_050699655.1 Pseudonocardiaceae bacterium
CCACCCGATGGGTGTCCTCTCCCTGAGATGTTTTGTTGCCTCGCAACCGACATCATCCCAGGCCAGAACGACACCCATCACCAACCCCGGGCCCGTGTCGCCCAACTAATCGCGGATTCGGGTCAGAAGACCTGGGCTTTTGCTTTAAACAAGCCCGGCTGCCCACCAAGCTTGCGGTCCTTCGAGCGCTCCCGCAAGGAGCGATCCGCCCGCCGCTTGGCCTTGGCCGCGATCGAATCGGCCGATGGCGGGATCGAGGAATTCGTCGAATCACGCCCTAGCCGGGCCTCCAGCTCAGCGATCCGCGCCTGAGCTCGCGCAAGCTGCGACGTCAAGTCCACCACCAGCACCACCAGCGCCTCGTAGGACGGCGATCGCTGCTCAGACCCGGACACAACCCAGATGATCGACGATCAACACCCGAGAACGAGTCCGACACGCCATCACCGACAGTGACCTCATGTGACACTCGGTCGAGTGCACGAGACGCCTGATGGTGTTCCACTGTAGTCCGCGATCACCGAGACTGGTAATGTCACCGGCCATCGCTAATACTACTAGGTATTGGGGGGCTATCATGCGACAGGCCATTCTTCGTTCTCTCACTGCTGTGACCGTGCTCGGTGGGCTGCTTTTGGGTAGCGTCGGCGTAGCCGCCGCTGACCCAGAATCTACAACGACCCCATCGCAGAACCAGAGCTCATCGTACGACCACTGGTATAACCACTGCGTGGCGGGTACTGTGATTTGCTACCTCTAGGTCGATCGACGTGTACCACCCGGGGCGGGATCACTTCGGTGGTCCCGCTTCTTCTGCGAATCAACATTCACAACTGAACTATCGGATCTTCCGCTACCCAGACGTACCGCATGGCGACTGAAGGAATTGGTGCTTGCGCTGGTGCAGCCAGTCCGTCGCCGAGCGCCAAAGTAGGCCGGTGCCGCTCGGGGCTACTACTAAGGAGCCGGCAACCGCTATCACTACGCAGACCCAGCGATTGACGTCGGACAGGAGGCTCAGGTCGTTCATTGCGTTGCCCCGCTCGCCGGTGAACAGCCAGGCGTCCAGGCTGTCCGGCACGTACTTGGCCAGGTGTTCGACGATCGCCGGCCGGATCGCCTCCGGCAGCGCGTTCGTGCGCAAGCTCGCCCGTGCCTTCGGCGGTCCGTAGACCAGGCCCTTGCCTCGCAGCTCCACGAACGCGCCGGCCACCCGAACCCAGCTCCCATTCCGCGCGAGGTCCCGCCGGCGCAGTGCGGTCACCTCGCCCCATCTCAGGGTACGGGTTACATTGCGGCGGGGCTAGCTGTTGGCCGTGGTCGCCAACCTGGCCTCGGCTAGGGGCGCAAGGTGATCTTGCAGGGTAGCGTGGCGGAACTGATACACCGGCCCCACCACCCGCAGCAGGCCCAGCCGATATGCCTCGTCGAGGAAGTTCATCAAACCGAATGGCATCCGGCGTAGCACCGCCAACCACAGCGATGTCACGACGAATGCCGGCCAGCACGTGGGGGGCATCACCGGCCCTCGCATCAGCCCGACGAGCAGCCCACCCACGAACCCGCCCACTAGTCCCGAAACCAGCTCGAACAGTCCGAGCAGCCCGAACAGTCCGAACACCACAAACACCAGCATGAACATGCCAGTGATGAGCAATGACAGCTGTCTGTCTCCCCGCAGGCTCTCCTCCGGGGAACTTGTTCGCCGGGCGATACTCGGGCTGGCCGCGAAGCTGATCAACCCACCCATCACTCCAAACACCAGCCCGAACGCCAGCCAATCCACTAAGCCGGACGCGAACCCGCCCACC
This sequence comes from Pseudonocardiaceae bacterium, assembly GCA_050699655.1. Classification (GTDB taxonomy): domain Bacteria; phylum Actinomycetota; class Actinomycetes; order Mycobacteriales; family Pseudonocardiaceae. Next base: position 1,812 of record JBOHFJ010000472.1, read on the forward strand.
AGCCCGGATGCCAGCCCGAACGCCAGACCACCCACCAATCCGACCAGCAGTCCGGACGCGAGCTTTGAACCGAGCGTTTTTATCCGGCCGCGAATCTGGAGGTCAGTGTGTCCGGGTACATCGGAGTAAACGGCAGCTAATCCGCCCACCAGCCCGAAGAGCGCACTCAGTCCGACCACTAGCCCAGACGCTAATCCGCCCAGTCTCCCGACCAGCACGATTACCGACACCGATGCCAGCCCCACCACCAACACACCCACCAGGCCGACAACCAGGCCAAACACCAGCCCCGGGGTGGTAAAGGTGTGGCGGGCAAGCTGCCACCATCGCCAGTCACTGGTCTGAGCGTTGCGGAGTTCGATAGCCAGAGCGGTCAGCCACCGCTGGACCTGATCGGGATTGTGGTGGCGTTGGGAGCGTAGCGATTCCTGACCGCTCGACAACGGTAAACGGCTATGGACCACAGCGGGGATCAATTCGTTCAGGAGATGGTGCTGGATCGCGGCCGCGTCGCGGTAGCGGTCGGGGTTGATAAGCGGCCGGGGGTCGCGGTGGCCGTCGATATGCACCGTGCCCAGCAGCCATAGACCCAGGGGGGATGCCACGACCTCGGCCAACGCTCCCGCGGTGCCGTCCCGTAGCGCCGTGAGAACAGCTTGCCACGACTCGTCGGGCTGGCGAGGCAGCCGGTCTTTGAGGTATCTGGCGGCTTCCCGTGCGGTCAATGGTTCCGGTTCAATGACTGCGGCCGCGGTGAGAACGTCCCGGGCGCGCACGGTCTCGGTGTATTCCGTGGTGCGGCTAGTCATGATCAGGCCTGTGTCGGGGTGCAACGACGCGTTAAGGGCCTCGATCACCTCTCCGCGTCGTTGCGCGGGGATCTCGTCCAGACCGTCCAGAACGGGGAGCAGCCATCCCTGTTCGGCTAGCCGCTGGGCAGTGTTGGTCCCGAACGCGCGCAAATCTGGATAGGTCTGATTGAGTTGTGCGGCGAGCCAGTCTTGCAGCCGAGGCCGGGTGTGGGGGTCCCAGCTAGCTAGCGACAGCAGCACCGGCACCGGCTCACCCGGCTGCCAGTCGGCCAACAGTTGCAGCACCAACTGCACCGCCAAGGTGGTCTTCCCCGCCCCGGGACCGCCCACAATCACCAGGCGACGCCGGTGCAACTTCCGGAACTGTTCGGCCAACGCCAAGATCCGGTCGCCGCGCCCGGTAAACCGCAAGGGCACCGGCGCGATATGGTCGTCATGGTTGTCGCTTGCCAGCGTGATGGGACCAGCGGTTTGCCATGACCTAGGGACCGCCAGGTCTGGTTAGTGAGCATGGTGATCTCCCTTCTGTTGGTCAACGGACACGCCGGTGTTGGCGTC
>JBOHFJ010000473.1:0-2868 GCA_050699655.1 Pseudonocardiaceae bacterium
AAGGTTCGGCTTGGTCGCCTCCTTTCTATCGACCGGAGAAGCCGTTGTCTATTACCTCATGCCGCGTGTCGCCAGATTTCAAAAAATGTCCCCTGGTTAGCAAAAATTAGGGTTTCGCATAATCCTCTAAGTACGGATGGCATGATGCTGGCAACATCGACTGCGCCATCGGGGTGCGTGAGCGCACCGATGCGAATAAAGAGGCCGTCGTGTTCACCCAAGCGCACTAGCGTGTGCGCGACAATCTTGGAGTCGGATCGCCCGAGCAGGAATAGTGGCGCAGCGGACAGTCCAGCCCAGTGTGCACCCACCAGATCCTCGATTGATCCACTGGGTTCCAATTGTCTGAACAGCGATGAGGTGAGCGCTACTGCCACTGAGTGATTGGCCGTGACCATGCACGCTGGCGCCCCGACCAGGTCGCTCCATCTTATGTAGACCGTGTTATCAGCAACGCCGCCGCCGGCCATCTCGACAGCCAGGACGGGTTGACCGCGATTCCACTGGTCGCTGAACCGCCAGACGGCCGGGCCGATGATCAGGATCTGGGAGCCGTCGCGGTCAAGCATTGCGAGTCATCTCAGGGGTTGTCGAGTCCCGGTTTCGGAGATGCTCGAGGACACGTTGGACAGTCTCGATCGGAGTGACGCTTTGGGTATCGAGGGTGAGTTCGGTAGGAATCTGACTCATCGCGGCTCCCAATACGGCCGGTTCATCGATGATGGAATGATCGACGCGGCCAGCCAGTCGAGCACGCCTGGTCTCATCGGGGCATTCCAGGCGGACCAGACAGAATCCAGCCGAGCGCAGGACGGCTGCGTCGGGATCGGGAACGCGGAGATCGTCGTTGACGATGGCGGCACCCGGTGGCGTGTTGGCAACGGTGGCGAGGAACTGTTTCAGCAGGGCGTCGGGTGAGATTCTGCGCAGCCGGTTGGCGATCTCCACCATCAATTCCTGATCTTGAGCCCCGTGTGCGAGGCTGATTCCGGCCTCGGCATAATAGATGTGTTGAAGTCGGTACAGCGGTGCGGAGAGCTTGACCAGCTGCGCGGGCTGGCCGTGGCGGCGCAGCTCATGGAGCAGTCGGGTGGCGATCGTGGTCTTGCCTGTGCCGGTGTAGCCCACCAGGGCCACCCGTGCTCCGAGTGGGGCGGTCATGAGACGAGTCCGCGGTGGAGTTGGCCGTCGGGGCCGAGTTCAACAAGCTCGCCGTCCCGCGCGGCTACCTCAGTCAGAAGGCAAATCGCAGGTGTGCCGTTCTCACGCAGCAGGATCGCCAGGTGACAAAGGCGCGCTGCGGGTTGAGTGAACACAAAGCCGGCGACATGGGGGATCAGCGTTGCGAGCACGGCGTAGGGACGGTCGACGAAGATGACTGGCGGACGCCCAAGTCGCGTGATGACCTCGTACACGTTGTTGACCGCGGTTTGAGAAGGATGCGGAAGGCGAGCTCCCACTGAAACGACGGGCGCCACGCTGTCCTCGGTCAACACGAGGGTGGCCGATGGGGGGATCACCAGGGCGGGTCCACGGCAAGAACCGCTGCTGATGACCGTTCCGTGGTCCACGGGAAGCATGGATGTCGAACCCGGATCGATGGGCGAGTAGTCGACCAGCACGGGTCGCCCGGCCCGGAGCACCCATTCCACGACGGCGTCACCATGGCGGTCCACGAGCTGCCGAGTGACGCGATCGATCACGGTTAGCGTCGAATGGGACCAACCCGCCGGTGCGGCGATGAGGGCCCCGCTGTGAGGAATGATGAACTTATCGGCCGGTGCTGTGCCTCGGTTGAGCGTCAGCAATCCGTCCCGGCTGAATTCTACCCGGACGTCGGCGCCGGACACTGCGCTGACCGCTCCCCAGTCGCCAGCGATGAACTCGCGAACCACGACCGAGCGGAGGCGGTCAGGATCATCGCCGCACTGGTCCAACAGGTACTGGCGGAGGTCGCTGGTGGTGATGATGACCTGGCGCTCGCTGGCAGACAGGTCGAGAATGACATTTGGTCCGAGCCGATCAACCAGGTCCGCCCATCGTTGGCCATGCAATCCTAACTTGTTGAAATGCACCACAAGCGCAGCACCAAGGTCGCAATCGTGCTCGACCCCGATCGCAAAGAGTGGTCGGCGCTTCGCGCGGTAGTGACCGACCACCTCCGCGACCGGTCCCAAAGGCAGTACGTCACCCGGGGCGGAGTCCGCATATAGCTCGGCAGTTCTCAGAGTGGGGTGGGTGCAGGAGCTGACCCAGTTCAATCCGGCCGCTGAGGGTGGCTGCGCGGTCAGTGGTCGAGCTTGGACAATCCAGACCCCGTCGCAATCGGCGGCCCATTCGATTTCGAGATCCTTTACACCGAGTTGATCACGCAGGGTCCAGGCCGCAGCGGCAGCTTGTTCGGCTGAACCCTGCGGGCTGTGCAAGGGTGCGGGGAACAGGCGCCGAACCGGTTCGACGCTGCCGTCGACTAAGCGCTCACCCGTGCCAATGACCGACTCCACCTCGACGGTGTCACCGTAGACCGCGACGACCCCGGCCTCATCGGCGTCGACCATGCGCTGGACGACCACCGCCATCGCCGGTGGCTGCGAGTTCTCGGCGTCCCGGTGGGTGATAGCGCGTACGGAGAACCATGAGCGCCAGACCGCGATGACGGCCTGTTCGAGACCGGCACTTCGGACGTTGAGTGCCGTGTCATAGAGACCGGCGAAGCTGTGGCGGGGACCGTCTTCACCTAGAGCCCAATGCCGCTAAGTTAGAGACCTAAGTCGGGCGGCGGGAGCTGTGTGGCCGCGCCGAAAATAGGACGGCGTGTCGCGTGTCGAGAAACCAGGATAATACGGTCCGGATCGATATTATTTGTCG
>JBOHFJ010000473.1:2878-3126 GCA_050699655.1 Pseudonocardiaceae bacterium
CGCGGATCGCCCGGGACGGTAGCCATACGAGTCCGGATGGAAGATCGCCTCGACCTTGGCCTCCAGTCCGCGTGCCACTACCGTCTGGGCGACTCGATCGGCCACGGTCGGCACCCCTAGCGCAATGCCGCTAAGTTAGAGACCTAAGTCGGGCGGCGGGAGCTGTGTGGCCGCGCCGAAAATAGGACGGCGTGTCGCGTGTCGAGAAACCAGGATAATACGGTCCGGATCGATATTATTTGTCGTGT
>JBOHFJ010000474.1:0-3111 GCA_050699655.1 Pseudonocardiaceae bacterium
CCGACACTCCAGGAGGCTCTCGGTTATCGCTACTGTCAGTGATGAATCGATTGATCATCTGTACATAGGGTAACCAAGGCTGCTATGACTGAGCGTGGTCGTTCATGCACAGAAAGTTGCCGTTGCAATCGTCGCGTGGGTAGCCTACGTTCGAGGTGCGTGACTGCGGGGAGTTGCGTGACCACGGGGAGTAAGGGGGGCCAGCTCGGATCAGCGTGACGCCTGGGGATCTTGAGACTGTGGAGCGCGGTGGATTGAGAAGCCGCCGATGCTCAGTCACACAAAAATTTCCCAGGCCGATCCGGGTCTTTCGGCTCGTATGGCTCCATCGACCGAAAAAAGGAGCGATATGAGAGTCTCTGCAGTCTTCGCGATGGGCGGGCACGACCAAGGTGGGGACTATCCATTTTGTGGGTGCGGTGGCGGCTACAAGGGCTACCAGGGTGGCTATCACAGCGGGGGTGACTTCTACCCGCAGTACTACCAATACTACAATGGCTACAACTACGGCGGGTACACTTACTACGGTCATGACCGCAGACTGGGAAAGCTGTAGTCTGTACATCATCGGCGGTGGCCCCTGCGCCCTCTGTGGGCAGGGGTCACCGCTTGGCCATGTCGGAAGGTCGACGTGGCCGGAGGTTGGGGCCGAGAGTCAGATCGAGGGAGTGGGTGTCCTGTGTGGGAGGTGGTGCGGTCGTTGCTGCGCCCGGCGTCGCGGGGTGGTGCCGGAGGTTTGGTGGAGATGGCTCCGGCGGCGAGCCTGCGGGAGGTGTTCCGGCGGTTTTGGCCTGATGCCCGGCCGTTTTGGCGGTGGATGTGGCTGAGCCTGGTGTTGGTGATCCTAACGCCCGCCGCGGACGCCGCAGCCATCTTGTTGTTCCAGAGGTTGGTTGATCGAGTGTTGCTACCGCGGGATTTCGCGGCGTTCTGGCCGGTGGCGGCGGCATTCGTGGGGATCACCCTGTTGGTGGGTGCGCTGGGTTTCGTGGGGCAGTACCTGGGGGCGTGGATCGGCGAGAACTTCCTGCACCGGATGCGCACGAGAGTGTTCGCGCACCTGCACACTCTGTCGGTGAGTTTTTTCGACCGCCGCCGCCTGGGTGACATCCTCTCCCGGTTGACCGGTGATGTGGCCGCGATCGAGAGTGTCGTGTTGTCGGGGGTCATCGGGATCACCGCCAACCTGTTGAAGATCCTGGTGTTCGCTGGTGTGTTGTTCTATCTGGACTGGCGCCTGGCTTTGGCTTCGCTGATCGCGGTCCCGGTGTTCGCCGCCGCCGCCCGGGTGTTCGCCCGCCGAATCAAGATCGTCTCCCGGGAGGTCCGCCGCCGCGCGGGGTCGATCAGCGTGGTCGCCGAGGAGAGCCTGGGCAACGCCACCTTGATCCAAGCCTACGGCCGCGAGACCGCCGAGGTCGACCGCTTCGCCGCGCAGAGCATGGGTAGCGTGAACGCCGAGCTGGCCGCCACCCGGCTGGGCGCGATGTTCTCCCCGCTGATCGACTTGGTCCAGGTTCTCGGGGTGCTCACCATCCTGGGCGTCGGGATCTGGGAACTGACCGCCGGGCGCATCACCCTGGGTGGACTGCTGGCCTTCCTGGTGTTCCTGTCCCAGCTATACCAACCTGTGCAGGGCCTGGGCGCGCTGTCCACCTCCCTGTTCGGGGCCGCCGCGGCCGCCGAACGGATCATCGAACTGCTTGATGAGCACCCCACTGTGACCGCGCCCGCCCAGCCCGTCGCGCTGGACCGCTGCCGCGGGAAACTTCGCCTCGAGCGTGTTGGCTTCGTCTACCCCGACACCGCAACCGAGGTTCTCTCACAGGTCAGCTTCACCGTCCCACCCGGCGCGACCATCGCCATCGTCGGCGCCAGTGGGGCTGGCAAAACCACCCTGCTCAAACTCCTGCTTCGGTTCTATGACCCCACCGCCGGCCGCATCACCCTGGATGGGATCGACCTGCGCGAGCTGGATCCCAGCGAACTTCGCGCGAAGATCGCCATCGTGCTCCAGGAAACCCTGCTCCTGGACGGCACCATCGCCGAGAACATCACCGCCGGCCGGCCCGAGGCCACCGAAGACCAACTCATCACCGCCGCGCGCGCCGCCGACGCCCACGACTTCATCACCGCGCTACCTGAGGGCTACCACACCAGAGTCGGCCAACGCGGCCGGCTGCTCTCCGGCGGTCAACGCCAACGAATCGCGATCGCCCGCGCCATGATCCGCGACGCGCCCATCCTGCTCCTGGACGAACCCACCACCAGCCTCGATGCCGAAGCCAGCGACCGCATTCTGGCTCCTCTGCGCCGGCTCATCACCGGGCGCACGACCATCCTCATCTCGCATAACCTGCTCACCGTCACTGACGCTGACCAGATCATCTATCTCGAACACGGCCGGATCACCGAAACCGGCACTCACACCCAACTCCTCGCCAGCAACAACCAGTACGCCCACCTCTACCACCTGCATCACCCCACCGACGCTCCCCACGGCCCCGGCCAGAACTCCAGACTTGCCGGAAAACCAGGCTGATCGCCATTCGGAACCCTTTAGCGGTGCCGCCACCGGGCTGTGGTGAAATTCGAGCATGGAGAACTCGCTGCAGAACGTGACTTTTGAGTCTGACGGTTCCACTGGGTATGGCTACCTGGCGCTGCCCAAATCCGGTCGCGGGCCCGGTGTCGTCGTGATCCAGGAGTGGTGGGGGCTGACCAGCCACATCGCGGACGTGGCGAACCGGCTGGCCGCCGAGGGCTTCGTCGCGCTGGCCCCCGATCTCTACGGCGGCACCACCACCCATGACGCCGCCGAGGCCGGCAAGCTCATGCGGGATCTCCCGGTGGGCCAGGCGGCTCGCGACCTGGGCGGCGCGGTGGACTACCTGCTGGGCCATGAGGCGGTCACCAGCTCACAGCTCGGCGCGGTGGGATTCTGCATGGGGGGCGGCTTCGTGCTGGTGCTCGCGGCCCAGCAGGGTGACAAGATCGGCGCTGCGGTGCCGTTCTACGGGGTCCTCGGCGAGGAGTACCCGGGCTTCGCGAACCTCTCCGCTCCCGTGCTCGGCCACTTCGGTGAGCGGGACGAGTTCGTCTCCCCGGACC
>JBOHFJ010000475.1:0-3100 GCA_050699655.1 Pseudonocardiaceae bacterium
CCGGCCGGCCAGCGCTGCTTAACATGTGGGGGCCGCTGTGCCAACCCTGTGTCCAGGAGCTTCCCGCGCTGGCGGCCTACGCGGCGCAACCCGGTGCGGTGCCGGTGCTCGGTGTCGAGGTGCAGCAGCTGCCCGAGCGGGCGCTTAACCTGCTCGCCGCGCTGAACGTGCATTACCCGTCGGTCAGCGATCCCGATGGTCGACTGCGCGCCGCGCTGAGCGCGCCGCCGGTGGTGCCGCTGAGCTATGTGGTGTCCGCCGACGGCCAGGTCAGCCAGGTCAACCCGCCCCGGGTGCTGCGCAGCCCGGAGCAGGTTCAAGCGGTCATCGCGCGCTACCTCGGCACCGGAGCCGCTGGATGACCCAATTGATCCAATTGATCCAATTGACCGAGTACATTGAGGTGTGCCGGTGAACTGGGTGGACGTGCTGGTACTGGTGCTCGCCCTGCTCGCCGCGACCTCCGGTGCCCGGCAGGGGATGGTCACCGCGGCGGCGTCCTTCATCGGGGTACTGGCTGGGGCCGTGATCGGGGTGCGCATCGCGCCATCGCTGATCGCTGGCTACCAGAGCCCGGAGGTCCGGGTCGCGCTCGGGGTGTCGATCGTGATCGTGCTCATCGCGCTGGGCGAGACGCTGGGCGTGTTGCTGGGCCGGGCGGTGCAGCGCCGGATCGACGCCGAGGCGCTCCGCCGGGTGGACAGTTTCCTGGGCGCGGTGGTGCAGGGCATCGCGGCGCTGGTGGTGGCCTGGCTGGTCGCCCTGCCGCTGACGAAATCCTCCGCCTACAGCAGTCTGACCGGGGCGGTTCGGGACTCCTCAGTGCTGCGGGTGGTGGACACGGTGATGCCCAACGTGCTGCGCGAACTGCCCTCCGAGCTGACCAAACTGCTCGACGTCTCCGGGTTCCCCGACGTGCTCGCGCCCTTCGTGCCCACCCCGATCACCGATGTCGGGCCGGCCGACCCGGCCGTACTGGGCAGCCCGGTAGTGCGGCAGTCCCGGGCCAGCGTACTCAAGATCCGCGGCAAGGCGCCGTCCTGCTCCCGGGCGCTGGAAGGCAGCGGCTTCGTGGTGGCGCCGCAACGGGTGATCACCAACGCGCACGTGGTCGCCGGCACGGACCAAGTCCAGGTGGAGACCGCGAACGGCACCCTAGACGCCGACGTGGTCAGCTACGACCCGGAGGTCGACGTCGCGGTCCTGAAGGTGCCCGGGCTCCGAGCGCCGGTGCTGCAGCTGGCCCCGAAGCCAGCCACCTCCGGCGTGAGCGGGCTGGTGCTCGGCTACCCGCTGGACGGGCCGTACACGGCCTCGGCCGCTCGGGTTCGGGACCTCATCCACCTGCGCGGCCCGGACATCTACAACGCGGCAACCGTGGTCCGCAACGTCTACACCGTCCGCGCCCAGGTGCGCAGCGGGAACTCCGGTGGCCCGCTGCTCGATGAATCCGGCCAGGTGCTCGGCCTGGTGTTCGGTGCGGCGGTGGACAACGACGAAACCGGATTCGTCCTCACCGACGAGGAAATCGTAAACGCCGTCACCGCCGCCCCCAACCGCAACACCGAAGTCTCCACCGGCTCCTGCGCCTCCTGAACAACTGCGTGGCCCGCTGACCGCCGCCACCCCGATATGGAGACATGTCGGGGCTATCGGGGTCGTTATAGCCCCGACATGTCTCCATATCGGGGCTGCCTCTCTGGGAGTGCGCTGCCTCACTCGCCGTGGGTGCCGCGGAATCGCTTTGTCTCGCCGCGGCGGCGCTTGTCGGCTATGCGGCGCTCACGGGCCGCTCGGGAGGGCCGGGTCGGGCGGCGCGGCGGTGGGTCCGGGGCCAGCGCCTGGCGCAGTATCGCGGCGAGCCGAGCGCGCGCCGCTTCCCGGTTGCGCAGCTGAGAGCGATACTCGGAGGCGACGATCGTGAGAACATCGTCGACCAGCCGCCCGGACAGCCGCTGGAGTACCCGGTCCCGTTGGTCTGGCGTGAACGCCGTGCTGCGCGCCACGTCAAAGATCAGTTCGACCCGCGAGTCGGTGGTGTTGACGCCCTGCCCGCCAGGCCCACTCGCCCGCGAGAAGCGCCACCCCAGCTCGCCTTCCGGGATCGAGACCGACCCATCCACAGGCAGCACGTCAGTCACGTACTCAGCATGCCCGTCGACGGGTTGGCGGTCGTGTGAGACATCCCGAACGGGAGTTGGTAGCCCTTCAAGGGCTACCAACTACTCGGTGGCGCCGGATTGCATGCCGGCGGAGATGAGGGTCATTACTGAGGAGTCGGCCAGGGTGGTGACGTCTCCGATTTCGCGTTTCTCGGCCACGTCGCGCAGCAGGCGGCGCATGATCTTGCCGGATCGGGTTTTGGGGAGATCCGCGACGACCATGATCTGCCTTGGTTTGGCGATCGCGCCGATTTGGATGGCTACGTGGTTGCGCAGCGCTTTGATTGCCGCTTCGCCCCGGGCCTCGTCTTGGGCGACGTGGCCGCGCAGGATCACGAACGCGACGATGCCCTGCCCGGTGATCGGGTCCGGAGCACCGACCACGGCGGCTTCGGCCACCGTCGGATGCGACACCAGCGCGGACTCCACCTCGGTGGTGGAGATCCGGTGGCCGGAGATGTTCATCACGTCGTCCACCCGGCCCAGCAGCCAGATCGCGCCGTCGTCGTCGTACTTGGCGCCATCCCCGGCGAAGTAGCAGCCCCGCTCGCCGAAGCGGGACCAGTAGGTCTGCCGGTACCGCTCGTCGTCACCCCAGATGGTGCGCAGCATCCCGGGCCAAGGAGCATCCAACACCAGGTAGCCGCCCTGACCTCGGCCGACCGGGTTGCCGGCGGAGTCGACCACGGTGGCGCTGATGCCCGGCAGCGGGCGCATCGCCGAGCCGGGTTTGGTCGCGGTGACGCCGGGCAGCGGCGAGATCATGATCGCGCCGGTCTCGGTTTGCCACCAGGTGTCCACAATCGGGCACCGATCACCGCCGATGTGCTCCCGGTACCACATCCAGGCTTCGGGGTTGATCGGCTCCCCCACGCTGCCCAGCAACCGCAGCGACGACAGGTCGTAGCGCTCCGGGATCTCCTTGCCCCACTTCATGA
>JBOHFJ010000476.1:0-3086 GCA_050699655.1 Pseudonocardiaceae bacterium
GTCGGTGATCGTCCACGTGTCGGCGGCGCGTCGACCGGCCTGAGTGGGCCCCGAGGTGCGGGTGGCGCTGCCGTCGGTGGCCCAGGCGGCGAGGATTTTCCCGGCGGTGGAGCGGCCGATGCCCGCGTGGACGGCGAGGTCGCTGGCGGTGCTCGCGGGGTGGGCGTGCAGGGCGGCCCACAGCTTGTCCTCGGCGGCAGTACGTCCCGCGGTGACGGGCGTGGGGTCGGACACGGCCCGCAGCGCCCGGGCGTCGCGGTGGGCGGGGGCGTTGGCGTTCGTGCTGGGCATGATGACTTCTTTCATGGTGAGTGGTGTCGAATGGATGGTCATGCCCCCGGGGGCGGTGTAACCCTCGGTGCGCTGCCGGTGGATCGGGCTACCCGTCTATGGACGCTTCCTTCAGGGTGGGAAGTCAAGCCTCGTGGCAACAAAAAGCCTTCTTGTTTTCCGCGCCCTTGCGTCTGGCCGCTATAGGTGACGGTGGCTGGTCACTGTGGTTGACGAGCGACACCGGCTGGGATCGAACACCACAGCACACTTGACATCAACCCGTACACCGGGCATGGGTGAACCCATCAGCGCAAGGCAAGCTCACGTCACAGCGCGCAACTCGATCGGGGGCCTGCGGCGCGGGAATCCTCTGGGTTGTGGTGCATCGAAACCAGAGAGAAGAAAGGCACGACCCCCATGCGCGTATGCCCTCACGACCTTGCCGAAGTACCGATCACCAGCCCCGAACGGGCCAAGCCCGCTGCCCCGCTCGGCGGTATCCTAGGAAAGATTCGGGAAGTTGTTTCTCATGCGCATGATCGTGACGGGCGGACTCAACGCTGGAACGTGTGGAGAGTTCGTGTCGGGCGCTCTATTTGACCGATGACGGACTACACGCGCTCATTGATTGATGGGACGAGAGGGTGGGTGCTGACCGCTTGGCCGGCGACGGTGGCGGCCTGGGCGAGCAGGGTGGCGGCGTAGCCGGGGTTGTTGCCCTGGGCGTACCGATCGGCGGTGAGGAGCTTTTGTATGGCGGTCGCGACGCGCTCGTGGGTGCGCGGGGTGTCCTTCGGCAGCACCCACAGGTCGGAGCCTGGGCCGGGGTGCATCAGGCTGAGCATGACGGAGCGGATCGGGGCGGTGGTGAGGTCGGCGAGCGGCACACGACGGCCGGTGACGATCGTCACGGCGTCGGCGATCACCAGGGCGGCGTCGACCCGCTGGGCGAGATAGGTGTCCGACACGGGCGGGAGCGTGGCGCTCACCGGCACCGGCATGCCCCGGAAGGGCACGCGGGCGGTCACGGTGCGCGGTTGGTCGGTGCGCATGATCGGCAGCTCGGCGTCCGGGCCGGCGGCGGCCTCGACCCCGCCGTCGGCCCGGTGCGGGTCGGGGACGAACCACGGGCCACCCCGGTAGGACACTCGCACGCGGCCGACGGCGAAGGTGTAGGCGTACCAGCCGGCGCTGCTCGCCGGTCGCCACGGCCACCCCTGGGCCGGGGTGGCGGTCAGCGCATGGCCGGCCTCACGGGTGTCGGCGAGCAACCGGGTCACCCGCTCCCGGTAGAGCGCGGGATGCGTGGCGGTGAGCAGATCGACCCCGCGCGCCGTGAGGCCGATCGGTTCGACCGCCATTTCGGCGGGGCCGCCGAGGTCGGCCACCGACCCGAGCCACACGGCGTCGGGGCCGGTGCCGAGGTAGAAGTCGGCGTGATTACTGGTCATGGTCCACACCTCCCGGGTGTGTTCTGTGGTGGACGGTCGGTGGGTTGGGAGCGCAGGCGGGGAAGGCGAGCATCCCGACGAGATGCTCGTCGCGGTGTCGAGTGCCGCGGCCGGGGGCCGTGATCGCGGCGGGAAGCTCGGGTGCGTCGGGGTCAACGACGACCCAACGGCAGCCGTTGGTGATCCACACCCGCCCGCGGTCGTAGGCGTACACCCAGTCGGTGTGACCGCTGTCGGGCCACAACCATGGCCCGCCCTCATCGGGGATGGTAGCCGTGCCCGCGGCCCTCGTCCTTCCCGACGTCCAACAGGTCGGCCACGGCGTCGGCGAAGGTGATCGGGTCAGTTGCGGTCAGCGCTCACCGTCCACACCCGATGGTCCGCACGGTCCGCGGGTCGGCGTCGGTGTGCAACGAGCCGAGCCATCGGGCGCGCGGGCCGCGCCCGTCGTAGAAGTCAGCCTTGGTGCTCACGGAGTCCACCGCCCGGGGCGGGCAACGTCGATCAGGAGTGCGGGTGGTGACGCGGCGCTGGCGAGCATGAACGGTTCCTCCTGGTGGTGGCGCGGTCCGGTGGGGCGCGGAGCGGAGTCAGGCGGGGGTTGGCGCTGCGGGTGACCAGCCGGGTGGGCAGGCCGCTCGGCGCGAGCGTCGTGGTGGTCAGGTCGATGGCGGGTGAGGTCCGGCCGGTCACGATGCGGGTGTCGAGTGCGGTCACCGGGACCAGCCCAGGGCGCTGCGGGCGGTCCCGGGCAGGTAGTCAACCTGGCGGCCCTCCGCGATCCACACCACGGGGTCGCCGGTGGGTTCGGTGCCGTCGCCCTCGGCGTCATCGGGAGTCAGCGCGACCCCGCCGAGGGTGTACTCGAACGGCCAGTGGCGCTGGGAGGCCAGCCGGATCGGGGTGTCCGGGTCGTAACATTCCAGCGCGGCGATCAGGTCGCCGACGGTGTCGATTTTTTCCATGATCAGAATATCTCCGGTTCAGGTCAGGGGCGGGTGGTCAGCCCGCAGCGGGGATGGTGGGCGGGGTCGGTGTGGAACTCCTCGGGACAGCCCTCGGTGGGGTCGTAGTCGGGGTCCTCGCCATCGAGGTAGGCACCGAGATCGGCCAGCGCGGCGACCCGGGTGATCGGCACGGTGGCGCCGCAGTCGGGGCATTCGTCCAGCAGCAGCCACGACTCGGTCGCGCAGAGGTCGGGCACGAACCGCCACTGGTGCCCGTCGCATGGGTCGGTGACGATCAGCAGGTTCCCGGGTACCGTGCCGTAGACCCGCTGCGGGTCGTCCATCACGCTGACGTGATCGACCGGCACCCCCAGCGCGGTGGCCAGCGCGCGGCCCTGTCGCGCCCGCCGCTCCC
>JBOHFJ010000477.1:0-3077 GCA_050699655.1 Pseudonocardiaceae bacterium
CCACAGCACTGCCGCCGGTGCTCTCCTCGGCGGTGCTGCACGCCGCCCAGGAGGCGTTAACCGCTGCCGGGCGCCCCGGTGACGCGGCCGCACTCGAAGGCTGGCGATGATCCCCCCGCGGCGATTCGAGCTGCCGGATCACTGGGAGCACGTCCCTGGACTCAAGGAACGGGTGCAAGAACTCTACAAGGGCGGCCGGTACCGCTCCGCGATGGACGAGGTTTTGCGCCACCTGCGCCACGACCCGTCGAGCACAGAGCCGATGTTCCTGGCCCTCACGATCTTGAGCCATAGTCGCACGAGTGCTGTCATATCCGCCGAACCCCTGACCCCCCTCCAGAGAGCAAGTGCACTTCTCGCGCCGATCACCACGGAATGCTCGATGTGTCAGAGCAGGTGGTATTCAGGCCACGAATTTTTTCTTGGCATGAAATCACAGGTCATGAATCCCAGGGGCCTGCAGTGCCAGGACTGCCGGTACACGCTGTGCAGTGACTGCTGGGAATGGCAGCCGCTGACCGATTTGCGACGCCCTTGCCCAGCACCCGGATGTCAAGGCACGCTGGATTCGCCGGTGTTATCCACCGGGCGTCACGACGTCACACCGATGGATCCCGACAGCATCGAGCGTGTCATCGTCGTGCGGGAGGGGCCCATCACCCCCTCGATGGACGAAGCCCTCGCGGTCGTGACCAGGTTCGTCCCGCTCCTCCCCGACGACGCGCCACTCATCCGCATCTGCCCCGGCGCCCGCGGTATGATGAACGAGAAGTTCACCCGCGACCGGCTGGCCTTGTCTCTCGTCCAGGGCTTGGAGCATGACGGGGTACTGGCCCCGGGGGCTTGGGCACGTTCCAGGCCCTTGTTCATCCGCGCGGGTACCACGGACGACACCGACTACCTGGTCACTGTTGTCCGAAAGCCGGATTCGACACCTCATAATCAGCCACTCGTCCATGTCCACGTGCTGCTTGAGAGCCTTAACCGTATCGATCCCGACTACATGACAACATTCCTACAAGTCGTGGCACCAGAGGTATTCGAGAACAGCCCGACAATTCGTGGCGTTCCTGTGCATCCATGGCGGGATGACCCCCAAGGGCTGGCGCTGGCAATGGTGGACGGATACAATAATGAGTACTTATCGGACAGATATGATATAGAGGTTTTCGACGGACGCGACCAGGATGGTACCCATTGGGCTCTTGTCAAGATTTTTCAAAAGCAAAAAGCGCCGAAACATGTCGACCCCGACTATCTGCCAGATTCATCGCCAGATTCCCAAAAGGCTTCCGAAGAGGCCCAGACCGCACGGTTGTTTCAAGATCGTATCGGTGCCGATGAATCCTCCACGAGCCGCCGTCCGAGCACGATCCCGACCGCGAGCGGGTGCCCCGCCTGCGCTGTGGTTCCCGAACTCAACACCAGAGTCGTCCCGCAGCCGTCGACCAGCCCTCCTGTTGAGTTCGGGAACCACAGCGCGGGCAGGACTCGGGAGGGGACGTGCGATCACCGGCACTCTAGATGCGATCTTGAAACGACCGAGGGGTCGTCATTGCCCGTGCGGGGTGGTGGCGAGCGCCTTGATCGCCCGCATTCGGCTCAGAAGCTCTTCGACGAGAGTGTCGTTTTTCGCGTTGCAGCCCTTATCAGCGTTGTCCAGGAACAGCTTGGCCAGCGCCTCCCCAGGGGTCATGGGAGACGCAGCGGGAGAGTACGTCGCGGGTACGTCCGTGGTGGTGTTGGTCACGGTTGACGAGAGTGAACGATCACCAGCGACGGGTATCCCGTAGCCGGGAACCCTCCCCGAACGGGTTACGCGAGCAGGCCAGCGCGGTGGGCCATTCCGCGTAGCTCCGTGCCGATGGCGTCTCGGCGCGTGCCCAGGAGCAGTGTGGCGATGACGTCGCGGACCAGGGGGTTCCGGTGCACGTGGTGCGGTGAGATCGTCTCGGCCCGGTGCAATGCCAGGACCGCCTCGTCGCGGCGACCCCGCACCTGAGTCAGTGCTTGGCCGCGCCACACCCAGTACGCGGCCTGCCTCGTGGCCCATGGGTGCTGCTCGGGATGCACGTCCTGGGCGATGTCCAGGGCGCGGCCGGGTTCGTTCGCTTCCAGCGCGAGTTTCATTCGGTATAGCCCGACATCTGTCGGGCCGAACGCAAACCCGAATTCATCATGCGTGCTCTCGGCCTCGCCGAATCTTTCGGCCAACTCGGCGGCAATCTCCATCGGCGCGGCCACATCACCAGGACGCCGGTTCAACGCGGCGACTAACGAGTGCGCCATCATCAGCTCGCCCACCACGCCGGCGGTGCGCTGGGTGATCGCGGGCAGGGTGAGCGAGTCCAGCTTGGCCCGAGCCAGATCGAACATTCCGCTGCCAGTCAACGCCTCAACCGTGCCGTAGGCGGCTACCGCCAAGGTGGTCACCTCGCCGTGTTCACGTGCGGCGTCGCGCGCTAACGCGACCGCCTGCCGCCGCAGATCGGCCGGGGCTCCCGCGTCACGCAACCACATGTGCGTCAACATCACATGGGCCATCACGGTCAGCGGGAGCAGCCTGGTGAGGTCACGACCGGCGGCGATCGAGGTGTGCAAGTCGCGGATCAGGCCGGGTAGGACAGCGCCGGCTTGGCGAAGCTGGCATTGCCGCCGCATCTCGTACAGCCGCTCCACTCGGTCGGCCAGCACCTCGACGGGGAGCACCAACCCCTCAGGTATGCCCAGATCGGCCGCCTCCAGCGCGCGCCGGACCGCTTCAATGATGGAATCGGTGTGCCCGTTGAGCGGTGCGGGCACCGGCAGCCGCATCAGGTCACTCGGGCCGATCTGCAGCGCGCCTGCCAGCGCGACGATCTCCGAGAGTTTGTCCAGCGGGACTTCTCCCCGCTCGATCCGGTCGAGCTGCGACTTGCTCATCCCAGCCAGCCCCGCGATCACCACCAGTGACTTGTCCCGGGACTTCCGGATCTGCCGCAGCCGCCGACCGATCGTGCGCGCGTCAACGTCCACGAAACCCCTCCCCTGCCCAGGACCCCCTGCCGATGCCCCGGGGAGCGACCCCGGGGCGGAAC
>JBOHFJ010000478.1:0-3059 GCA_050699655.1 Pseudonocardiaceae bacterium
GAGCTGCTCGCCTACACCGCGTTGAGCTGCACCGCTGTGCGCGACACGTTGCTGGCGAGCCCGGCCCGGTCGATCGTCGTGATCCTCGACTGTTGCTTTTCCGGGAAAGCGGTTTCTGTCCTGGGCGCGTTGGAATGGTATGTGCTGACCTCGGCTGCCCGTGAGGAGTTGGCGCTCGCCCCACCTGGGGCGAGGCACACCGCGTTCACCGGGGAACTCATCGGGCTGCTTTCCCGGGGAGACCCGAGCGGGCTCCTGCGGCTGACGTTGGGCCACGCGTACCAGTACCTGAATCGGGTGTTGCCCGCGCGCGGCTTCCCCAAGCCGCACCGCCGCGCCAGCGGGTTGATCGACGACTTGGTGCTCGCCCCGAACCCTGCTTACCACGCCTCTGGGGACCCGCCCCCGAAACAGAACTCGGCCGGGCCAGAGCTCGATGAGTGCCCCTACCCAGGATTGGCGGCTTTCCAGACTGAGGACGCCCGGTGGTTCTTCGGTCGGGAACGGGTGACCACCGAACTGATGGGCCGATTGGCCGCCCGCCTGGAGCAGGCGCTCCCGTTGATGCTGGTCGGCGCGTCGGGGTCAGGGAAATCCTCATTGCTGCGCGCGGGCCTGTTGCCAGCGTTGGCGGATGGGGCGATGTTGGTGCCCGGCTCAGACACGTGGCCGCACCTGCTGCTCACCCCGACCTCGGACCCGGTCGGTGAGTTGGCCACCCAGGTGGCCCGACTGGCCGGGGTGGCGCCGAAAGTGGTGCGTGCGGAATTGGTGGCCAGTCCCGAGGGGTTCGCCACCACTGTCCGGCGCGCTCTGGCTCGCGGAGGTGACATCAGCGGGGTGCGGGTGGTCATCGTGGTGGACCAGTTCGAGGAGACGTTCCTGCGGTGCACCGAGGACCAGGAGCGGCAGATCTTCATCCGCGCGCTGTGCGCGGCGGCGGGTGACGGTGAGTTGGGCGGTGAGCCTCCCGCGCTGGTGGTGCTGGGGGTGCGGGCCGACTTGTACGGCCGTTGCGCCGCCTACCCGGAGTTCGTGGCGGCTATGCAGGACGGGCAGGTCGTGCTCGGCCCCATGCGCTCCGCCGAGCTGCGGGCCGCGATCGAAGGCCCCGCGCACGCCGCCGGCCTGACCCTGGAACCGGATCTGGTCGAGACGCTGCTGCGCGAGCTGGGCGCTGGCAATGGTTCCGCCGCCCTCTATGACCCGGGAGCGTTGCCGCTGCTGTCCCATGCCCTGCAAGTCACCTGGGAACACCGTGCGCATCGCACGCTGACCGTGGCCGGCTACCAGGCCACCGGTGGGATCCGCGGCGCGGTCGCCACCACGGCCGAAGCGCTCTTCCAGGGATTCGACCCCGTTGGGCAACACACCGCCCGCCGGCTGCTGCTACGCATGGTCCAGATCGGCGACGGCGTGCCGGACACCCGGCTGCGCGCCGAGCGGACCACACTGATCACGAACTCCCCGGACCCGGCCGCGGCCTCGGCCGTGTTCGACGCCTTCGCCCGCGCCCGATTGATCACTGCGGCCGAGGACTCCGCCGAGATCACCCACGAGGCCCTGCTCGGCGCCTGGCCACGACTAGGTGGCTGGATCGACGCCGACCGCGCCGGGCTCTACATCCACCAACAACTCACCGACTTTGCCCAGCGATGGGACCTCGACGGCCGGTCCGATTCCGCCCTCTACCGCGACACCGACCTGGCCGTGGCCGACGAGTGGGCCGAAGATCCCGACCACCACGCCGACCTCGGAACGCTGGAACAAGACTTCCTGTCTGCCAGCCAGGCGCTACTCACCCGCCAGCACCAAGCTTCGCAACGCCGTGCGCACCGAACACGCCAGCTCATCGCCAGTCTCGCCGTCCTGCTCGTCCTCAGCCTGGCCGGCGTCGGCATCACCCTCCACCAGACCCACTCCACCCCGTCCCAGCGCGGCCTGACCACAGTCCTGGCTGGGCACACTAACTCCGTCACCGCAGTGGCGTTCAGTCCGAATGGACGAACCCTGGCCAGTGGCAGCACCGACAGGACCGTGCGGCTGTGGAACGTGGCCGACCACTTCACGCCGCTGGGTCAACCCTTAACTGGCCACATCGGCTATGTCAACGTGGTGGGGTTCAGCCCAGATGGACGAACCCTGGCCAGCGGCGGCACCGACGAGACTGTGCGGTTGTGGAACGTAACTGACCCAGCCCATTCCACGTTGCTGGGCCAGCTCCTAACCCCACACACCAGCGCGATCTTCTCGGTGGTGTTCAGTCCGGATGGGCATACCCTGGCCAGCACAGCCTCCGACGGTACGTTGCTGCATGACATCACTGATCCCCACCATCCCAGGCTGCTTGCGATACTGGGCAACGACACAACCACAGCAGTGGCGTTCAGTCCAGATGGACGCACCCTGGTTAGCGTCGCCCCTTTCGGGTCTCTGGAGCTGTGGGACATCACAGATCCTCGCCACCCTGTACTGTTAGGGATCCTGGGCAACCGCACAAGCACCGTCTTCTCGGTGGCGTTCAGTCCTGATGGGCATACCTTGGCCAGTGCTAACGGCGATCGTACGGTCCGGTTGTGGGACTTCACGGATCGCCGCCGTCCTGCGCTGCGGGCAACGCTGGTCGGGCACACCAGCGTGGTTACCTCAGTAGTGTTCAGTCCGGATGGTCACACTCTGGCCACCGGCAGCGACGACAAGACGGTGCGGCTGTGGAACGTGACCGATCTGGCCAAGCCCAGGCCACTCGGCCCACCTCTTACCGGACACACCAGTGCGGTCACCTCGGTGGCGTTCAGCCCTGATGGGCGCACCCTGGCCACCGGCAGCGATGACCGGACGGTGCGGCTGTGGAGCCTTCCTTGAGCCGGCAGGTGGGCACGCAAACCTCGCCGGTCTAGACCCAAGATCGTCCTGGCTAGCCCCGCATGTCGCCTCGGTGATCGACTCCAGGAGCACGGTCGTCGTGAGTAGCCCTGTTGTTCCCGAACTCAACCACAGAGCCGCTACTGGTGATCGCCGAAAGTGAGGTGTGGCAGTGCAGTTATGCACGGCCACAC
>JBOHFJ010000479.1:0-3048 GCA_050699655.1 Pseudonocardiaceae bacterium
CCCGTGTCGTTTCTGACACACAAACCACGATCACCCCACATTTGACCTGATCACACCAACGTCGCCGAGCCTAGTGACTATGTCACGGCAACCTCAGCGGTGTAGATCCTTGCACGGTAGTTGCACATCAACCGCCAGCCCGAAACGCAACACAAGGGCAACTATTGCCCTGCCGGGTGCGATGACAGAGCCTGAACTCCGACGACAATCGCAGACCCAGGGAGGCGATCACGATGAGCCTAGCTGACGAAGTCGGCACCACGATCCGAGTCGCAATCACCGAGTGGCCACAGACCCTGCGCCTGATCAGCCTGCTCACCGCAGCAACCGGGCCGGCCGCACTGATCGTCCTGCTTGTCGTGCTGCTGCGACCTTGAATCGTTCAGGGACGGGACGGCGCATCTCGATCGACCGCGATCAGCGCCCCAGCGTCGTAGGTGACGTTCACGCGCTGAGACGGGGGATCACTCCGGCGTCCTCAAGCTCCCGACGGGCGAGCGCGTCCAGTTCGGGCGGGATGGGACCGCGGTCCCGCTCGAACTCACGCACAGCCGCCAGGCCGGCAGCGATCTTCGTGTCGTGGCCCAACCTGGCCTCGATCGCTTCCCGCACCCAGGCCGACAGGGACAAACCGGCTGCTTCGGCGGCCCGCTCGGCCTGCGCGCGCAGCTCGTCACCGAGATAAAGAGGGGTGGATCGAGTCGGCATGGCCACATCGTATCAGCGTCGAATCGCTTTCGAATCGCACGGCGGACGAGAACTGCGGGGTCAATGAGCCCAGGTCAATGAGCGAAGTGGCGGGTGCCGGTGTGGTAGAGCGACACTCCGGCGGCCGTCGCGGCGGCGATCACCTCCGCGTCGCGGATCGCTCCCCCGGGCTCGACCACGGCGCGTACCCCAGCGTCGAGCAGCACCGCTAGCCCGTCGGGGAACGCGAAGAACGCATCAGAGGCGGCCACCGAGCCACTCGCCCTCGGCCCGGCCCGGCTGACCGCGAGCCGGGCCGCGTCCACCCGGTTCACCTGCCCCATCCCGATGCCGACGGTGGCCTGCTGGGTGGCGAGCAGGATCGCGTTGGAGCGCACCGCGCGGCACACTCGCCAGGCGAAGGCCAGGTCGGCCATGATCAGCTCGTCCACCGGGGCGCCGGTGGTCAGCGTCCAGGACGCCGGATCGTCGCCGGGGGCATCGATCGCGTCCCGGGTTTGTAGCAGCAGCCCGCCGGACAGCGCGCGGAACTCGACACCGCCGCGCTCGGGAGGCGAGGCGACCAGCAGCCGCAGGTTCTTCTTGCGGGTCAGCACGTCCAGGGCGCCCTCGGTGTACGACGGCGCCACCAGCACTTCGGTGAACACCTCGCTCACCTGCTCAGCCAGCTCGACGGTGACCTCGCGGCTCACCGCGATCACCGCGCCGAACGCGCTCACCGGGTCGCAGGCGTGCGCCCCGCGGTGCGCGTCGGCGACGTCCCCGGAGCTCGACACCGCGATGCCGCATGGGTTAGCGTGCTTGATGATCGCCACGCAGGCGCCGTCGTGGTCGTGCGCGGCCCGCCAGGCCGCGTCGGCGTCGACGTAGTTGTTGTAGGACATCTCCTTGCCGTGCAGCTGCCGCGCGCTCGCCAGCCCCCGCGCGCCACCGGCGACGTACCGGGCGGCCCGCTGGTGCGGGTTCTCCCCGTAGCGCAGGGCCGCCGCGCGCCGCCAGGAGCCGCCCACCCATGGGGGGAGCTCGGCGTCGCCGGGTTCCGCTGACCCCAGCCAGGACGCCACGGCGATGTCGTAGTCCGCGGTGTGCCGGAACGCGGCCACGGCCAGCGCCCGGCGCCGCGCAGTCGTGAACCCACCGGCCTGGACCGCGGTCAGCGCGTCGAGGTAGGCCGCCGGGTCCACCACCACGGCCACCGAAGGGTGGTTCTTCGCGGCGGCCCGCACCATCGCCGGACCTCCAATGTCGATCTGCTCGACGCACTCGTCGAAGCCGGCTCCGGAGGCCACGGTTGCCTCGAACGGGTACAGGTTGACGACCAGCAACTCGAACGGCGCGATGTCCAGGGCGGCCAGCTGGGCCACGTGCTCGGGCTTGCGGGTGTCGGCGAGCAACCCGGTGTGCACCCGAGGGTGCAGGGTCTTGACCCGCCCGTCCAGGCATTCCGGGAAACCGGTGAGTTGCTCGACCCGGGTCACCGGGATCCCCGCGTCGAGCAGCACCTTCGCCGTCGAGCCGGTAGAGAAGATCTCGACCCCGGCCGCGTGCAACCCCGTGGCCAGCTCCAGCAGCCCGCTCTTGTCCGACACACTCAGCAGCGCCCGGCGCACCGCACGACGGCCTTCGGGGTTCATGGCAGTACGACCTTTCCTTCGGTTCCGCCGGGGACGGTGTTCCCCCGGCGGGCCACGTCGGCGATGACGTCCACCAGCAACCGCCTCTCCACGATCTTGATCCGCTCGTGCAGCCGCCGCGCGGTGTCGCCGGGCAGCACCTCGACGGCGCGCTGGGCCAGGATTGGGCCGGTGTCCACGCCGGAGTCCACCAGGTGCACGGTCGCGCCGGTCACCCGGACCCCGTGCGCCAGCGCGCGAGCCACCGGGTGCAGGCCGGGGAACGCGGGCAGCAGCGCGGGGTGGGTGTTGATGGTGCGACCACCGAAGCGGCCCAGAAAAACCGGGCCCAGGATCTTCATGAACCCCGCGGTGACGACCAGATCCGGCTGGTGCGCGGCGAGCGCCTCGGCGAGCGCGGCGTCCCACGACGCCCGGCCGGGATGGCGAGTCAGCTCGACGACGAAGGTGGGCAGCCCGCGCTCCCGGGCCCGCCGCAGCCCCCCGGCGTCAGCCCGATCCGCGCCAACGGCGACGACCTGGGCGGGATAGTCCGGGCCGACGGCGTCCAGCAAGGCCTGCAGCAGGGTCCCGGCACCGGACACCAGGACGGCGACCCGGGTCGGAATCGGCAAGCGGAGCTGCTGCACGGCTAAGAGTACCCGTGAGTGGCGATGCGAGGATGGCTCGTATCGCCACTCACGTGGGAGGGTGCCCCCATGGGGGC
>JBOHFJ010000480.1:0-3007 GCA_050699655.1 Pseudonocardiaceae bacterium
GCCCAGGACGGCGCCGACCTGGCTGATGAGCCCGCGCATCTGGTCCGGGTCGTCGAGTACGACGTGCCCGACCGGGAAGGCAACGGCACTGGGGAGTTGATCGCGCTGCTGAGCACCATCACCGACCCCACCGCCGCTCGAGCCGACGAGCTCGCCGCCGCCTACCACCAGCGGTGGGAGGAAGAAACCGGGAACGACCAGCTCAAAACCCACCTCCGCGGCCCCGGGCGGGTCCTGCGCTCACGACTGCCCGAGCTGGTCCACCAGGAGATCCGGGCCTGGCTCCTGGTCCACCACGCCCTCAGCGTCCTGGCCACCCGAGCCGCCGAGGCCACCGACATCGACCCCGACCGGGTGTCGTTCACCCGCGTCCTGCGCATCGTCCGCCGCACCGCCACCGGGACGGCGGCTTTTTCCCCCTGAGGACTGGAACCACGCCCTGCCCCACATCCTCGCCGACATCACCCGCAAGATCAACACGGAGCGGCGCCACCGCACCAGCCCAAGAGCGGTCAAACGCGCCCGGCACAACAACTACCGCGTCAAACAACCCGGCGAGACCACCGTCCGCCACCCCGGCCCACCCACGATCAAGATCCACACCATCAACCCCCGAGCGGCATGACCAACTTAGACATCAGTCACGGACCCCGGTGAGGATAAGCTCGCCACGCCCCTAACGAACCACGAAACCCCAGCACAACACCATGATCAAATTAAGCCATGATCAAATTAAGCTAAGTGGCATTGGGTGTGGACGCGGCCAGGGTGTCTCGGGTAGTCGAGAAGATCGCTCGGGCGTTGTGGGCATTCGAGGCGGGAGAGCCGGCCGGCGATGCGGGCGCAGTCATCCGCTGCGTCCCCGTCGCCACCCTTGGCGCGCCTGCGCTAGAGGCTTTCCGTCAACTCGCAGACCCCGATCTCCTTCCCGAAGTCGGCAGCAGGATGATGTTTCGCCTTCTGGAGGCCGCCGACCTGTCGGCAACAAAATCCTGGGTGGACGTGCAGGCTGGGCAGTTTTCCTACGCTGTCGAGGCCTTCTGCGCCGCCGGCCGGGTCAAGATGGTTTTGGGTGACTTCCTTGCTGCCGAGGTGGATCTGGACTTCTAGGCCTGAATGCATCCCAGGGTGGGGCTTTGACCACATCATTGTTACCGTCTGTTCAATTAGCGATCATGCTAGCGCTCTGAGGTAATCGTCGGTAGCGTTGTGGGTATGTCGCGTCCTCTTGGGCTGCCCGTGGTGCGGTCGTCATCCTTCGTTTTCGACAACGCGCACGACTACGCGGAGGTGCTCAGCGGTCGGGTCGCCGGGTACTCCTATTCGCGGATCGACAACCCCACCGCGGCCGCGTTCGCCGCGGCGGTCGCCGCGCTGGAGGCGCCTGGCTTCGACGACGTCGGTGCGGAGCCGTTCGCCTCGGGCATGGCCGCCATCTCCGCCACGGTGCTCGGGCACCTCACGGCGGGGGAGGAGGTGATCGGCCCGCTGGACTGCTACGGCGGCACCTGGGCACTATTCACCAAGTGGCTGCCCCGATGGGGGATGCACCCGGTGTTGGTCGACGTCACCGACGTCGCCGCCATCCGGGCCGCCGTCACCCCGCGCACCAAGATGATCTACGCCGAGACCATCGCCAACCCCACCCTGTCGGTGCCCGACCTGCCCGCTCTCGCCGAACTCGCGCACGCGACGGGCAGCCGGCTCGTGGTGGACTCCACGTTCACCACCCCCGTCATCTGCCGCCCGCTGGAGCAGGGCGCGGATCTGGTGCTGCACTCGGCGACCAAGTTCCTCGGTGGGCACGGCGACGCCACCGGCGGGGTGGTGGCCGGGCGGCCAGCGCACCTCGGGCCGGTCCGGCAGGCCCGGATCGACCTCGGCGGGTGCCTGGCCCCGGACGAGGCGTTCCTGCTGCACCGGGGGCTGCAGACGCTGGAGCTGCGAGTGCGGCGGCAGAGCGCGACCGCGGCCGTCCTGGCCGAGAAGCTCACCGGGCATCCCGCGGTCGCGCGGGTGCGCTATCCGGGGCTGGCCTCGCACCCGCAGCACGCCCACGCCTGCCGGCAGTTCCGGGATGGGTTGTTCGGCAGCTTGCTCACAGTGGACGTTCATGGTGGGCGGACTGGGGGGATGGCCTTCTGTGACGCGCTGCGCACCGTGCTCATCGCCTCCTCACTGGGCAGCGTGCACTCCAAGGTTAGCCATGCGGCGTCGACCACCCACCGCCAACTCGACGACACCGCCCTCGCGATGACCGGGATCGCGTCGGGCCAGGTGCGGCTGTCCGTCGGGGTGGAGGATCCCGAGGAGCTGCTCGCCGATCTGCGCCAGGCGCTCGACGGGACTTGACGCGACGGGTATCTGCTGGTTTGATCATCCATTGTGAGCAGCACTGTCGCCTTCGTCCGGCGGTCCCCGGTGGATCTGCGCCGGGTGGCGAGTGCGCTCTGTCCCGCGCGGTGAGGCTTTTGCCCCGCTGACCGCGTGCCGTGAACGCACCCGCCCTGCTCGGGTGGTGGTTGCCGCGCGGTCGTTCACTGATCCCGCGGAGGAACCTCCCGTGTACGCCGTGCCCTACCTCACCGTCCCGGCTCCCGACATGACCCGTCCTGGGGGCCCGGCGAGCCTCGCCATGGCCCTGGCCGCGCACCCCGAGCGGTGGTGGTCTCTGGTGGACTACCGCACCGACACCCGCTGGTCCCGGGTGCTCGAGCGAACCGAACAGCACGTGGTGTGGCTGCTGTCGTGGTTGCCCGGCCAGGGCACCGATCAGCACGACCACGGCCCGGTGTCGGGCGCCTTCGCGATCGCGGCCGGCACGCTGACCGAACGGGCGCTTGCCGCTCAGCCGAGCAAGCCCGTGGCGGAGGTCAGCCGGGAGCTGGCCGCCGGGAGCTGCCGCGCCTTCGGCCCGCATTACGCCCATCAGCTAACCAACACCGCCCCCCTCCCCGCAGTGAGCGTGCACGTCTACACCCACGGTCTACCCCGCCGACATGGAGAC
>JBOHFJ010000481.1:0-2987 GCA_050699655.1 Pseudonocardiaceae bacterium
CTGCCCGCGCCCGCCGCGGGCCAGGTCGAGTTCCACATCGGTGGTGCCGGCGGCGGTACCCAGCGCCTCGATCGCGGCGGCGGACAGTGGCGCCCGGCCCAGGTTGGTGTGCAGCAGCACCCCGGTCGCGTTGAGCACCGGGCGCAGCGTCGTCGCGGTGTCCGGCAAGGCGGCCAGCACGTCCGCGACGGCGCCGGCCGGCGCCAAGGCGCCCTCCCGGACCCGCTGTTGAGCGGCCCGCACCGCGCGCTTCACTCGCTGGCGCCCCAGCCGCCGCGCGGCGGCGACCACCGCCGGGACGGCCCGCACCGCGTCGGTGCGCGGAACTTGCTGGCGCACATCCATGAGCCCGCACGCTAGCTCCCCCGAGTCGGTCGACTGACTTCGAGCCGGGGTCAGCTGACCGGATCGGGGTCGTGCTCGGCGAGGTGGATGAGGAAATCGGCGAAGCCTTCGCTGGCGCGGGCGTGCCGGCGAGCGCTGGTGATGACCGGCGGGTCGGCGGCATGCAGGACCCGGTGCCCGGCGCGTTTCAGGGCGGTGACCAGGGCGATGTCTTCGTGGGCGGGCAGTGCGGGGAATCCGTCGACGGCGAGGTAGCTGCGGGCGGATATCCCGAGGTTGGCCCCGTGCACGTGATGGTGTCCGATGACGTGGTCGTGCAGCCGCCGGAAACGCTCGGCGGTGCTGGGTGGGTGCTCGCTCCAGTCGGCGACGCTGACCATGCCGGCCACGGCGTCGGTACCGTGGCCGGCATGGGTCAACTGGTCGGCCAACCAGCTTTTCGGCACCTGGGTGTCGGCGTCGGTACTCGCTAGCCAGACCCGGTCGGCACCGAGCTCGCGGAGCAGGTGGGCGAAGCCGGCGCGGCGGGCGGCCCCGACGTTGTGCTCCCACATCGTGAGGGCCTCGGTGTCGCCGACGGCGTCGGCTGTGCGGTCGCTGCACGCGTCCAGGACCACCAGCAGGTGAACCGGGACGTCGACCGCGGCGGCGGCGCGGCGCAGTGCCGCCAGACATCCTGGCAGGAGCTCAGCTTCATTGTGCGCGGGCACCACGATTCCCACTCTGGTGGCGCGGTGCCCGGCGGGCGTCACCGCAGACCGGTCTGCGTGGCGATCGACCGCACGGCGGGAGGGGTGCGGAGGTACACCTCAAGCCGGAAGTCCTCCTCGACGTGCTCGACGAGCCGGCCCAGGCCCGGCTGCGCGGCCAACGCGGCGTGCACGTCGTCCCCGTTCAGGGGATAGTCGGCCACGGGGTGGCGCCAATGCACCGCCAGCAGCGTGCCGCCCGGAAGTAGGGTGTGGGTGGCGGCTGCCCACAGCCGGTGCAGATCGAGGGGGTCGAGGTAGTAGCCGAGCTCACTGATCACGATGAGGTCAAAGCTACCCGGCGGCCAGTCTGCGGGCGCTGCTCGACGCTCGATCGCCACCTGGTGCAACCGCGCCAGCCGATCGCGGGCGGTCCGCAACGGAGTTTCAGCCACGTCGGTGGCCAACAGCTCGTCGCAGCGGGCCGCGAGGTGTTCGGTGAACACACCGATCGAGCAGCCGGGCTCGTAGCCGCGGCGGTACCGTGCTTGGGGCAGTGCCGCCAGCGCACAGGCGTACTTGCGGTGTTCATACCAGCGGGTGGTGAACCCCCACGGGTCGCTAGCGGCGGCGTACAGGTCTTCGAAGTATCCGGCTGGCAGGCTGGGGCTCACAGCATGGCCACCTCATAATCGCGGGTGAGCCGGGCTACCACGGGCAGCGGCACTCGGCGGGCGGCCCGCCAGGGCACCAGGCGTGCCAGGGCCTGGCGCTGCTCAGCGCGTCGGATCCGCGCCAGCGCCATCGGGGTGTGGGTCGGGCTGTGCGGGTGGCTGGCCTCGTCGTCGGGATGGGGGGCGACGACCACGGCCCGGGCCGGCGGTGGGTGCAGCTCGACGGTGTCCAGGGTGGCCAGCCCGCTCCAGGCCCGCCACGTCGACTCCGGCGTGCCCAGGCCCTCGATCAGTCGCACCACGATTGCCACTCCTGTGCACCGGCGGCGAGGTCCCCGAGCGCGGCGAGGTCCCGCTCGGCGTGGCTTTGCCGCAGGTAGACGGTGAGGTCGGTGACTCGGCGGCTGTGCCCGGCGTCGGTGGCCAGCGGTCGTGGTCCCAGCGCGCGACCGACCCGCTCGATGGTCTGGGTCGCGGCGGCCTCCACCACCGCTCGGACCCGCAGCGCCCGCCACCGTGCCAGCCTAATGCTCGGGGCATCGCTCGTCGCCGGGTCAGGCCCGCGGTCCGCGGCGGCGGCCGCTTCCCGCAGCATGGAGCCGGCCGCGGCCAGTGCGGCGTCGAGCGCGCCCAGATGGGCCCGGGCATGCGCATCGAGCCCCCTGCCGCTGTCGAGACCCCCGCTTCGGCCCGCTTCCCACAGTGGTCGGCCGATCGCGACCGCCCCGCCGTACCAACAGGCCGCCACACCCATCGCGCCATACCAGAAGCCGACCCGGTCTAGGTACGCCCCTGGGCCGCCGAGCGCCGTCGCCGGTACCGCGTCGAACTCGACGTTCTCTGTGCCGCTCCCCGCCATCCCCAGCCCTTCCCAACCACCCACGCCCGCCCGTACGCCGGCCTGGGAGAGATCCACCGCGAACAACCTCCCGCCGTCCTCGGCGTGTGCGGTGACCAGCGCATGGGTGCAGAAATGGGCCCCCGAGCACCATCGCTTGAGCCCGCTCAGGAGCCACTCACCATGCTGGCCCAGTTCAGCGGTGACCCGGCCGTTCGGCGGCTCGGCCGCCCACACCGCCCAGCGTTGGCCTGGCAGCGGTAGCGGCCCGTGCAGCTCCTTCAGGATGGCCAACGCATCGCAATGCGCTTCGGCCAGACGGGCCAGGTCGAGATCATCCCCCGCCAGCCTGGCCAGCGTTCGCCACCGCCGCGCGGTGTGGCCCCGGCCGGGCAGCGGAACCTCCAGCTGACCCCGGTTCACCAGGTCAGTGAAGCGGGG
>JBOHFJ010000482.1:0-2970 GCA_050699655.1 Pseudonocardiaceae bacterium
AACATCCCCTGATCGGAGTAGGATTTACGACATGACGCACATGAGTCCGGAAGAGTTCCGACGCTACGGTTACCGTGTGGTGGACTGGATCGTCGACTACTGGACGCAACTCGAATCCTTTCCAGTCGCCCCGAGCGTCGAGCCGGGGGACATCCTCCGCCGGCTGCCAGCACACCCACCGGAGCAGGGTGAGTCCTTCGATGCCGTGCTCGCGGACCTGGATGAGCTCCTCGTCCCCGGGTTGCTGCATTGGCAGCATCCGAGGTTTTTTGGATACTTCCCGGCGAATAGTTCCGGCCCGGCGGTGCTGGCTGATCTGCTGTGCGCCGGGCTCGGTGTGCAGGGCATGCTCTGGGTCACCAGCCCGGCATGCACCGAGCTGGAGCAGCGGGTGCTCGACTGGCTGGCGGAAGCCCTCGGGCTGCCGGAGCGATTCCGGTCCGCGGGGCCGGGTGGCGGGGTGATCCAGGACAGCGCGTCCAGCTCAGTGATCCTCGCGGTGCTCGCGGCCATGCACCGAGCCAGTGCGGGCCGGGTGCGCCGGGAGGGGGTAGCCACCCACCGGTACGTCCTCTACGCCACGGCGGAAACCCATTCCTCAGTCACGAAGGCGGCGCTAGTCACCGGGCTTGGCGAGCAGGCGATCCGACAGGTGGCCACCCGGCCCGGCGACGCGGTGATGGAGGTCGCTCACCTCCGCGAGCTGGTCACCGCGGACCTGGCGGCAGGCAACACGCCGTTGCTGACCGTTGCCACCGTGGGCACCACCTCGACCTGCGCGGTCGACCCGGTGCCCGACATCGGTGCGGTCTGCCGGGAACACGGTATCTGGCTGCACGTCGACGCCGCTTACGCCGGTGTGGCCGCGGTGTGCCCGGAACTGCGCTGGCTCAACGACGGGGTTGCCGAATTCGCCGATTCCTACTGCACCAACCCGCACAAGTGGCTGCTCACCAACTTCGACTGCGACACCTTCTGGGTCGCCGACCGGGCCGCGCTGACCGGCGCTTTGTCTGTCCTGCCCGAATTCCTGCGTAACAAAGCCTCGGACTCGGGCCGGGTTACCGACTACCGGGACTGGCAGATCCCCCTGGGCCGCCGGTTCCGAGCCCTCAAACTCTGGGCGGTCATGCGTTGGTACGGCATGACCGGGCTGCGGGCCCACATCGAGCGGGGAATCGGGCATGCCCAGCAACTGACCCGGTGGATCACCGACGATGACCGCTTCGAGCTGACCGCACCGCAACGGCTCTCGCTAGTCTGCTTCCGGCTGCGCGTCGGCCGCGGTGTCACGGCGGCGAACCAGGCGAACTTCGACCTGCTGGCCAGGGTGAACGCCACAGGCATCACTTTTCTCACGCACACAAAGATCGACGATCTAGTATCGCTCCGCTTCGCCACCGGCGGGACGTACACCGAACTGCACCATGTCGAGCAGGCATGGCACTGCGTCCAGCAGGAAGCGGCCGATCTACTCGTCGGGTGATTCACGCGCAGCGTGATGCGGCTCTGCTGGCGTTTCCGTGGGCAGTTTGTCATGATCGTCCAGGGCGGCTACGCCGTCACCGTCCGTGTCGTCGTAAGATCCCCGCGTGGTCACCGAGCCGCGGGTGCTCATCGACGCGACGGCGGTGCCGGCCGCCCGCGGTGGCGTCGGTCGCTATGTGGACTGCCTAGTCGCGGGGCTGGACGCCGGCGGTGCCGCGCCCATGGTGGTGTGCCAGCCCAGGGACGCCGAGCACTACGGCGCGCTGGCCCCGCACGCCGACGTGCTGCCCGCCAGGGAGCGGCTCGTCACCCGGACCGCGCGGCTGACCTGGGAGCAGACCAGGCTGCCCTGGCTGCTGCGGCGGGCGCGGATCGAAGTGCTGCACTGCCCGCACTACACGATGCCGCTGGCCGCCCAAGTGGCGACTCAGGTGGCCACGGTTGTCACGCTGCACGACGCCACCTTCTTCACCGACCCGAGGGTGCACTCGCCAGTCAAGGCGCGCTTCTTCCGCGCCTGGACGCGGACCTCGCTGCGCCGGGCCGACGTGTGCGTGGTGCCCAGTGAGTCGACGGCCCGCGAGCTGGGGCGCGTCGCCGACGCTGACCTGAGCAGCCTGCACGTGGTGCACCACGGGGTGGACGCCGACCGTTTCCACCCGCCTTCGCCGGAGGAGATCGCTGTAGTCCGGCACCGCCTGGGCCTGGGCGGGAGCCCCTATGTGGCTTTTCTCGGTGCGCTCGAGCCGCGCAAGAACGTGCCGGCGCTGATCCGGGGGTTCGCCCTTGCGAGCCAGGCCCTTGCCAGTCAAGCCTGTGCCGGCCGGCCCGATCCGCCGATCCTGGTGCTGGCCGGGCCGCCGGGCTGGGACAGCTGGGTGGAGCGTGAGCTGCGGGCCGCGGCGCATCGGGTTCCGGTGATCCGGGCCGGCTACCTGCCGCTGGCGGAGCTGTCCGGGTTTCTCGGTGGCGCGGCGGTGGTGGCCTACCCATCGCTGGGAGAGGGATTCGGGCTGCCGGTGCTGGAGGCGATGGCCACCGGGGCCGCGGTGCTGACCACCCGGCGGCTCGCGATTCCCGAGGTGGGTGGCGACGCGGTGGCCTACTGCGGCATCGCCGCCGAGGACATCGCCGCCGGGCTCGTCGGGCTTCTCGATGACCCAGCCCGCCGGGCGGAGCTCTCAGCCGCCGGGCAGCGGCGCGCCAAGGACTTCTCCTGGACGGTGAGCGCGGCGCGTCACCGCGAGGCCTACCGCCATGCCGCGCTGCGCCGACGGTCCCGCTAGGTGCCCAGGAGAAGTCCTTGGCGCGCCGGGGTGCACAATCGAGCGCCGTGCCCCCGGCTATTTCAGATGGCAGTAAATTTGGCGAGGAACTGGCTGTCATCACAGTCACCTACTCGCCTGGCGACACGCTCGAGACGTTCCTGGACTCGGTCGTCAAGGCCACCAGCCGCCCGCCGCGGGTACTGCTGGTCGACAA
>JBOHFJ010000483.1:0-2952 GCA_050699655.1 Pseudonocardiaceae bacterium
CCCGGCTCGGCCTGCCGCGCCCGCCGCTCGAACCCGCCACGACCATCGACATCCGTCCGCCGAGTCTCGGGGGCCGGGAAACACCGTCGCAGTGGCTCATGCGCTACGTGCCGTACAACGAGAGCATGCTGATCCCGGACTGGGCGCTGGTGAAACCGCCTCGCCCCAGAGTCGCGCTGACGATGGGCAGCGTGCTGCCGCGCTCCGGCGGCCTCAGCGTGTTAACCAAGCTGCTCGCGACCCTCGCCGATATGGAGGTCGAGATCGTGCTCGCGCTCGGCAACGTCGAGCTGCCCTCGGTGGGCGAGCTGCCGGACAACGTGCGCTCGGTTGGCTGGATGCCGTTGAGCGCGCTGCTGCCCAACTGCGCGGTGATCGTGCACCACGCGGGCGCGGGTACCTCGATGACCGCTCTCGCCAGCGGCGTCCCGCACGTTGTCATCCCGCACAACGCCGATCAACCGGTGAACGCCGCGATACTGGCCGACCGGGATGTCGGCATCCGGCTCGACCCGGCGAACGTCACCCCCGAGGCCGTGCGCGACGGGCTCGAACGACTGCTGACCGAACCCGGCTTCCGCGACGCCGCAAGCGAGGTACACGACGAGATCGCCGGTCAGCCCGCACCCACGGACATCGTCACCCGGATCGAGTTGCTCATGTCCTGAGATCGATCACCGGACAACCGTCGAAAGCCCTACTGGGGCCGTATCATTCATATCTGAGGGCTTCGACAGGTCGTAACCGCGCAGCTCGGTTGGCTGGGTACCCACCGGCGACGAGTCCGATTACGAGACTGATCCCGAAGGAGAGCGCCACAGAGGGAATAGTCACAGCGGGTGCGAAGGTACCGATGGTCGGGCCGAAAGCGTGAGCGACGGTGGCGCCAAGGTAAGACAGCCCGACGCCGACGCCGATCAACCCGCCAAGACCGGCCAACACGATGGATTCGATGTCGCCACCGCCAAAAATATAACGTCGTGCGGCGTTGAGTGGCATGGCCACATCGTTATCTCCCGGCTGTCCAGCCGACTGCATGACCCCGACCACCCTGAAATCCTGGTGGTTGATCCGGATTGTCTTGCCTAGCGCTGACGCCGCGTCGCCGAAGAGGGTTTCGGCGACGGTGGGCCCGACGACGACCACCCTTGCCGCGGATCGAACCTGCGCATCGTCGAAGAACGATCCCACGTGAAGATCCCGGTTGTTCACCTCAAGCCAACGTTCGGTGGACCCGACAACGCGGGAGCGGAGCGGGCGAGTAAGTTCGAGGCGGGATAGATGACGAGCGAGCGCTACGCGCACTGAGCTTCGGGCGTGTCGCCGAGCTGTATGACCGGTGGCGTCCTGGCTACCCGGAGGCCCTCTACGCCGATGTCCGCGCGCTCGGGGCGCCGGGACGCGTTTCTGGAGACTGGTGCCGGGACAGGTCGGGCGACGCTGGCGCGCGCAGACCGTGCGCGTACGCTGAGCGCGACTCCCAGACCCGTCTGTGCACCTTCACTCCTCGTGGGCGGGTCGAAACGCCACGATGGGCAGCTCGCGCCCGAGCCGTTGTCGAGCGGGGTCAGTGCCGTCGTAGCGCCAACCGACCAGCCAACTCACCATTCGCCGGATGACGGGCATGGCCCAACGGTTGCGGCGTTCGTAATCTGCGAGGGCGGCGATGGCCTCCTTGACGTCGAGGGTGCGGTGGGCAGGCCGGAACCGGCTGCGGCCGATGGCGATCTCCACAGCTGGCGTGGCTCGTAGGTTACGATACCAATCCGCCGCATGGCCCAGACCGGCAACGACCAGGAACTCGCCAGCCGCCGGTCCAGTCCCGATCACCTCCAGCATGGTCTGGTATCGACGGCCGGATTTGCGGCCGACGTGCGTCAGGCGAAGGAACCGATGACCGAGCAGCCATCCGCAGTGCCAGTCGTAGAGCCGTGCCGGCGAGCGCAGTAGCGCGCGGGCGACCCGACCCGGTGGGTGCCTTTTCATTCCACTGGCACGACGTCGACGGTCACGCGCAGGTCGTGTTTCTCGGCCTGGGTGAAGATCACGCCCTTGAGGGGGGGCACGTCCGTGTAGTCGCGGCCCCAGGCGGTCGTGACATAGCGGTCGTTGACCAGTTGGTCGTTGGTGGGGTCGATGTCGACCCAGCCGGCGTCAGACACGAAGACCGACGCCCAGGCGTGTGACACGTCGGCGCCAGCCACCCGCGCCTTCCCCGGTGGCGGCCTGGTCTCCAGGTACCCGCTGACATAACGGGCGGCCAGCCCGAGCGAGCGCAGGCAGCCGATCGCGACGTGCGCGAAGTCCTGGCACACCCCGGCCCGGCGTTTGAGCACCTCCTCGATCGTCGTCTTGACGTCGGTGGCGCCCGGGGCGAAGTGGAATTCCCGGTAAATCCGCGACGTCAGATCGCTGAGCGCGGCCAGTATCGGCGCTCCGGGGGGAAACGACGGCGCCGCGTACTCCGCGAGCTGTTCGGAAGTCGTCACCAGCGGCGAGTCAAGCACAAACTGGCGGGCGTCGAACACAGCGGCGTCGAACACCTCGGCATCGGGGCTGGTGTGGATGCGGTCACGGACCCGCTCCCACGGGGTCTCACCGGCCTCTGCCAGCTCCACGCGCCGCCCGTTGACCCGCACCAGGCTCGTCACGGTGACGGACAGCCGGGTGTGCGGGGTCAGCAGGGCGAAGTACGCGGTCCGGTTGCCGAAGAAGTCGAGCCGCTCACGCAGGTCCTGCGGCGGCGGCTCGATCGTGAGCTGGCTGCGCACGCACACCTGGCCGGGCAGATCGCGCGGCAGCATGACGATCTCGCCGAAGCTCGAGGACACCGGCGAGGAGTAGCGGTACTCGGTGCGGTGGGTGACCTGGTACGTCATGGCGAGTCCGGGATCAGCAGCGACTGCTGTGGGGGCAGGTGAGTGAAGTGCGCGGCGTCCAGCGCATCGCTGA
>JBOHFJ010000484.1:0-2929 GCA_050699655.1 Pseudonocardiaceae bacterium
GGTAGGCGCCACCGGCGATGGCGGCGCCTACCTGATCAGGCGCCGGCCAGCAGAGCGAACTCAGCCAGGGTGCGTCCCCAGGAGAACGCGCCGCCGGCGATGACCCCGGTATTGACCACAGACAGCGCCACCCGGAACAGCAGCAGGCTCGTCGCGTCGTTGAACAGGCTCTCGGCCTGCACCAGCGCCTGCACCCGTGGTGGCAGGGACAACCGCCGCGCCAGTGCGGCCACCGCCACCGGGTCGGTGCTGGCCAGCACGGCCCCCAGCACGAAGGCCATCCCCACCGGCAGCGGGGTGAGCGCGATGGCGAGGGCGCCGGCGGCGGCGGCGGAGACTCCCACCAGCCCCACGGCCAGCGCGGTGACCGGTCGCCACACCGCCCGCAGGTCGCGCCAGGGCAGTTCCTCACCAGCGGCGAACAGCAGCGGCGGCAGCACCACCAAACTCACCGCATCCGGCGTGACCGCGACGGCGGGCACGCCGGGCAGCAGGGCGACGATCACCCCGGCGATGACCAGCAGTGAAGGTGCCGGAACACGCAGCCGCCGGGCGAAGGTGGCCACCACCACGGCCAGGATGACGAGAAACAGGACCGCCCCGACGCTGTGTATATCGCTGGGCATGTCCGGCGCCTCCGTACCCAGGGCTTCAACTCTAGCGTTGACCTGGTGCTTGCGGGTGGATTGGACCCTGAGAGTCAGGGGTATTCCGTGGCATGGCTGTGTTGAATGTGCTGGTCGATCGGGACCCCAAGCAGGTGTGGAGCGTGCTCAGCGACGGCTGGTCGTATGCGGAGTGGGTGGTGGGGACGCGGCACATTCGTGACGTGGATACCGACTGGCCGGCGCAGGGCTCGCGGTTGCGCTACGTCCTGAGCGTCGGCCGGTGGACGGTGGAGGATGTCACCACGGTTCGGCTGGTGGACCCGGAGCGCCGGCTGGAGCTGGAGGCGAACGCCGGTCAGCTGGGAAGCGCCCGGGTGTCGTTCGAATTGCTGCCGTGGGGGGAGGACCACACTGTGGTGATCGTCGATGAGCACCCGCTGACTGGCCCGGGGGCCCGGTTGCATTGGGCCGGAGTGGAAGTCCTGTTGCGTTTCCGCAACCAGCGCATGGTTCGTTCGCTGGCCCGGGTGGTCCGGGAGCGCCATCCGCGCTGATCCCGCAGGTTCAGGGACCGATGGCGAGCTCAGGGACCGATGGCGAGCCGGACGCCCGCCGCGGCGAAGCGCTGCGCGTGAGCCCGGGCACCGCGCAGCGCGGTGCGGGCCGCGTTGGCGCCGCAGGCACCATGCACGGCCCCGCCAGGATGCGCGGAGGACGACGCCAGATACAGCCCGGCGATCGGAGTCTCCGGGCGCCCCAGTCCCGGCGTCGGCCGGAACACCAGCTGCTGGTGCACCGCGGTGGTGCCGCCGTTGATGGCGCCGCCGACGAGGTTGGCGTTGCTGTCCTGAAACTGCCACGGCGCGGTGATCCGGCGCGCGATCACCAGCTCGCGCCACCCTGGGGCGAAACGCTCGATCTGCGCCTCCAGGCGGTCGGCGAAGCTCTCCCGCTCGCGCTCGTCCCAGCACCCGGTGAGATCCCCGCCGGCATCCCCGCGCACCTGACGCGGCAGGTGGGTGTAGGCCCACAGTGACTCGGTGCCTTCCGGGGACCGGCATGGATCAGCCGTGGTCATCTGTCCCATCAACAGGAACGGGCGCTGCGGCACTCGCCCGGTGGCGATCTGGGCGGTGTAGTCACTCATCTCGTCCAGGCTCGCGGCGAGATGCACGGTCCCCGCCCCCGCCACGCCGGCCGCCTGCCACGGCACCGGTCGGCGCAGCGCCCAGTCCACCTTGAAAGTCGAGTAATCCCACTGGAAGCGGCGCAGATCCTCGCGCAACCGCGGCGGCAGATGATCCCAGTCAACCAGGCCACCATATAGATGGGTAGCTGCCATGGCCGCCAATACCGCATGGCGGGCCGGGATCTCCGTGCCTGATGCGGTGCGCACCGCCACCGCTCGGCCGCGGCGAACCACGACCTGACGCACCGCGTCCCCACACCGCAGCGAGCCCCCCCGTTCTTTCAGTCTCCGCACCAGAGCGGCGGTGAGCTCCCCAGAACCGCCTTCGGGCACTGGCCACCCGTACTGGTGGCCGAGCATGGCCATCAACCATCCATACAGGGAACTCGCCGGGGATTCCGGCATCAGGTCCGCATGCAGCGCACATCCTGCCAGCAACAATGAGCCCGGTCCAGAGAACTCCTCCTCGGCCAGTTTGCGCACCGGCAGCAACCCGAACCGCATAAACCGCAACAGTCCCCGTGCCCGCAATGTCGCCGCCAACCGCAAACCGGAACGGACCGGCGGAAAAGGGACGAACAACGCGTCCAACAGCGCTGGCCCAATCTCCTCCCACAACTGATGCAGGCGCCGCCACGCCGCGCCATCGCCGGTACCCAGTT
Source organism: Pseudonocardiaceae bacterium (assembly GCA_050699655.1). Taxonomy (GTDB): domain Bacteria; phylum Actinomycetota; class Actinomycetes; order Mycobacteriales; family Pseudonocardiaceae. The sequence continues at coordinate 2,460 of JBOHFJ010000484.1, forward strand.
TGTCCACCCCGGCGGCCGTGCGCTCCACATCGCGGGACAGCACCGCGGCCCGCCCATCGAGCAACGGATGAGCAAGCACGTTTGTGGCGTGTGACCAACTCAGCCCGTACCGTTCCAATTCCAGCGACTGAAACACCCGGGACGCGGCGGTCATCGGGTAGAACGCGCTGCAATGATCGTAAACGAAACCCTCCGCCGGGCCCGCCCCGCTGCGCACCCCGCCACCCGGCTCTGGCTGTTCCTCGCACACCACGACCCGCCAACCCGCATCGGCGAGCACATTGGCGGCGACCAGCCCGTTGGGGCCCGCGCCGATGACCACCGCATCCGGTGTTCCCACGTCACTGCTTCCCAGCATGTCAGCGGAGTACCCCACCCAGCGCCCGCCAACCTACCTAGCGGGAACATCGAAAGCTCGGGTTTACCAGTCGGGATGCTCAGCAAAGCGCAGCGGGTGGCCCGCCAAGCGC